>JAZQYD010000070.1:0-8897 GCA_045633405.1 Eubacteriales bacterium | reverse complement strand
AGAACGAATAGATCTATTTTTGAGAAAAAACCTTTGATGGGAAAATCCTCTGGGGTACTTAAAATATTACCTTGACAAACCATAGATTATATGTTAAAATGATAAAGCAAAAACGTTTTGCCCTTACGAGGAGTAGTTTTTTACCGAGCAGAAGGCAGAGACGTGGCGGTAGGTGTGAGCCACGGCAGGTCGAATGAAGGTCGCGTATTGTATCCCGAGAAAAAGGAGACCCTCTCCCGAGACCTCGGCGTCCCCCCGCGTTAAGGGTGTCGAGGGATATTTCTTTTGAATATCCGAAATCGGGTGGTACCGTGTAAAGTTTTTTACGCCCCGAGTCTGCAATTCGCGGACTCGGGCTTTTTGTTTTGATTATTAAAAAACTCCTCGCATAAGAGGATGGAGGAAAATATGAGAAAAGAACTTGCAAAAAACTATAATCCCCAGGAGTTTGAGGACAGACTCTACGGCGAGTGGTCGGAGAAGGGTTATTTCAAGCCCGATCCCGATAAGAAAAAGAAGCCCTTCTCGATAGTTATCCCGCCCCCCAACGTAACGGGACAGCTTCATATGGGTCACGCTCTTGACGAGACACTTCAGGACATCCTTGTACGTACCAAGCGTATGCAGGGCTACTCCACACTCTGGGTGCCCGGCACCGACCATGCGGGTATCGCTACTCAGATCAAGGTTGAGGAGAGACTCCGTGTCGACGAGGGACTCTCTCGCTATGACCTCGGACGTGAGAAGTTCCTAGAGAGAGTATGGGCGTGGAAGGATTCCTATGAGGCCAGAATTACCAGCCAGCTTAAGAAGCTCGGTGCATCCTGCGACTGGTCGAGACAACGCTTCACTATGGACGAGGGATGCTCCCGTGCCGTAAGAGAGGTGTTCGTAAACCTCTATAACAAGGGCCTCATTTACAGAGGCTACCGCATTATCAACTGGTGTCCCCGTTGCCTTACCGCTCTTTCGGATGCGGAGGTTGATTATAAGGATCAGCCCGGCAACTTCTGGCACATCAAATATCCCATCAAGGGCGAGGACGGCTTCGTAGAGATCGCCACCACCCGTCCTGAGACAATGTTCGGTGATACCGCCGTTGCAGTCAACCCCGAGGACGAGAACACCAAGCACCTTATCGGTAAGACTCTCATTCTCCCCATCGTAGGACGTGAGATCCCCGTTATCGCAGATGATTACGTTGAGATCGGCTTCGGTACAGGCTGTGTTAAGATCACCCCCGCCCATGACCCTAACGACTTCCTTGTAGGCGAGAGACATTCCCTCGAGCAGATCAAGGTTATGAACGACGATGCTACCATGAACTCCTACGCAGGTAAGTATGAGGGCATGGACAGATATGAGTGCCGCCGTGCTCTCGTTGCCGACCTCGAGGCTGAGGGCTATCTTGTTAAGACCGAGCCCCATGACCACAACGTAGGCACCTGCTACCGTTGCGGAACAACCGTCGAGCCTCTTACCTCCGATCAGTGGTTCGTTAAGATGAAGCCCCTCGCTGAGCCCGCTATCAAGGCTGTTGAGGACGGCTCTATCTCCTTTGTTCCCGAGAGATTCTCGAAGAACTACTTCAACTGGATGAACAACATCCTCGACTGGTGTATCTCCCGTCAGCTCTGGTGGGGACACAGAATTCCCGCCTTCTACTGCGATGCCTGCGGAAGGATGGAGGTATCCAAGGAAGACCTTACCACCTGTCCTGCCTGCGGTGCTCCCATGCGTCAGGAGGAGGACGTCCTTGACACGTGGTTCTCCTCGGCACTCTGGCCCTTCTCGACTCTCGGCTGGCCCGACAGCACTGAGGACCTCGCTCGCTACTATCCCACCTCCGCTCTCGTTACGGGCTACGATATCATCACCTTCTGGGTATCGAGAATGATCTTCTCGGGCCTTGAGCATATGGGTGAGAAGCCCTTCTCGACCGTCTTCATCCACGGCCTTGTACGTGACAGCCAGGGTAGAAAGATGTCGAAGTCGCTCGGCAACGGTATCGATCCCCTTGAGATGATAGAGAAGTACGGTGCGGATGCACTCAGATTTGCCCTTGCTACGGGTAACGCTCCCGGTAACGATATGAGATTCTCTGATGAGAAGATCGAGTCCGCACGTAACTTTGCCAATAAGCTCTGGAACGCATCGAGATTCGTTATGATGAATCTCACCGAGGATGATTCCGAGCTCCTCGTTATGCCCCTTTCGGACGAGCTCCTTCCCGAGGATAAGTGGATACTCTCCCGCCTCCAGAAGCTTGCAAAGAGCGTAAACACCAATATGGATAACTACGAGGTAGGTATAGCTCTCGCAGAGATCTACTCCTTCACCTGGGACCTCTTCTGCGACTGGTATATCGAGATGGCTAAGAGCCGTATCTTCGAGGGCGGTGCAGCAGCACTTACCGCTAAGAGAGTGCTTGTAAAGGTGCTTACAGATATCCTTAAGCTCCTCCATCCCTATATGCCCTTCATCACCGAGGAGATCTATCAGGCTCTTCCTCATTCGGGCGAGACCATCATGCTCGAGAGCTATCCCGCATATGACGAGACCCTCGTCTTCGGCCGCGAGGAGGAGGACGTCGACAGAATTATCACCGCCATTACCGCTATCCGTGCACGCCGTGCCGAGATGAACGTACCTCCGTCGAAGAAGGCTAAGCTCTACGTTGTTACCAAGTATCAGGCGAGCTTCGAGGGTGCATCCAAGATTCTCGAGAAGCTTGCAAGTGCATCCGAGGTCATTATCACCGATTCCTATGACACCGATGATGCTGTAATGATTGCAACCGATGCAGGTAATATGTACATTCCTCTTTCCGACGTTATCGACTTCGAGAAGGAGAGAGCACGTCTTCTCGGTGAGATGAAGAAGAACGATGCGGAGATCGAGAGAATAGAGAAGAAGCTTGCAAACGAGGGCTTCGTATCCAAGGCTCCCGCCGCTGTCATCGAGGGCGAGAGAGCGAAGCTTCAGAAGTATATTGATACACGTGCCGCACTTACCGAGGCACTTTCTAAGCTTAATAAGTAATATGGACCTTGATTTTTTAAATTTACCCCTGACCGTGGAGGATGGCGAAGCTGTCCTCCGCGGCGACTATGAGGACACCCCCGAGTGTGCTAAGATAATCATTCCCGAGGGAATAAAGGAGATCGGCGAAAACGCCTTCCGTGATTTTATAAACCTCCGTGAGATACACCTCCCCCGTTCTCTTGAGAAGATCTCCGCCGCCGCCTTCGCAGGCTGTACGGCACTCGAGAGAGTAGTGCTTGAGTACGGTCTTGTCGATATCGGTGACGAGGCGTTTTCCTCCTGTCCCTCACTCCGCGGAATCATCATTCCCGACAGTGTTAAGAGGATCGGAGAGGGAGCTTTTGAGGGATGTGCATCGCTCTCGAGCTTAAAGATATCCGAGAGTGTATATATGATAGGTGCGGGGGCGTTTGCATTTTGCTTTAATCTTGTCGACGTCACTATTCCCGACAGCTGCGTGCTTCTTGAGTTCAACGCGTTTGCCTCCTGCTTCTCGCTCGAGGCAGTCAAGCTCTCGGATAATATGGGTCTTATAGACGAGAGCACCTTTGAGGGCTGTCGCTCTCTTAAGATCGTTGATATGCCGATAAGGCTGAAGAAGGTCGGCAGACGTGCCTTCCGAGGATGTACGTCGCTTGCATCTCTGATCCTACCCTTCGGAGTTGAGTCGATCGGCCTCGATGCCTTCGCTGACTGTACCTCACTCTCCCGCATCGCCCTCCCTAAGGGTATGAAGGAGATCGAGGACGAGGATATCTTCACCTCCTGCGACTCGCTTACCGATATTTCCTACGGCGGCAGTGAGGAGGGCTGGATGCTTCTCACACACGGCAGAGGCATTACCGTGACACGTAGCGACCTTACACGCACAGTACCAGAAATAACTTGTATGGATTTGAAGGATGAAATATAAATGTCTTGTTCTTGATCACGACGATACCGTGGTCAACAGCACGGCTACCATTCACTACCCGTGCTTTGTAAAATTTCTTGAGGATTTCTATCCTCATCTTGTGAAGAATTATAATCTCGAGAATTTCTTCGAGAAGAATTTCCACCCCGGTGTCCTTGAGCTCTTCAAGGAGGAGATTGGTATGACCGAGGAGGAGATGGCTGAGGAGGAGAAGTATTGGGCCGACTTCGTCGAGACCATCACCCCCACCGCCTTTGACGGAATAAGAGATATAATCTCCCGTTTCAGAGAGGAGGGCGGAATTATAGCCGTTGTCTCCCACTCGCTCACAAGGTATATCGAGCGTGACTACCGTGCGAATGACCTCCCCGAGCCCGACGTTATCTATGGCTGGGATATCCCGAAGGAGAGGAGAAAGCCCTCCCCGTGGTGCATTACGGACCTTGCCGAGCGGTATTCACTTGACCCCTCCGAGATACTCGTTGTCGATGACCTGAAGCCCGGATACGATATGGCGAGAGGTGGAGGAGCTCACTTTGCCGCGGCAGGCTGGGCACATAACGTTAAGTCTATCGAGGACTTTATGAGAGCTAACTGCGATTACTACTTCAAGACACCCGAAGAGCTTGCAGCTATGCTTTTTAGCTAAAATGTAAACAAAAGATGACATTTCTCCGTCCTTTTGCCGTTCCGCTCTCTCTTCAATACTGCGAGCGGGTGAAAAAGATGTGAGAAAAGACAAAAAACTTCCCGAAATCTATTGCATAAGGTAGAAAAATGTAGTAAAATAAAGATTGGAAATAAAAAATAAGACTATAAAAGGAGACAAAAAAATGGCAGAAATCAAGAAGATAGCCATTATGACCGGCGGCGGAGATTGCCCCGGACTCAACCCCGTTATCAGAGCGGTTGTAAATACGGCTATTAACAAGTACGGCCTCGAGGTCGTAGGAATCAGACACGGTTATCACGGTCTTTATCACGCAGATTTCATTCCCCTCGGTCTTGACGATGTTCGCGAGATCATCACCAAGGGCGGAACAATGCTTTACAGCTCGAATAAGGACAACCTCTTCAAGTATCCTCAGAAGAATGAGAAGGGCGAGTTCCTTCGTGACGAGAACGGCGGACTTGTTTATAAGGACGAGTCGGACGTTGGAGTTGAGAATCTTAAGAAGGCAGGCATCGATGCACTCTTCATCCTCGGCGGTGACGGTACTCTTACCTCCGGTAGAGACTTCTCCCGTAAGGGCGTTAAGGTAATCGGTATTCCGAAGACCATTGACAACGATCTTGCAGGTACCGACTACACCTTCGGCTTTGACACTGCTATCGGTGTTGCTACCGACGGACTTGACAGAGTTCGTACCACCGGTATGTCTCACCACAGAATCATGGTAGTTGAGATCATGGGTAGAGGAGCAGGCTGGATGGCACTTCACGCAGGTGTTGCGGGTGCGGCAGACGTTATTCTTATCCCCGAGATCCCCTACGATATCAATAAGGTTGCTGAGAAGATCAAGGCTGATAAGGCAGCAGGTAAGGAGTTCTCCATCGTTGCTGTTTCCGAGGCTGCTAAGCCCCTCGGCGGTGCCGCTACTATTCTCAAGGTTAGAGAGGATAGCCCCGATCCCATCAGACTTGGCGGAGTCGGTGCAGTTGTTGCAGATCAGCTCGAGGCTCTCGTTGGCTCTGAGGCAAGAGCTACCATCCTCGGTCACATTCAGCGTGGCGGTACTCCCACCGCTCATGACAGAGTTCTCTCCTCAAGATACGGTTATGCAGCTGTTGAGATGTGCATGAGAGGCGAGTTTGGCAGAATGGTTGCTCTTAAGGGCGACACCATCACCTCCGTTTCTCTTGAGGACGTTATCGGTCAGAAGAACAAGAACGTTCCCGCTGATCACGAGCTCGTAGGCGTTGCTAAGGCTATGGGCATCTGCTTCGGTGACTAATAATCTTTAATTTACCTGCGACGGAATCCCCGTCGCAGGTCTTTTTTTATCGAGTTTATATAAATAATTGGAATTTCCCTTGATTTATCCTACTTATTATGGTATTATTTATATGTATGTAATAAATTATAAGGGAGGGAATCGCTATAATTAACTTAAAGCTCCTAAGAGAGAACGGCGAGGTCAAGTTCCGTGCCTACGGCACCGAGATCGATGAGCACGTCCCGTTCGCATATGAGCCCGGCGATAAGTTCAGAATCGAGCTTTGCGACTCCGAGTTCGTCGCACTGAAGCTTGATCCGACTCTTGCCGAGTCGATAGTTTACGTGCCCGACGGCACGTATGAGTTCACCGTTCCCATGGGACGTGAGCTTCAGGCCTGCTATCACCCCGAGGCTTTCCGAGGTGATGACCACAGAGTTTCTGTGAGAGAGCCCTCTGAGGCGGAGATTTACGCCGACAGACTCATCTCGCTCAACTCGCACGACAGACACAACGTACCTAAGTATTATCCTCATTCCTACGCTAACTTCGTAACACGTGAGGATCCCTGCTTCTTTGAGAGAAACGCTATTGACGGCGTGTGCGACAACTCGAATCACGGTATGTTCCCCTACCATTCTTGGGGCGGCGGACTTCGTGAGGACCTCGAGTTCGAGATACAGTTCGGCACCGACGTCGAGGTATCCGAGATAGTCCTCTTCCTTCGTGCAGATTTTCCGCACGATACGTATTGGAAGGAGGCTGATCTTGAGTTCTCGGACGGCACGAGAGTACACACCAACCTCATCGGCACCGCCGAGGGTCAGTCGGTGAAGCTCGACGAGCCTAAGAAAACAAGTATGGTTAAGCTCACAGGCCTTCTTCAGCAGAGACTTGAGGACGGCTCGCTCTCGTTTGCAGCACTTTCGCAGATCGAGGTTTACGGTAAATATATTAAAAAGGAGAATGAAGGAATGGAAGTCAGAGACGCAGCTAATGCAAAAGACGTGAAATATTACACCACAGACAGACTGAGAGAGGAGTTCCACATCGCGAACCTCTTCACTAAGGATAATATCAGAATGGTATACAGCCATACCGACAGAATAATCGTTATCGGTATGATGCCCGTATTCGCTAACCTGAAGCTTGAGGCAGGCAAGGAGCTTGCAGCAGAGTACTTCCTTGAGAGACGTGAGCTCGGATGTATCAACATAGGCGGCCCCGGCGTGATACTCATCGACGGCGTTTCCTATGAGATGAATCCCCGTGACGGTATCTACGTAGGTAAGGGTAACAAGGAGCTCATCTTCAAGAGCGTTGATCCTGAGAATCCCGCTAAGTTCTATATGACCTCTTGCCCCGCTCACACCGAGTATCCTATCGTTAAGATCGATATCACCAAGGCTCGTAAGGTTCCCTGCGGATCTCTTGAGGATTGTAACAAGAGAGTTATCAACCAGTACATACACCCCGAGGTTATGAAGTCCTGCCAGCTCGCTATGGGTCTCACCCAGCTTGAGGTCGGCTCTAACTGGAACACCATGCCCTGTCACACTCATGACAGACGTATGGAGGTTTACCTCTACCTCGACATGGACAGAAACGATGCTGTCTTCCATATGATGGGCGAGCCCAAGGAGACACGTCACATCATCATGCACAACGAGGAGGCGGTTATCTCGCCCTCTTGGTCTATCCACTCCGGTGTAGGTACCAAGAACTACTCGTTCATCTGGGCTATGTGCGGTGAGAACCAGGAGTTCACCGATATGGACCACATCGAGACTAAGGAATTAAGATAATTATAAAGGAGATATAAAAAAATGGCTAACACAAGTAATTTCTCTCTTGAGGGCAAGGTTGCTCTCGTAACAGGTGCTTCCTACGGTATCGGCTTCGCTATCGCTAAGGGTATGGCTGAGGCTGGTGCTAAGATCGTTTTCAATGACCTTAAGCAGGAGTTCGTTGACCGCGGACTTGCAAGCTACAAGGAGGCAGGCATTGAGGCAGTTGGCTACGTTTGTGACGTTACCGATGAGGACGCTGTAAACGCTATGGTTGCTCAGATTGAAAAAGAGGTCGGCGTTATCGACATCCTCGTTAACAATGCAGGTATTATTAAGAGAATCCCCATGATCGAGATGAAGGCTTCCGAGTTCAGACAGGTTATCGACGTTGACCTCAACGCTCCCTTCATCGTATCCAAGGCTGTTATTCCTTCCATGATCAAGAAGGGTCACGGTAAGATCATCAACATCTGCTCTATGATGAGTGAGTTCGGCCGTGAGACCGTTTCCGCATATGCATCTGCTAAGGGCGGACTTAAGATGCTTACCAGAAACATCGCATCCGAGTACGGTCAGTACAACATTCAGTGTAACGGTATCGGCCCCGGCTATATCGCTACTCCTCAGACCGCTCCCCTTCGTGAGCCCCAGGCTGACGGCTCGAAGCATCCCTTCGACAGCTTCATCACCGATACCAAGACTCCCGCAGGACGTTGGGGCGATCCCTCCGACCTTGCAGGTCCCGCAGTATTCCTTGCATCCGATGCATCCGATTTCGTAAACGGCCAGATCCTTTACGTAGACGGAGGAATACAGGCATACTTCGGCAAGCAGCCCTCGTGATTACTTCGTAATTTTCGGTATAAATTCGCTTTTTCCTCCCTTGCTGTAGGTTTCTACAGCTCGCGGTCGGAAGAAATCAAATTTCTCCTCGAAACTTACTTCGTAATCGATTGCTTCGTGATTTTTGGTATGAATCGCCATTCGCTCCGCTTGACGTAGGTAACTATGCCTGCGCTCACGAGCTGGCGGTTTCTCCTCGAAACTTACTTCGTAATCGATTACTTCGTAATTTTTGGTATAAAAAACAACAAGAACTCACGGCAAAATATAGGTTTTATCTTTAATTACTTATATTTTGCCGTTTTAAAAAGGTGTATAATGAAAAGCTATAAAAAATTACTTGAAGAAAACCGCGCGTGGATCGACGAG
>JAZQYD010000069.1:0-12228 GCA_045633405.1 Eubacteriales bacterium | reverse complement strand
AGCACCGCATACCTCAAGCATATGTATTATAACTTATATTTCTGTAAATGTCAAATTAAAGGCGAGTCACTAAAGACTCGCCTTTAACTTTGCATAAAAATAAGGAACGCAACCTTGTTCGAATTACGTTCCTATTGGCGCGCCAATAAAAAACGACACTCCTTGTGGGTGTCGTTTTTTATTGGGCACAGGAGAGGATTCTAACCTTGCGACTTGCGTCGCAGGGTTCGCATATGCTCGCTCGCGAGCATATCCGGCGTATTGCGTGGGAATACCTTCCCTCAGCACTAAAGCCTACGAGACTACCACAGACTAACCGCACGCTAGCCATACCCCTCCTCGACACTCTCGGTGAGTGTCGTTTTTTCTCCTTCGTGAGTTTTTATTATATCCCTCTCCCTACTCACCCTTCATAAACCTTTTGATGAGGTCGACGGTTTTCGCCTGGTTTTTCTTGAGGTCGGGATATCTTTTCGCGTAGGAGAGGCAGATCTCGCCATAGGCTCCCGTGGCGGGGTTGTCAACGTAGCTTAGGATAGCCTTCATTCGCTCACCGTCCGAGGTCGAGAAGTCGCCCGAAAGGATAAAATTCTCAGCGGTAAAGGTATCGCGGAGGTCACGGGTGAGCTCGTGCCAAGGGAGGACTGAGCTCGGGACGTCTATGCTGAATGGCAGATCGAAGCCCTGAGATGCCAGGAAGCACTTCGCCATAAAGTAATGTCCGAGGGGTGTCGGGTGGACACGGTCGGGGTTATAGAGAGGCTCATTCGCAAGGGTTATCTCACGTGTGAGGTAGGGGTGATAGTCGCAGAGGGCGTAGCCGTGCTCCTTCGCATACCCTCTTATATAATCGGCGTAGCCGAGCATGGCACAGGCTGTGCCGCGGAGCACCTTTACGTCACTCTCGAGGTATTCGTCATACGGCATAGGTGTAGAGAGAATAAGCTCTGCACCAATTCCCTTCACCCTTTCTGCAAAGGCGTCGAGGCGAGTCTTAAACAGCTCGAATGCCTCTCTCATTCGGTCATAGCGGTCGGGGGCGGGTCTCTCAAGAAAATGACGGTGCGAATCGTTAATACCCGTAGTCAGGACCACGTGGGTCGGCTCATAGGGGACTACGTCCTCATCAAAGGCGGAAAGGTAAGTCTTGAGAGTTCCTCCGGAGATACCGCAATTATAAAATTCAACCTCGTATTCTCCGAGATGATCTCTGTAATATCCCGCAATGTGTGCGAGGTAGGCGTTATTAGCGGTAATGCTGTCACCTACAAAGCACACTCTTGCATTTTTCTGAAATCTTTCCATTTTCATCTCCGTTTATAGAGTAAAGGCACGGAGGATAATCCCCGCCTTATCACCGATTGCCGAGACGTCTATCACCCTCTCTTCGCCGGGAAGGAGGCTGAAATAGTTGTCCTCCAATATCTCGCCGCACTCGATCTCGACTGCGTGAACGTAGGAGTCCGAGGTGACGGTGAGCTTGTCTCCGTCTACCTTATAGCGGAGCGAATCCGCCTTATGAAGTGTAGGAGCACCGTGCTTATACCACGCACGGATGGGCGACATGCCGTCCGTAATCTCTGCTATCAGCACCTCCCTCTCACCGAGGGTAAGGTCAACACATTCGGTATAAGCTCCGCACTCTGCCCTGAGGTTCACTGTCGATGAGTCACGCATAGTATTCGTATCAAGGTCGAGGACGCCTATCCTGAGGGAGACGTCACGCGGTTCCTTAATTATATTGGAGACGTGGACACGGAAGCCCTCCTCCGCCTTTGTGATATACACGTTCATATCACCGCCGAACTTCTTAAGAGAGTAGAAGCCGCACTTTGGGCGGGTGTAATAGTCGAGCATTGACCAGCCGACAGCGGCGGGCCAGCAATCATTCAGCATCCAGTATATAATACCGCTGTTAAACCACGCCTTACTGCGAGAGTTGCCGAGAGAGACTCTCACCCACTCGTACTGAACGTAGCGGAGCTTGAAATATCTGTCCTCAAAATCTCCGAAATCTCCGAAGAGCCCTCTTGCAAACTCAGCGGTTATATCCATAAGCTCCTTACCGAGGCCCTTATTCGTCTTGGTATGATAGAGCCACATATCACGCCTATCCTGATTCTCACGTGCTATAAACTCGTCAAGCGACCTTTGGCACACGGCACCCATATTGGGCTCCTCTGCGATAAATCTCGCCGAGGTGCTCTCCCACCACTCACGGTAGTCGTCAATATTACCCTTATAGACATAGTTAAAGAAATAGCCCATAAACTGAGTGTTATGAGTAGTTCCGACCGTCTTGGAGGCGTATTTCTTGCCTCCGTAGGGGGATGAGAAGAGGAAGGGACGGTTATAGTCAAGTCTCTCAAGCACGGGTGCGATAACACTGCGTGCTGATATTCTGCCGGGATAGGACTCCATTGCGTCATTACCGTTCACGGCATTCTCATTGTCACCGCTCCACCACATAAGCGAGGGGTGGTTTCTGAGATACACTGCCGCAAGCTCAGCCTCAGCCTTCAGCTCCTCACGGAAGTACTCCTCCCTCTCGGGATATCTGCCGCACGCCATAAGGAAGTCCTGAGTGACGAGGATACCGAGGCGGTCGCACTCATTATAAAAATGCTCGCACTCGAAGATTCCTCCGCCCCAGACTCTTATCATATTCATCCCTGCCTTGACGGTCGACTCGAGAAGGCTCGTTATCTTCTCCTCCGATTCAAAGGACGGGAAAGGCTCGCAGGGCACCCAGTTAGCACCCGTGCAATATATCCTGACGCCGTTGACGAGGAGGATGAAGCAGGAATATTTCTCATTCTGATCGTAGGCAAGACCGCTGTCGGTCTCCTTCAGCCACTCACATCTCTTAATCGTCTCGGGATCGTTATCCTCAAGCTGTAAAATCTTCACTGTGCGGATGCCGAAAGGCTGATTCATAACGTTATCGCCTACCGTTACCCTGAGAGTATAGAGAGGCTGTGCACCGTAGTTATGGGGATACCAGAGCTTGGGGCCTCTGATATCTGCATACAGTACACTCTCGCCCTCCTCACACCAGCTCTCGCTCCTCCATATCACATCCCCCTCGGGGTCGAGTATCTCGCTCACCACAAGGGAGCCCGCCGAATAGCGGTCAAAGTGCTCGGAAATCTTGATCTGTGCACTGTATTCGTCAATAGAGGAGGTGAAGACGTAGACGTCACGGAGAGTCATCTCATTTTCGAAGAGGATATATACGGGCCTGAAGATGCCCATTGTGACGAATCTGTCCACCCAGTCCCAGCCGTAAGTGCACTGCATTCTTCTCGTATAAAGACGCTCGGTGGTGAAGCATCCGATAAGAGGAGGTCTTCCCTCCACCGCTTTTACAGGAGACGTAAATCTCACCTCAAGGGTATTCACGCCCTCACGGAGAATGCCGTCAACAGAGAATCTGTGCGGAATGAACATATTCTCCGAGTGACCGACAAAAAGACCGTTCAGATACACGTCAGCGTAGGTATCAAGTCCCTCGAAGACAAGGACAGCTCCCTCCTTTACCTCTCGGACGGTGAACTCTCTCTTATAGGTATAATCACGGGATTCTATAAATCTCGTCTTCTCCGAATTCATCTCATAAAAGAGCTCGTCACGGGAAAAGAGATCGGTATGCACACAACCGGGAACAGTGCCTGCAAAGCTCATCCCCTCGGAATCCTCGGCCTGCCAGGAGCCTGACAAATCTATTTTTTCTATCATTTTTTATTCTCCTCTATCGGGATTTCAAAAAGTCGAATTTGCTCTCACAAAGAGCAATTTTCTCATCGCAAGGAAGCACCTCGGGGAGAGTATCCTCCATACCGAGTGCCTTGTATTTAGTATCTGCGTAATCGTGGTAAGGCAATATCTTCACCGCCCTCACGTGGCGAAGCCCCCTCACGAAATCGGCTATCTTATCAATCTCCCCGTCATTGTATCCGGGGACGTAAGGGATGCGTATCTCGATAGGCACGCCCTGAGAGTCGATATACAAAAGGTTATCTAAAATGAGCCTATTCGACCTACCGGTACACCTGACGTGCACGTCCTCGTCTATCGCCTTGATATCGTATAGGAAGGTATCCGTATAGGGTATGACCCTCTCTATGACCTCCCTCGGCACGTATCCGCAGGTATCGACCGCGGTGTTTATTCCCTCGGCCTTGAATGCCTGAAGAAGCTCAATCGCCATATCCGGCTGTGCGAGGCACTCTCCGCCCGAGAGTGTAACACCGCCTCCGCTGCCGACAAGGAATATCCGATCCTCGAGGACCTTATCCACTATCTCACGTACTGACATATCCCTGCCCTGTATTTCAAATACGTTATTCGGGCATACGCTCTCGCAGTCTCCGCAGAGCTTGCAGCTCTCACGCAGGAACACGTGCTTGCCGTCAAGCACGGTATTAGCCGAGCAAACGGAGGTGCATTTCAGGCAATGGGCACACCTGTCGGTTTCATAGAATATCTCTTTTCTAAACGAGAGCGACTCGGGGTTATGGCACCATTTGCATGAAAGAGGGCATCCCTTAAAGAATACCGTTGTCCTTATGCCATCTCCGTCATGAATCTCGAAGGGCTTAATTGCGAAAATCATCTTATTTGCCCTCCAGCTGCTTTATAAACATATCCTGCTTCGACTTAGTCATCCTTACGAAATACTCGTTCCATCCGCAGACACGGACCTGGAGGTTCTTATATTTTTCGGGCTCCTGCTGTGCCTCGACGAGGGTCTTACCCGAGAGGATATTCCCCTGGGCTGCACCTCCGCCCGCCTCGAAGTATATTCTTAAGAGCGACTTAAAGTCACGAAGTCCCTTCTCGCCCTCCACCGCCGTTGGGTGGAGATAGAAGTCGAGGATCGATGCATTTAAGAATGCGGGGTGATCGATCTTGAGGACGGAATTCATATATGCGGTAACGCCGCCTCTGTCCATACCCGAGGTAGCACAGAGATTCTTGGAGACGGGCTCGCCCGCACGCCTTCCGTCAGGTGTCGCAGACATATGTCTGCCCATGGTGATGCAGAAATCGATGGAGTCGAGTCCTATTCTGAGCTTGCCTCCTCGGATGAGGGGCTTGCCTAAGTGCTTATCTCTTACGTGATTCGTAATAGCACACGTTATTCTATCGGGCTCTGTGAGGTTGTTGCCGTATTTCTCTTTATCAAGAAGGATACTCTCACGGAGCTCCTCATAGCCCTCCCAGTTGCATCTTAATGCATCTCTTAATTCAAGAAGGGTGATATCGCCTCTGTCATATACGTGCTTCTTTATAGCCATGAGCGAGTCGACCGCCGTTGCAAGACCGAATATCTTGAAGGACATGTTGTTGTATTTCAAGGGGTATTCGTGTACGTCCATTCCGCGTGTGAGGCAATCCCTGAAGCTCGATGAATAGATCGGTGACGGATTGACAAGTGTCGAATATAACCCCTGCTTCTCAGCGAAATCGACGGCGAAATCTATCGCGTAATCGACCTGTGAAAGATAGATATCCAAAAGCTCGTCAAAGGAGTCTATCTCCTCCTTCGTCTCACAGCCCATAAGCACGTCCGTCTCAAGATCACGGCCACCGAAAAGGGCGTACTCAATGCACTCAGCCATATTGATCCAGCTGATGCCTATCTCGGCCTCCTCCTTACCCGGAATGACGGGCTCATAGCATCCGAGGAGAACGTAATCCTGCGAATCCTCCCTAGGTATACCGAGCCTCTCGTATCCGCGGTAGACGGTCTCATCGTTCAGGATGCAAATACTGTTATTGCCTCCCCTGATCATAGAGATGACCTTGGTGAATATCTCATCATTTACGTTTTTATGGTATCTGAAATGTATCTTCGGGTCAAGGATATTAAGCTCATCATATACACGGAGAATGAGAGACGTGAGGGGATTTGAGAGATCGTTTCCGTCCTTGTCACTGCCTCCTATACAGAAGGGCTGCTCGGCAAACCGCTTGGTCGCCGTGAAATGTATGAAGAAGAAGCCGAAGAGCTCCTCTATCTCATCTACGCTGACACCCCTCATAAGGTCGCTTTCGTAATAGCGGTAGTAGAGTCTGTCAATAGCACCCAGCGTCCTGCCTCTCTCGCATCCGATCTCCTCGAAATAGAGGTAGAGTATGGAGAAAAGCATAGCCTCATAGAGTGTCTCGGGTGCTCCCTCACCAAGCTTCTTCACCGCACGGGAAAAATCGGGCACTGAGAAGGAGAGAGAGTATTCGTATATCCTATGGAGGAGCCTGATAATTGCCTCATAGCAGGTGATGACCGAGTCCAGAAATATAATTTGACTCTCCTTGTGTTCACAGGAGAGAAGACGCCTCTTCGACTCCCTTGCATACTCGAGGAGACCGACAAATCCCTCATCGAGGAGGAAGCCCCAATCGGGCACGGTGTGCCAGAAGTCGGTCGACACGTGGGAGTAAAGGGACATAAAGCCGTCCATTGCATGCTTATATTCCTCGGGGTTCTGCTCCTCGACAATCTTATTCTTCTGTCTCTGGAAGAATGCCCTGTCAAAGACGTCACGTGTAGCAAAGGACTTATAATCTATTCCGAGGTCGAGCTTAACGGAAAATGGGGTGTTCTCGTTTATCTCAAGCCTCACGTTATCGAGAAGGCTAGCGTATGCATCCGCCATAAGAGTCTGCCTCGGGATATCCGTATCGGTCTTCTGTATCTCATCAAGCCTACGAAAAAGCTCCTCTGCTTGAAGACCTGTCGAGGGGTCAAATCTCGCAAGCTCGAATTCATTATCGACAAGTGCTCTTACGTCACGTAACCTTTTCATATTCGCTCACTCCTTTTTCGGAATTAAAAAACATACTTATTTTATTTTATTATAGCACCAAAGATAAAACCGTGTAAATATAATATTCATTCACAAAGATGTAAAAAACGGTCATTGACAAAGAGAGGATTTTGTGCTAAAATAAGCTTGAAAATCCACCCCTCGGGAGACAGAATATGAACAACAATCTGACCGTGACAAGGATAGTGACGATCTACAAAACGGATAATAATACAACCTGGCAAAGAAATTTCTTTGACACAAGAAAGCTTGACGGTATCGTATTCTTCATAGACGGAGAGATAAAATACCACTTCGCACACAAGGATATGACTGCACGCGGAGGAGATATCGTGCTGATGCCCGGCAACCTCCCCTACTCGGGTAAAATGATAAGCAAATCGGTCTCATTCATCGCCGTCGACTTTGCCTGTCTCGGCACGGATGAGCTTGAGAGGCTCGGCACGCCTGCCGTTATCAACAGCAAAAAATTTGATTCGCTCCTCGAGACGTTCAAGGATATCAGTCACAGATGGATAAACCGTCTCGTCATCAACGACCTCGAGATAAAGGCATTCATATATTCCGTCCTCAGCGAGATATACAATCAGGACGAGAATCTGCGTAACGTGACCCCAACGGATAAGATACTCGAATATATAAGAGCGAACCTTTCAAGCCCCGATCTCTCACTTGAGGAGATAGAAAAAACCTTCTTTATATCCGAGTCTCAGCTGAGAAGGAATATATACAAGAGAACAGGACTTTCCCCGAACGAATATATAACCTCGCAGAGGATAAACAAGGCGAAGACAGAGCTCTCAGCCACCGACAAGCTGATCAAGGAGATCTCTACCGAATGCGGCTTCTCATCTCCGTATTACTTCTCCAAGGTCTTCTCATCAAAGGTCGGTATGTCACCTACGGAATACAAAGTGAAGATACATCACTAAAGCATCTTTGCAAATAAACAAGAGGCACTTCGCACAACGAGTACCTCTTTTTTTCATTATCTGACTTTAATATTTTCGATAGTCACTCCGTCACAGCACTTCAGATACACCGTCTGAAGAAGCGACTCACCGCCGTCAACCGTGATATTCTTAAGAGTAACGTTCTTGATCTCATGGCCGGGTACGTCAAAGCCTGCAAGATAGATCGCCTCGCAGGGCTCGTGCTTCTCATCCTTACCGTACTTCTTAGCGGTGAGGGTGAGCTCCTCAAAGACACAGTCGGAGAATACGGGCACGGTGGGTGCACCTATTCCGTCATCGTTATAACCTACCGAGTGCATAAGCACACGTGCAAGGGTGCAGTAGCTGACGTGAACGCCCTTTACGTATCCGCCCCTCTTCTTAGTTCCCTTTATCTCTACTCCGTAGAAGGAGTTGGTCATATCGCAGTTCCAGATGCGGACGTCGTTAATGCCACCCGACATCTCGCTGCCGATGGTGAGACCGTGACCGAAGTGGCTGATGCAGTCAAACACCCTGATATGCTCGGAGGGCTTCGCTATAACGTTACCCTCGGGGTTCTTGCCCGACTTGATGGCAACGGCATCGTCACCCGTGAAGAATTCACTTGCAAAAATGGTACAGTTGGTGGACGAATCGGGATCCCATCCGTCTCCGTTCCATACACCGTCGGAGGTGATGGTTACGTTGTGGGTAACAACGTTATTTGAATAGATCATATGTACGTTCCAGCTCGCACCGTATCTTATCTGAATACCCGAGATGAGCACGTTATCCGCACAGCTCATATTGATTAGTCTCGGACGGGGACGGCCAGGGATGGTCATATCGTTCTCACACTCCTTGACCTTATCACCGAGAGACTTGATATAGTCAGCCTGAAGAATTCTCTCAAGAGCTATTACGTTTTTAGCAAGGTCGAGACCTCCGCCCTCAACAGTTCCCTCTCCCGTGATCCTCACGTTCTTGGCAGTGAAGCCTGCCTCTCTGTCAAGCGTACCGATATTCAGAAGTGCGGCATACGCCATCATCTCGATACCCTCGAAGCGGCTCTTGATCTTCGGAGAATAATCGTCAACGCACTTCGTGCCATGGATGATAGCACCACGGTCAAGATAGAGCTCCATATCCGAATGGAGGAAGAGCGAGCCCGTCATATAGTCGCCCGCAGGGACGTATACACATTCACCGACACCGCAGTCGTCGATCGCTCTCTGGAGCCTCTCGGTATTGAGAGTTACACCGTCACCCACCGCATTGTAAGGGGGCTTCGAGACGTCTATTCTCTTTCTTATCCCCTCGGTGGTGCACGAGAGGGTGCCGAGCTCGAATCTCTCACCCGAGGGGGTGATCATAGCTACGGACACGGTATAATCGGTCGAGGGAGCAAGCGAGTCCACGTGCATATGGCAGGTCTCACATTCGCCGAGCACCTTACCTGCGAGGGCGACCTCGTAGCGAGAGCCACGTACAAAATTATCGGGAAGATCCCAATATACAACGATCTTATTTGAGTAGGGTACGTAATTTATCATATTTTTTTCCTTTCTTCATCCATCCGTCCGTGGATGGACACCCGAATATTCAGGTCTATGAATATTATACCCCCGTGCAGTGCAAAAGTCAATTGCTATACTGGTAATTTTACGCCAAAAAACACATAAATTTGTCGCTTTTTTATATTGACCTACTGTTCCAACTTAAATTATAATAGAGATGAACTATAATATTTTGGAGGTTCTTATGAAAACACTTTTACTTGGAGATCTTTCCCCCACCGAGGATATAAATCCTATATTCAAGGCGAAGGATATAAAAGCTCTCTTTGACGATACCCTCCCCCTCTTCGAGGGAAATGACGTTAACTTCGTTAACCTCGAGTGTGCGATCACCGAGCACGACGGAGGAATCAAGAAATTCGGCCCCTGCCTTAAGGCGTGCCGTGAGACACTCGAATCCTTAAAGGAGATCGGTGTCAACGTATGCGGCCTTTCCAACAACCACATATTCGACTTCGGCAAGAAGGGTGCTGAGGATACCCTCACAGCTCTTAACGAGCTCGGAATCGACTACACGGGCTTCGGTGAGAATTACGAGGATTCGAGAAAGAATCTCGTCATCGAGAAGGATGGCGAGAGGATCGTTATCATCGCCGTATGCGAGCACGAGTATTCCTATGCACTCGACGACCGGATGGGTGCACGCCCCTACGATGAATATGACACCATGACCGACATCAGACGTGCGAAGGCTGATGCAGACAGAGTTATCGTCATTTACCACGGCGGTAAGGAGCACTGCAGATATCCCTCGCCTAGACTCCGTAAGGTCTGCCGTGCTATGGCAGAGAACGGTGCGGACGTTGTCCTCTGTCAGCACAGCCACTGCATCGGCTGCTACGAGGAGTATGAGGGATGCCACATCCTCTACGGTCAGGGCAACTTCCATTTCGTATACGCTACAAGGCAGTGCGAGCCCACCTGGGACGGTGCGTTTGCAGTACAGTACGATACCAAGAGCCACGAGATTAAGTTTACTCCCATGGTCAACACCAAG
Source organism: Eubacteriales bacterium (assembly GCA_045633405.1). Taxonomy (GTDB): domain Bacteria; phylum Bacillota; class Clostridia; order Oscillospirales; family CAG-272; genus UBA1740. Next base: position 1,886 of record JAZQYD010000069.1, on the reverse strand, counting down.
ACGGGCATCACCCTCGCTAAGGGCGAGAGACGTGAAGAAATGATGAGAGAGTTCGAGGAGAGAAACGCCACTCTCAAAGACGGCAGCTGGATCGATGGCTGGAGAGAATTCTGCGAGAGATTCAGAAGACAGTACTACAATGCTACTCAGTCGGCATGCGGTGTTCCCTTCGAGGAGGTTGGCGACACCATCTTCGCACACTACATCGACTGCGAGGCTCACACAGACGTATGGAAAGAGCTCTTCAAGACTGCTAACCACAGAAACGAGAAGTAATTATTTAGAGGTAATCTTATGGATCTTTCAAGATTTATGGCTACCCCGGGCGAGAAGCCGCTCGACAATATTGTAAACGATGCGGGATTTTTCAAGATCTTCCGCTCTGTTGCCATTATCGGTGACAGCCTCTCGTCAGGCGAGTTTGAGTCGAATATGGAGGGCGGAGTTATCGGACACCCGTTATATAACGAAAAATACAAGAGATAAAAAAGAGAGATCCCATCACAGCCGTGGTGGGATCTTTTGATTTAGTTATGATACAGCTTTTTCGTCTGATACTTAGGCTCGGAGGAAAGATTTATACCGAGCTTACGGAAGGTATTCGTGTCAACCTGCGAGAGGATGACCGTAGAATGAGCCTCTGCGTGTCTGAGCTCCGAAATAGCATCCATCGCACGGCGGGCGTAAGGGTTATCAACAGCGGAAATAGCGAGGGCTATAAGCACCTCGTCTGTATGAAGCCTCGGGTTATGGTTGCCGAGAGTGTTGACCTTCAGAAGCTGGATAGGTGCAAGGATCTCGGGTGAAATGATGTCCACGTCCTTCTCTATCATAGCTATCGCCTTCAGTGCGTTCAGGAGTGCCGCAGAGGATGCACCGAGGAGCTTCGTTGTCTTTCCGGTTACAAGTCTGCCGTCATTGAGCTGTATTGCAACAGCGGGCTCGCCCGTCACTTCAGCCTTATCAAGTGCTGCGGTAACGGCGGGTCTGTCACCGATGGGATCGCAGGAGAGCTTACGCATAAGGAGCTCGATCTTCTCTACCTCGACCTCAGAGCCGCTTCCCTCTCTCAGACTGCAAAGGGATGCGTAGTAGCGTCTGATTATCTCCTGACGTGCGGCGACTGAGACTGCGGCGTCATCGTAAATACAGTTGCCGACCATATTGACACCCATATCCGTAGGAGACTTATAGGGGCACTCGCCGAGGATCTTCTCGAGCATAGCCTTCAGCACCGGGAATACCTCAACGTCACGGTTATAATTGACCGCAGGCACGGAATACGCCTCGAGATGGAAGGGGTCGATCATATTAACGTCTGCAAGATCGGCGGTAGCCGCCTCGTAGGCGATATTAACGGGGTGTCCGAGAGATATATTCCATATCGGGAAGGTCTCGAACTTTGCATAGCCCGACTTAAGTCCCCTCTTACTCTCGTGGTATATCTGTGAGAGGCAGGTCGCCATTTTTCCCGAGCCGGGGCCGGGTGCGGTCACGATGACCACGGGGCGAGTAGTCTCAATATATTCATTCTGTCCGAATCCCGCATCCGAAACGATATGGGGGATATTCGAAGGGTAGCCGTCAATGGCGTAATGCTTGTACACCTTAATACCGAGCTTCTCGAGCTTAGTCATAAAGGCATCCGCGATAGGAGACGACTTATATCTCGTCATAACAACAGAGCCAACGTACAGACCGTAGCCTCGGAAGGCATCGATGAGACGGAGAACGTCGAGGTCGTAGGTGATACCGAGGTCGCCTCTGACCTTGTTTTTCTCAATGTCGCTCGCGTTTATCGCGATGACTATCTCGGCTTCGTCCTTAAGCTGAAGAAGCATCTGCAGCTTTGAGTCGGGCGCAAAGCCGGTGAGCACGCGCGCCGC
>JAZQYD010000068.1:0-7032 GCA_045633405.1 Eubacteriales bacterium | reverse complement strand
TTTAGCGTGATGTCCTTAACGGACAAATCACGCATCGAGATAAATCCCTTGCGGGATTTTCGATATGTTGCTAACGCAACTCGATATGCCTGCGGCTCGATATGTTTGCTGTGCAAACGAGGGATTTATCTCATATCGAATTGGAGCAAAGCGACAATATATCGAGTTCGAGCAAAGCGAGAACATATCGAGTGGGCGAAGCCCACATATCGACAGAAAGAAAAACAAGAGCAAGAATAGAAGGATTTCTCCTTTTACTCTTGCTCTTTCTATTAAATCATCTTCTTAAGTCTTGCGACCTTGAGGATAGCGATCTGGGTCTTCGCATCGCTTATCTCTCCGTTCATGACCATATCGATGAGGGTCTTAAGGGGAATCTTCTCGACCTCAATGAACTCGTCGGGGTCGGGGCGTCTCTCGCCAATCTCGATGTCCTCGGCAAGGTAGAGATATATCTTCTCGTTGATAAGGGCAGGGGTAGTATCGAGTGCACCGAGGTCGGTATACTTCTGTGCGACTGCTCCCGTCTCCTCCTTCAGCTCTCTCTTAGCTGCCTCGAGGGGTGTCTCATCCTTCTTATCAAGCTTACCCGCAGGTATCTCGAGGAAGACTCTGTCGTGAGCATATCTGAACTGACGCACCATAATTACGTCGCCCTCCTTCGTAAGAGGCACAACGGCAACTGCTCCCATATGCAGGCACATCTCTCTGTAAGTAACTCTGCCGTTGGGCAGGCTTACCTTGTCTCTGACTACGTGGAGAACAACTCCGTTATATATTTCCTCACGGTCGAGCTTCTTTTCAATAAGATCCATCTCTGTCACCATCCTTATCTTTTTTTTATATTGTATCACCGTGATGACGAATTGTCAATGATTTCTTTTCGGGCATCAGAGAAAAATTCCGAAGGCTTGGTTTATCCCTCCCGAAATTATCTCCGCTCCCGATCTCACGATACCGTCTATTTCACGGGGACAGACGAGCATCCCTCGCCCTCCGGCCTCTCCCGTAGCGAAGACGCTTGTCGATATAACGGTCGGTATGCCTATCGCTATGACGGGAATGCCGAGACTCTCCTTCGTTATCGAGCGTGAGTGCCTTCCGACCCCCGAGCCGGGGATTATTCCCGTTGTGGATATCTGCATCGTCCGCCCGAGTCTTGTAGGCGAGCGTGATGCGAGCGAGTCTATTGCCAGCACCACGTCGGGACGCACTACCTCGCACACCCCCTCGATTACGTCAGCCGAGTCAATTCCGCTTGATGCTGTCACCATGGGCACCACCACGGCGATCTCCGAGCAGTCAAGTGCGTCAAACCCCTCGGGATCTCCCTTAGATATATGCAGAGTCGGTATCACTCCGTCCGCCACACGTGCACCGAGCGAGTCGGGAGTTAGGTCTCTGTTTCCGAGCCCCGCCACCAGTATTCTCGCAGGGGATATCCCCTCCTCGCCGATGAGAGTGCAAAGACCCCTCGCCACCTCCTCGATGGCATCATCTATCTCGCCTCTTGTCAGCGTGTCCATCTTCGCAAGAGTCAGTGTGTCATATCGCCCCCTCGGTCTGCCGAGGCTTCTCTCACCCTCCTCGCCCGTCACGGTTATCCTCTCCCATATTCCGCCCTCGCTCCTGATTTTCTTGTAGCTGACCCCACGCATCTCACCGTCAACCCTTCTCCTCTCGACTGCGAGATCGCATCCGTCAGACTCCCAGATACCGTCAAAATTATCCCTCATTTTCTATCCCCCGTATACCGTTTTCCTTTCTCCATTTTTGACGTCGTGGAGGGCAGTTATTCAAAGCGGGTCAGTTTGATCTATATTGCACAAAAAACCGCCATCTGATTTGTACATTTAGCCGAAAATCTCTTTTATATTGATTTAAGAATTGAAAAACAAAAAGTTTTATGATAAAATAATATGGAATTGGAATATTTAGCTTTTAGCGACTAATTGGAGGAAGTATGAAAAGAATAATCAGCATGCTTTTAGCGATCGTTATCCTTGCAACGTCGCTCTCGGTTCTTTCGGGATGCGGCAAGCCTAAGGACGACGGTGCACAGTTTAACATATACCTCGGATACTCTGTCCTTGACTTTGACCCGAGTGATTATTATGTAGACAGCCAGCAGGAGCAGGTTATGGGCCTTCTCTACGAGTCTCTGTTCAGAATTGACGAGGACGGAAAGCTCGAGTGTGCCCTTGCCGAGGATTATAAAGTAAACGAGGAGAAGAGAGAGATCACCATCACTCTCCGTGAGAGCTACTGGTCGGATGAGGTCAGAGTTATGGCTCAGGACTTCGTTTATGCTTGGTGCGAGAGAATTCTCAACCCCAACAATCCCAACCCCGCAGCTGCTCTCTTCTACGATATCGAGAATGCAGCCGCTGTTAAGAGCGGAAAGGGCTCTGTTTCCGACATCGGCGTTCGTGCTACGGGAACCTTCGAGCTTACCATTACTTATAGACGCGGCGTTGACTACAACCGCCTTCTTAAGAATCTTGCATCCGTTGCGGCAGCTCCCGTTCGCCGTGATATAGTTGATACCGCTCCCACACACTGGAGTAAGATGATCAACACCATGGTATTCAACGGCCCCTTCAAGGTTGAGAAGTACGACATCGAGACGGGTGAGTTCACTCTTTCGAGAAACCGCGGCTACCATCAGGATCCCGCCGCTAAGAAGTTCGACAAGTTCGTAACTCCCGGTAAGATGTACACCGTCTTCACCGCACTCGGCGAGAAGATTACTCTTTCCACCTCCGATATAGAGAATAAGACTCACTTCTTCATGACCGAGGCTCCCCTTTCTGACAGAGCAGCGAATAAGGATGATTTCAAGACCGCAGAAGACACCTCGACCTACACCTACGTGTTCAATCTCGAGCATCCCCTCTTTGCTATAAAGGAGGTAAGACAGGCTCTTACCATGGCGATCGACCGTGACGCTATTGCGAATGCAGTTACCTTCGGTATCGCAGCTGACGGATTCGTTCCCAACCTCTGCGGAGGCTCCGAGAAGACTCTCGTTTCCACTAACTACAATAAGGCGAAGGAGCTTCTCGCAGGCGTTGACTTCACCGGTATCTCCAAGGAGTTTACCATCAAGCACGCCGCTACCGAGGAGGAGACTAAGATCGCCGCTATGGTCAGCCAGGTATGGACGTCCCTCGGCTTCACTGTTTACACCGAGGCTGTCGGTGCTGAGGAGAACACTGTCGGTTCTGACAAATTCTTCGACAGCGGTATTCAGTCCATCGTTAAGGAGGCATCCTACGGCAACCGTGACTTCGACGTTATCGGTATCGACTGGCAGTTCTATTCTCTCGATTCCTTAGCAGGTCTCGCTGCACTCACGTCCTCTATGAACGGAAGCGGTATGGACTTCGCTACCAACAAGGTACGCGGCAATATCGCAGGCTACGCTGACATCAACTATGACGGTCTCATCGCTGAGGCTGTACGTAAGAATGGCGATGACAGACAGGCTCTTCTCGAGCTCGCTGAGGAGCAGCTCTGCTCCGAGGCTGTTATCTGCCCCATTATCTACAATGAGACCTTTGTATTCGTTTCCTCCGAGCTTAAGAAGCTCGAGATCGACGGTCTCGGTAACATCGTAGCTACTAAGGCTAAGCTTAAGAACTACGAGAACTACTATCCTAAGAAGGAAACCAAATAAAATTCGATGAAAGCCGTGGCAAAGACGGGGCATCCCCCCACCTTACCACGGTTTTTCGACCCGATAAAGAGATGAAAGGGAGATCATATGAAAAAGGATAAGGATCTTATACTTAAGACAACAACCGATATAAAGGTATTTTTGCTCTTCTTGCTCGATAGGATAGGCGGCCCGATCGACCGCACCACCCTTATGGAGATCGTTGAGGAGAATACCGACGAGATCTCTCTCGACTATGATGAGTGCCTCCGTCAGCTGAGGCTCTCCGAGCACGTCTACTACGATGCGATCGGCGGCGAGGAATATTACATGGTATCGGACAAGGGCAGAATGGTAGCCTCCGAGCTCTATGACAGCCTCGACCCCGCATTCAGAGAGCGTAGCCTTCGGTCAGCCATCCGCCATATCTCCGTCTCCGAGAGTGCCATGAAGGTGGCGTCTAACGTAACCGAGACCGAGACGGGCAGATTCCGCGTAACACTCTCGCTCACCGACAGATTCGGTGAGGTAATGACTCTCTCGGTCACGGTAGCATCCCTCGCAGAGGCTGAGGCTATCCGCACAGCCTACGAGCAGAAGCCCGACGGAGTATATAAGGGAGTTATGTTCTCTCTTACGGGAAGATTTGATTATATTTCCTGAAATTAGTAAAATTTCGGATGATTTAACAAAAATATAGCCCATAAATGTCGAAAGTTTGTTAAAAATCTAAATTTTTTGTTACTTTTTTTAGATAAAACACTTGACAACCCTATTTAGTACAGATATAATAGAGGTGTAATTCTAATGGAGAATTCTCTTGATTTTCAAATAAATGACCTTATTGCTCGGTCAAGAGCGGGTGATGACGATGCTTTTTCTACGCTCGTCACCAGGTATAAGCCGATGCTTACTGCCGCCGCCGTCCGCTTCGGTCTTTCGCCCGAGGAGTATTTCTCCGAGGCGTGTGTAGGACTTTACAGAGCTATCCTTACGTATGACCTCTCGAAGAGCGAGGTCACCTTCGGTCTTTATGCGAAGATCTGCGTGACGAGACGTCTTAGCGATGCTCTCCGCAGGGAGAAGGCAACCTCTGACCGCATTACGATAATCGACGGTGTCGACGTTGATTCGATCGCCGTCTCGGACAGGACTCTTATGACACTCATCGACCGTGAGGAGCGTGAGAGCTTCAGGACGGAGGCGAAGAGGATACTTTCGGATTATGAGTACCGTGTGCTCGGGCTCTGGCTTTCCGGTCTTTCCGTGTCGGATATCGGAGAGGAGCTCCACACTGATTCGAAGTCGGTCGAGAATGCCAAGGGCAGGATAATCAAGAAGCTGCGTGCCGCCTTGAATCCGAAGGACCCTGATTAAATTTGTTTATATGCCCGTATAGCTTAATGGAGAGCGTTGGTTTGCAAAGGCGTCGGTTGAAATCCGTCTGGGGGCGAAATATTTATAACCTACAAAAGTGAGGAGAAACCATGTACCAGGACGAGACATTGAAGTGCAGAGATTGTGGCAATGAGTTCGTGTTTACCGCAGGTGAGCAGGAATTCTATGCATCCCGTGGCTTTGAGAACAAGCCTTCGAGATGTAAGGAGTGCCGTGCCGCTAAGAAGAATGCACAGAAGGGTGCGAGAGAGATGTTCGCTGCTGTTTGTGCTGAGTGCGGCAAGGAGTGCCAGGTGCCCTTCAAGCCTACCGAAGGTAAGCCCGTTTATTGCAGCGAGTGCTTTGCAGCCAGAAAAGAAGCAGAGAACTGATTCTTTTAGTTCACTCTGATAAAAAGCCTGTCGATTTTCGGCAGGTTTTTTATTTTTTTCGCCTTAAGTACTGTACAAGCTATTAAATATATGCTATAATGTACTATGTATTATTATATCTTTTTGTGGAGTGGATAAAATGAAGGATAATAGAAAAGGACGCTTCGACAGCCGTCGCGGCACGTCCTCTGAGAGAAGAGATCGCCGTGATAATAATAGAAGAGATCAGGGCTCGTTTAATAGGAGATCCGACCCCGACCGAGTGCTTGACGAGAATACCGTAGTAGGCAGAAACGCCGTAAGAGAGCTCCTCTCGGGCGGTAGAGATATCGAGAAGATATTCATTTCCGAGGGCGAGCGTGAGGGCTCGATAAATCAGCTTATCGGGATTGCGGGAGAGCGTGGCATTCCGATTATAGAGATGACGAGATCGAAGCTTGATGATATGGCGTGCGGTGAGAGACATCAGGGCATCATCGCCATCGCCTCCGAGAGAAATTATTCCTCGGTCGACGATATGATCTCGCTTGCCGAGACGAGGGGAGAGAAGCCCTTCGTTGTAGTCCTTGACGGTATCGAGGACCCCCACAATCTCGGTGCTATTATCAGAAGTGCCGAGTGTGCTGGTGCACACGGTATCATTATTCCGAAAAGGCGTGCCGTCGGTCTCACCTCCACCGTTGCGAAGGCGAGTGCGGGTGCTATCGAGCATATGCTTATTGCGAAGGTGACCAACCTCGCCACTACCATTGACGAGCTTAAGGAGAAGGGCTTCTGGCTCTATGCCGCCGATATGGACGGCTCCGAATATTATAATACCGATATGAGAGGCTCATCCGCCATCGTTCTCGGCAGTGAGGGCTTCGGAATATCGAGACTTGTTAAGGAAAAATGTGATTTTGTCGTCTCCATACCCATGAGAGGACAGGTCAATTCGATGAACGTTTCGTGTGCTGCGGCGGTTATCTTCGCCGAGGTTGCGAAGCAGAGAATCACGGATGGAGGAAAATGATGGAAAATAACGGTCAGTCGGAGAAGAGAACCTCGCTGATGTTCGAGATCGCATCCTCGGATAGCGATACCGATGACAGAGCGGATAATAAGGTCGAGATATCTCTGATACCCGAGACACCTTCCGGCGAGCCTCAGGCGAGAGAGCCCGAGACCGAGACGATTGGCTTCTCGAGTGATGCTGTACAGTTTAGACCCACGTACGTGCCCAGATTCACAGGTGCCAGCCTGAATTACAGAATGCAGGACTCCGCACAGAGGGTGAGCGGTGATAAAACGGAGGCCGGGGAAAAGGAGAGGGCTGCAGATGACGTCGACCCTATCGCCGAGATCGGTGAGGATAGCAGTGTAGAGAAGCTCGTGGTTGCTCCGAGTCCTAAGCCTCTGTCCGACGGATATCTTGACGAGAGCATGAAAATATATAAGTTTAAGGCTCCCGAGGTGCCTACCCCCGCACCCGAGCCAGAGCCCGTCCCCGAGACTCCCGCAGTGGCAGCGGGGACCCCCGACGTGTCCGCTGAGCCACAGCGGGAGGAGCCCGAGCCCACCCCCGAGGCCCCTGTTCCCGAGAAGGCCTTCGAGCCCGAGAGGACA
>JAZQYD010000067.1:0-12562 GCA_045633405.1 Eubacteriales bacterium | reverse complement strand
TGCATGGGAGCATAGGATAAAGGATGAGCTTTGGAAAATAATGAATACTCTTCTTCACTATCAGATAGATTTTGATTTTGTAGACAGAGAGACGCTCTCCCTGATGCATAGAGGGGAGAATAGACTTACTTCGGCAAGTGGCGAGGAATATTCCGTCCTGATAATTCCTCCTATGGAGATCATACCTTCTGCAGCTCCCCTTTTTGATGATCTTCGGGAAAATGTCAGAGTTGTAAGGTACGATGACGTATCCCTCGCCTCCGAGAAAGAGATAGCAGGGCTTATTCTTGATGCGCTTCGCAAAAGAGCGGTAGTATCGAGCGTGTCTACCGCAGGTGTTTTACGCTTGACAAGAGATACCGAACGAGGTCTTGCAACACTCTTTGTCAATACCAATAATGAGCAAACGGAGGCCGAGTACACCTTCGTTGGAATGTGTGATCCCGTGCTTTACGATCCTATGGATGACACAGCTTGTGAAATAAACGGTTGCCGGTGCGACGATGGCATACGTGTAAAGTTAAAGCTTCCTCCATACAGGAGTATTATAATAAAGGAAAGATAATGTTGAGGTGGAAATATGTTTGAAAATGCAAAGCTGATCTATTCCGAGTCAAGCCCGGATGACGTCTTGTTCAGACGTGAGTTTGATGCTAAGGAGGGCACCCGTGCAAAAATTACAGCCTCGGCACTTGGAGTTTTTGAGGTTTACTTAAACGGGGAAAAGCAAGGAAATGAAATTTTAGCTCCCGGTTGGCAGTGCTACGATAAGAGAATAGGTGCCTTTCTGTATACAGCCGAAAATTTGAAGGAGCACAACGTTCTTGAAATACGAGCATCGCACGGATGGTTCGGAGGTATGATCTATTCATGCTACAAGCCGGGCTTCGAGCAGACCCTGCCTACTGCGATAATTGCGGAAATGATCTACACGGATAAAGACGGAAACGAGACAGCTATCGTAACAGACGAGAGCTTCCTTGGCGGCAAATATGAGGTGAGATCGTCTGATATATACGACGGAATCGTTTACGATGCGAATGTAACTCCGAGCCTTGAGCCGATATCGGTGCTTGAATATGATAAAAGCAAATTTTTCGTGCTTGACAGCGTTAAGGTAAGGGAGCATGAGACCGTTAAGCCCATAGAGGTCATTAAAACGCCAAAGGGTGAGACCGTGCTTGATTTTGGTATCAATATGGTTGGTTATCCGATTCTTGACATGCTGATGAATAAGGGAGATCGCGTATCCCTTTCCTTTGCCGAAATACTTGATAAGGACGGTAATTTTTATAACGCAAACTACAGGCTTGCAAAATGCAGATACGAATATACTGCTAAGGCCGGTAGAAATACCTTCCGTCCGTTTGGTACGTTCTACGGCTTCCGCTACGTAAGGCTTGACGAATATCCCGGTGACTATAAGGACGGTGATATCACCGCCGTATGGGTGCATTCTGATATCAAAAGGTGCGGTTACGTCGACTCGGACAACGAGCTTCTCAACAAGCTCTATGAGAACATTATAAGAGGCCAGAGAGGAAACTATCTCGATATTCCCACCGACTGCCCGCAGAGAAACGAAAGACTCGGCTGGTGCGGTGATGCACAGGCTTTTATGAAGGCCGCTATTTATAATTTTGACGTCCTTGAGTTTTTCCGCAAGTGGCTTGCAGATCTTATACTTTCTCGAGGAGAAAAGAAAGTGATACCGCGTATTGCACCTCTTACGAACGGTTACAAAAATTGGCAGAATTTCGAGCCGACCGCGGCATGGAGCGACGCTATCACTATATGTCCTTGGGAGCTATATCTTGCGTACGGTGACAGATCAATACTTGAAGAGACGTTCGAGGCCATGCGTGACCACGTGGAGTCCACGAGAAGAAGGGCAGGAGATAATCACCTTTGGACAGGTGACGATCAGTTCGGAGATTGGCTCGGGCTTGACGCACCCTTCGGTTCGCTTAAGGGCTCGTCCTCGGACGATATAATTGCGACTGCATTCTATGCACACTCGACAGAGCTTCTTTGCAAGGCGGGAGAGGCTATAGGCGAGGATATGTCGGAATATAGGGAGCTCTATGAAAAAATACGCTCGGCATTTATAAATGCGTATGAGAAGGAGCTCAGGACGCAGACGGAGTGTGCCGTTGCACTTCACTTCGGTCTTGTATCGGACAGAAAGAATATCACAGAGAGGCTCGTTGCTAAAATAAAGGAGAGAGGACACCTTGAAACAGGATTTGTCGGTACACCCTACCTTCTTCACGCACTGTCGGAGGGAGGATATGACGAGCTGGCCTACGACCTTCTTCTGCGTGAGGAATATCCCTCGTGGCTCTATCCCGTTACGATGGGTGCTACAACAATATGGGAGCACTGGGACGGTCTTAGACCCGACGGTACCCTCTGGAATGAGTCTATGAACTCCTACAATCACTATGCATACGGAGCTGTCGCAGACTGGATATTCTCCCGTGCGGCAGGTATCGTCACTCATCCTGATTTTGTGGGATATGAGAAGGTGAAGGTAGCTCCCACACCCTCGAAGAAGCTCGGACGTCTCTCTGTCAGATATACGTCGGGGAGGGGCGAGATCGTATCCTCTTGGAGATGTGTCGGCGATAACGTGGAGTATGAAATCACTGTTCCTACCTCCGCCATCATAGTTATCGATGGAGTGGAGCATGAGGTTGAATGTGGTACTTACTGCTACACGGGTAGGGGTGTTTGATGATGAATGGTAAAGAATTGTTTACATATCGCGTTCTTTCGGCGGATGACGTAGGGATCGTCAACTCGTTTTTTGACAAAATGGGAGGCGAGAGCCGAGCATTCTTCAACCGACGCGGCTACAACCGTAAGAGGACTATCGACTTTTGCCTCGGCAAGAGTCCTTATTCAGTCTATTACGGCGTCTTCCTCGACGATAGTCTTGCGGGTATAGTATTCCTTCTTGATAAGGATACGGGTGTTCCCGAGCTCGGACTCGCACTCAGAGATGATCTTAAGGGCAGGGGTCTTGGCCGTCAGGTAGCGGAATTCGGCACAGAGCTTGCACGAAGCATGGGGGCGGGAGGTGTGTACCTTACCACTCACGTGGCTAACGTAAGAGCTCAGGCGTTGTATGAGAATTTGGGATTTCGTCTTATAGGCACTGCGAAGGACGGTTCCGAGCTTTCATACCTTCTGAAGATAAAAAAGGGCAGCTGACGTAAGACGGCTGCAAGACATAGAATATTTTAGAAAAAACAATAAAAAATACGGTTCACAAAAAATAATGATCCATAATTTGGAGGAGTATATTGAATAATTACGACGTTATTATAATAGGTGCGGGTCCCGGAGGTATATTCTCGGCATATGAGCTGTCTCTTCTGGCACCCGAGATGCGTGTTCTTGTTATTGAGGCGGGTCACGCATTAAGCGGCAGATCTTGCCCGATTGACGGCGAAAAAATTAAGAGCTGTGTTGGATGCAAGAGCTGCTCAATTATGTCAGGCTTTGGCGGTGCAGGTGCTTTCTCTGACGGAAAATATAATATAACTAATGATTTCGGCGGAACGCTTTACAGCTATATTGGTAAAGAGAAGTCGCTCGATCTGATGAAATACGTTGACGGAATAAATCTCAAATTCGGCGGTGAGGGTACTCGCCTTTATACCACGGCCGGTACAAGATTTAAGAGAGAGTGTATAAAGCACGATCTGCATCTGCTCGATGCATCGGTACGCCATCTCGGCACGGATATAAATTACGTGGTGCTTGAGAATATATATGAATACCTTAAGGATAAGGTCGACTTTCTCTTCGACACCCCCGCTACCGAGGTAGTGAAGCTCGATCAGGGGTACGAGGTCAAGACCGTCGGAGGTTCTTACAGATCGGAGAAGCTGATTATTTCCGTCGGACGTATCGGATCTAAGTGGATGGAGAAGGTGTGCCGTGATCTTGACATAGCTACCAACTCGTCAAGAGTCGATATAGGAGTCAGAGTAGAGCTCCCGTACGACGTTTTTGCTCATATCACAGACGAGCTGTACGAGAGTAAGATACTCTATCGCACGAAGCAATACGGCGACCGTGTCCGCACGTTCTGCATGAACCCCCAGGGTGCTGTCGTATCAGAGAATACGAACGGAATTATTACGGTAAACGGACATAGCTATGAGGACCCCGAGAAGAAGACTGAGAACACCAACTTTGCACTTCTTGTTGCTAAGCATTTTTCCGAGCCGTTCAAGGATTCCAACGGCTACGGCGAGTCGATAGCGAGACTCAGCAATATGCTTGGAGGCGGAGTTATAGTACAGCGATTCGGAGACCTGATTCGAGGCAAGAGATCTACGGAGGACCGTATAGCTGAGGCGTACATTACACCCACCATGCGTGCAACGCCGGGTGATCTCAGTCTGGTTCTGCCCAAGAGAATACTCGACGGAATAATCGAGATGATATACGCACTTGACAAGGTGGCACCGGGTACGGCTAACGATGACACGCTTTTATACGGTGTTGAGGTCAAGTTCTATAATATGGAGGTCGACGTTACAGAGGACCTCGAGACCTGTCACAAGGGACTGTACGTTATAGGTGACGGCAGCGGAATCACTCATTCGCTCTCGCACGCATCGGCGAGCGGTGTTCACGTGGCGAGAAGGATCGCGGAGCACTGAGTAAATACCGAAAACACATAAGAGAATAAAAAAGAGGTACCGTGCATAACACACGGTACCTCTTCTTTTAAAGAGAAAAATTATTATTACTTAGTAGCCTTGATAGCATCCTTGGAGGAAGCGTACCAAACGTACTTGCCGGAACGACCGATGTACTTAAGGCTCTCCTCAAGCTCCTCAAGCTCATCCTTGAGATCCTTGATATCGTCCTTGATATCATCCTCTTCGTCAGCGGAAAGGTCATCGCCAAACTTCTTGAGAGTGTACTCAAGAGACTTGATCTCGAGCTTAGTCTCCTCGATATCGTTATTGATCTCGGTCTTGATGATCTTGTACTGAAGCTTAGCAAGCTTCTTGGTGGAGAACTTAACGATTACAATGTAATCTTCATCCTCGCCGTAAGCGGAGAGCATCTCCTCCATACCGGGCTCGAGGTTCTTTCTTGCTGTCTCGTAGCTTACGTAGTAGTCGTTGTCCTCAAGGTTATCCTTTGCCTTCTCGAGATTGAGCTTGGGCTTAGCACAAGCTACAAGGGTGAGAACGCATGCAAGTGCAAGAGTGAGGGCAAGCAGTGCCTTTAATGTCTTCTTCATGGTTATACTCCTTTGTTTTTTAAAAATGATAATAACATTATATGGTTATTTCATCATAATGTCAAGGAAAAAAGACTGATTTAATAATTTTTAATAAATTGTCGGATATTAGTGATAATAGTCGAGGAGGATGCCTATACCCATGTAGTAGAGGGAGAGATAGTCGCCCTCGAAGAAGTTAGAAGTAGGAGCACCAATAGAGCCGGACTCAATGCCGTAGCAGGAGCTCTCACCGTCGGAGAACGCAGTACCGCCTGCAGAGGACTGGAATACAGGAGCCGCACCGCCGGTAGCACCCAAATACGCATCGAGCCAGGGGTTGTTCTTAATAGTGTTAAGAGTCTGGCCTGCACGTGTGAAGGAGCCGCCGTACTGAACGGAGGAGCCGCTGATGTCGGTACCCGCACCCATATTAACGTAGATCATATTGATGGTCGATACGTCCTGAATCTTCTTGTTCGAGATGAAGCTTGCAGGAACGCCTGCCTGAGAAGCTGCGTTTGCAATCTGGTTGTCGAGGGACATGATCTGCATAACGAGCTGAGACTGTCCAACGCCTACGAACCAAGCCTCCTGACCGGTTACGTACGAGTAGAGAACGCTCTTGTCGTCAACTACGATGTCAGCTCCGGACTTCGAGTTGATCTCATAGCCGGGATTGGGGTTCTGAGAGAGGATTACAGGACCGCCGCACTTAGCGAGAGTAGAATCGGTGATGTTGATCTTGATGTTCTGATACTCCTCGCGGGGCTGACCGGAGGTAGAATCGGTAATCTCATCCTGAACGGTGTTGCCATTCCAGATGAAGAGGTGCCCCTGCCATGCGTTGAAGAACTTAACCTTGTCAAGGTTGACGGTAAGGTCATCGTTGTAGGGCATCATGGTGATGGTGTACGCCTCAATGTTGGTGTTGATAACGTTTACCTCCTGATAGGATGCGATGATACAGATGAGACCGAGCATATGTCTGTCGATAGCAGCCTGATCGTTGGAGTGGGGGTTGTTATCACGAAGGCCAAGGCCGATGATGTTGGTAGTGAAGTCTTTGTGGTTGTAGCCCTCTGCGAACTCGTCATCGTAGTCAGCTGCGGAGAATCTGAAGAGCGAGCCGTTAGAGAAGTTATCCTCGTTGTTTGCAACACCATTCTCAACTACGTTGGGAATATCGTAGGAGTAGATGCTGTAATAGTTACCGTAGAAGGAGAAGGTAGAGGACTCTGTCTCGGAGTCGGGGCGGTTGATGTGGTAGTATACGTACATATTGTCGTATAATGCCTTCTTTTTTTCGCCATTCTTCTCATACTCGAAGATGTACTCGGAGGGAATATCGTCAAGAGTGATGGAGAGGTCCTGATGGAGAATAAGACCTGTGAGTCTCTGGGGTCTGGTAATGCCGTTAGCTGCAAGGAATCTGTTAACTGCCTCGATCTGGCTTACGTCCTCCTCCTTTGCACTTCCTGCAACGTCATCGTCCTGGTTGGTGAGGAGGTTGAGCTCCTTAGCATTATAAACGTTATAGCCGTCTACAACGCGTACTACCTGGGACTTGGGAGCACCGTTATAATTCTCAAGGGGCTTTATCTCAAGACGGAAGGTCTTGCCGATAGCTGCCTCGGTGAAATCATAGGTGTTGTTAGCCTCATCCTTAACTACCATAGCGGTGAGAGCGTCGCCGGTAAGCTCGGTCTCCTGGCTGGTTTCGTCGTCGATAAGGAATACCCTGGTCGAGGTGGGATAGGTCTTGCTGTCAACGTCAACGGGATCGTCGTTGGAGTCGAACATCATAACGTTAACGTAGAAGAGATAGGGGTTATCATCACCTACGTAGTAGGGAAGGGTGGAATCCTTGAAGTTGTTCTTGTAGGATTCTCTTGTAACTATGTTCTGGGGAAGCTCGATACCTGCGATGAACACGTCCTCCTCGGGTTCACCTACGGTGATGTTTACGGATGCGGTCTTGCCCTCATAGGTTACTTCAAGCTTCTTGACGCCCTCTGTCGAGGTGTCGATATTGGAGAGGGTTACCTCGGTGATGCCTACCTCCTTGGTAGTGCCGTCGGATAAGCTTACCTCTACCTTGATGTTGGAGAAGTCGGGGGTCTCACCGACCTCAAGGGTCTTGGGATAAGTGCCGTCCTTGACCTTGATCGAGGTCACAGTTACCTTGTCCTCATCGTCCTTATTACCTCCGCAGGCTGCGAGAGAGAAGACGAGAGAAAGGACTAAACACAGAGCAATTGCCGATTTGAAGAATTTTTTCATTTTTTGTTCCTTTCTTATTTCTTTCGAATCACGGTGCTCCTAATCACATTATTGTCATTAGCACCTTGGCCTGTCAGTGAACTTCAGTTATAGAAAAAGATTAAATGCCGTCCTTCATCTCCTTTCGTTTATCTGAATTTTAATTATCCTTATGGAAAAATTATCTGCAAATAATGGTTATCGACGTCTTGACGTTAGATCCGTCGGTGGAAACGATGTATATCGTAACCGGCTCTGTGTAGCCCGAGAAGGTAACGAGACCGTTCTCGTCTATGCTTACGGCAGGATTCTCCGAGTATACGTAATCGACCTTCTTATTGGACGCATTCGAGGGTAAAACGCTCACCTCGAGCTGATAGCTGTAGGTGCCGTTCTCATCGGGGCGTACGAATACGTAGTAGTCTCCCATGTTCTGGTTACCGGGCTTTAGCCCATCGTTTGTAAGCTTGACCTCCGTGACGTACACTACCTCGTCGAAGATCTCGAAGTCCATACCGAAGAAGCTTACTATGGCAATAGATGCAACGTATATTATGGCGATAAGAATTACAACTGACTTCTTCATATCATTTCTCCTTATAATATACCTTGATCTTAGAGAGGAAGATGCGTACACGCCATGCGAACGCAAGTGCAGCTACCAACAGCATTTTGGGATACATACCGCCGCCGGTAACGTCGATAAGGAGGTAGAAGGCGATAGCAGCGGTCGCAAATGCGATGATGAAGGCAGATGCCGTTGCGGCGGTCTCGTTGGGGTTGGAGTCGCTCTGACCCACCGTGGCATACAGCTCTATCTGCGGATTCATAAGGTCGAGCTCCGCCGAGAAGAGCATATGAGACAGATAAATGAGGGATACTCCTCCGACGAGCATCAGGGTATTGCCTACGGTGAGCGACGTCGTCGAATGGATGATGCCTCCCGTCAAGAAGAGCGAGAGAAGGGCGAAGACGGTGTTGGGCAGAAGCTTTGCCGAAATCGTAAGTATGTACTTCGCAGGGTGTGTTTTGATGAGATAATTACTCCTGCCGTCACGCGAGAAGATGCTCGCCATCTGACAGTTGGAGTTGAGTGCGATAAGAAGAATTATCAGGATATTGAAGGCGATTATCATATTGTCACCGAGTGCACGTGTGTTCATAGCACGGAATACCTTGTTGAGAAGGTATATGAGCATCGGGATGGATATGAGTACGCCGATATTGGCGATCATACGGTTGGTCGTCTTGAGAGTGATAAGAAACTCGTTGTAGTAAGCCGAGAATCTTCTGGTATGACATACGTTACGCTTAGGCTTAACGTGAGCCTTGAGGTACTCAAAGGGAGTGCTCGCCATCTTATAGAAGAGCGGACACACGATGAGCACGCCTACGGCGAGGAGGAGGGCTCCCGCACCGAGGATAATAAGGAAGCGTAAAACAGTAGGCCAAATCTGGAAGGTGGTTTTCAAGAAGACGTCCGTCTCGCCGAAGAATACGAGCGAGAGCTTATAGAGTCCCTTGCAATTCGTTCTGAATGCCTCCAGAATATTTATCTGGATAAAGTTGAAGATCGATCTCCAGCTGTCACGCAGGTCGATACTCTCGGGTATCAGTGAGATGGCGAAGAATACAAGGGAGATCGCTATGGTGACGCCCGTGGCAATGCTTGCGATCTGCATGGATCTGTGGCGTCTCATAAAGGTAGACACCCACATTGCAGGCACGGAGAGTATAGCTCCGAGTGCAACGGTGAAGAGGGATACCGCTATCATACAGAGGAGCATCCATGGATATACCCAGGTGCCGTAGCCCTGAAGCATATAATATGCGATAAAGAGGGGGACTAGGAAGGATAAATTTCTCTTGATCTCGAATACGAAGAATATGACGAGCTTAGAGAGATATACCTGCAGTGCAGTACAGGGAAGTGTGAGGAGCACTGCGTTATCTCGTGCGTAGTAGATGGACTTGGTGAGTCCGACCATACACGAGAATATTGCCGTGGCCACCATAAAGTAGAATATGATAGACATTACCGCATTGGGAATGTTGTTAGCTGTGCTGAACAGATTCAGCCACCGTGCTACCCATAGGAATGCATAGCACAGTGAAATAGCAAGTACAAACTTAAGAACAGCGAAGATGATCGACGTAAGTATCCTGAAAAGGCTCATAGACTTGATGTCGAATCTCTTGAAGTTGAGCTGCTCCTTAAGCTGCATTTTTACGAGAATCACGAGATTCTTCATACAGCACCGGCCTCCGCTATGCTCTTGATATCGTCGTCGACGTAGGGTACGTGCTCGTTATCGCCGTCATTGATGATGGAGAGATAGAACTGCTCGAGCTCAATTCCCTCATCCGTAAGCTCCTTTATGGTCTTGACTGCACGAAGCTTACCCTTCTTGATGATGGCAATTCTGTCACAGAGCTTCTCGACAAGGTCGATGATGTGAGAGGAGAAGAACACCACGTTTCCTGCTGCGGCGTGCTCCTTCATGCATTCCTTAACCTCGTAGATGGAGTTGGGGTCAAGACCCGTGAGAGGCTCGTCGAGGATCCATACCTTGGGGTTATGAACGAGAGCCGCCATAATGGTGATCTTCTGCTTCATACCGTGCGAGTAGGTCTTCATCTGGTTGTCGAAGGAGCCGGTGAGCTGGAAACGCTTGACCAGCTTCTCGATAACCTCGTCTCTGTATTCCTTGGAGACCGAGTAAAGGTCAGCTATATAGTTGATGTATTCACGTCCTGTGAGGTTCTCGTAGAGAGCGTAATGGTCGGGAACGAAGCCCATGTGGAATTTCGCCATCGCAGACTGCTTCTCTACGTCGTATCCGCATATCTCGATAGAGCCCGAGGTTATGGTCTGGATTCCTACCATACTCTTGATGATGGTGGATTTACCCGCACCGTTGGGGCCGAGGAAGCCGAAGATCTCACCGCCCGTGACCTCGAGGGACACGTTGTTTACTGAGTAGTGCTTATTAGTACCGTATCTCTTGGAGAAGCTCTTAAGCTCGAGCCTCGGTGAATCGTCTCCCGTAAGGGGGGAATAGCGATCCTTACCAAGATATTCGTTAAGTTCCTTTTTCATATTCTTATAGTCTCTCTCTTTCAATCTTCTTTCCTCCGCCTCGTCCCAAGAGGAGAACAGCAGAGCGTATATGAACCATATTCCCACGGTGAAGCCTACGTAGACCACGTAGAAGAGTGCCTGATAGATAGGATAGAACGTGAACGTCAGGAGTTCTATCTTAAACGATACCGTAAACTTACGTGTGTTTTCAGCCCACTGGCCGAGCTTGTCCGTGATGAAGTCACTGTTGAGATAGAAGTAGTCGCATTCGCCGTAGTTGGAGAACCATGCGTTAACGACAAGCATAGCGATGAAGTAGACGGTCAGTGCTATGACCGCATAAACCCATTCCTTGAATTTCGGTCTGCGGAATATCTTGAGTGCGACCATAAGAAGGGGCATGAAGAATGCGGCATAGTGGTTTACCCAATAGGAGATTCTCGCCGTGCCTATCGCATTGAGCGAATCCATGTCTCCTGCCGCTACCATCGCAAGGAGTGCACCCATTACGTTGATGAATAGACAGAAGTTGAAGAGCCTTCTCATCCTGAAGACCAGGCAGAGGGGCACTAAGAACATCGCAGTGTTGCAAAGGTGGAGGGGCCACTGAAGGGGATCAAGCCACATCTCATAGTCCCACCGTCCGAGGTAGACCCAGAGAAGTCCGAGAGACATATAGGTGAGGATGAATCTTTTTACCTCATACGTCTTGTTCTTCAACAGGTGGAAGATGACGTAGGGGATAATCAAGCCGAAGTACAGAATAATTCTGTGTGCCTCTGTAAAGCCGTAGAGACGTATGCTGGGGTCAGCAGAGGTGAAGAACACCTGGGGCACGTAGCAGGGCATTACGGTGAGGACCGCAAAGAAGAGAGCGTAGAAGAAATTAAAGATCTCTACCTTACCGCGGGGAAGCGTCGGGCCCTTATCCTTAATAATACGTGAGAGAGGGAGTGCTATTCCGATGCCGCACTCGATAACCATAAACCACAAACGCCAGGAAAGGAGGCTATAAGTTGTAAAGTTCGAATTAAATTCCTCCGTAGGAAGACCGAGCGATGCAACACCCCAGATTCTGAAGAAGATGAGGAGTATGAGAAACGTCGGAAGTGCGAAAAGATGAGTTATCGCTCTCAGTGTCTTGAAGTTCCAGAACTCTTCCATCGCCACGGCAAGCATTGCCGCATGGCTGAACCAGATAAGAAGAGTGGCGAGGGCGGTAACAAATGCACTGTCAAAGGGTGAGACGGGCGACGTAAGTCCGCGTGCGGTATAAAGCACCGGGTTCCAATACGTGTAGCTTATAAACGTAAAGCCAACCATCAGAAGGGCCAATATTCGTCTTAAGCGTGACAGACGCTTCTCATCCGTGTCATAGCGTCTTATCAGCACCGTCAGAAGTGCGGCGATGCCCAGTGCTACTGTGACTGATATGATTTGGGTCATAAAATTACCTCTCGTTACTTGTTTTCTCGCGTGCGAATAGTCGCACGCGTGTGCGTGCGTAATATACAACTGTATTTTACACCTAATCTATGCAAAAATCAATATCGTAAGACATTTTTCGTGATTTTCGACAGAAATCGAACAAAAATAACGTTACAAAAGAGGAAAAGGTATCGTTGTTTTTGTGAAATGTTGATAAAATGTTAAAAAGGGAAGAGGAGTATCCCGTGGGGTTGGGGAGCTGTCAGAGCCTGTATTCGGCAGTCGGAGAGACGGTCGGAAAGCACCGAGCTACCCTCTTATTTTTCTTTTACGCTTCAAAGAAAAACGGTCACGCACCGTTTGGGAACGCAACCGCTTTTCTATAACACACTAAGAAACTATGTAATCTTAAAATTACTTAGCAGCCTTAACAGCATCCTTAGTACCGGTCCAAACTACCTTGCCGGACTTACCAACAACATAGTTCTCGGGAGCCTCGTCGCCGAGCTCCTTAAGAGCATCCTTAGCCTCTTTGTAAG
>JAZQYD010000066.1:0-12936 GCA_045633405.1 Eubacteriales bacterium | reverse complement strand
ATACAGCGGAATCGGTGAACCATGCGAACGTTGTACCAACGAGCATTGCGAAGCAAAGTAAAAGCGATACTATGCTGAAGAGTAATGCTCTTTTGGTGCTTTTGGCGTTAGTCATTTGCTTTGACCTCCTTTTAAAAAATTACACGCTATACACGTGCATATATAAGAAACCATCTTCATTTTACGACCTGAAAAACGGTATGTCAAGCATTTTTTCGAAGGTTTTAAAAATAAAAAAATTGTTGCACAAAAATAAAAAGTAGCGAAAACTACGCATTTGTACAACTTTTTTGATATTAAACTTTCGAACAAAATTTGTTACGCAAGGCTTTTTTTAGAAAAAAAAGACCTCCGAGGCCGAAATAATGACCTCGGAGGTCGGGCACCGTCTCCTTGACGGAGTGCTGTTATCTCATGTTTATGGGAATCGGACTTACAAAACCAAAGACAAAACGCCAAGAGATGCGACAAGTGCGGGGATCGCTGCCGTGACGCCTATTTTAAGGAAATCAACGTATCCGAATTTGAGTCCCTGCTCTCTTAAAATGGAGCTCCACATAATGCCGGCCAGAGCTCCGATGGGAGTGAGGCAAGCACCGAGGTTCGAGCCTATTACCGTAGCGTAGACGGCGGCGGAGTTCGACGGAGAGTATGCGAGAATCGATGAGAAGAGCACGCTCATCGGTATATTGTTAATGAGATTCGATGCAAGGAAGGATGAGACACCGTACGTCCATACCGAATGAGAATCTCCGAGAAGACGGGACACCTCACTCGAAACACCCGTAACCCTGAGAGCCTCGACAATAACAAACATTGAAATAACAAACGGTATCAGCTCCCACGGAGCACGCTTAAGGCACCTTTCGAGCGATGAGGGCTTCTTACGCCTGATAAGAGAAGCAACGATATTGCATACGAAAAGGCTGATGACCGAAGCAAGCGAGATAAGCCACATCTCAAAGCCGAGGTAGGATGAGAGAGCGAGAGCTACGGTACAGACGGAAAGGTGAACTATTCCGACAGTGAGAAGAAGCTTATCCTCTATCACGACGTCCTCGGGGGATGCCTCAATGGGGTCGGAGAGCTTTTTTCTGAACAGAAGGAATAGACAGAGGCATGCAACAATGCCTGCCGCAACCGTAGGAAGGATCATCAGCTTCATATACGATACGAAGTCTCCGCCCATGGCTGTCACAAGATATATGTTCGTGGGGTTTCCGATAATGAGTGCCATGCTCCAGGTATTCGCCGCAACGAACTCGGCGGCAAGATACGGAATGGGACTGATACGTGCATTCTTTGCGAAATAGCAAACAAAGGGAGTGAACGAAAGGATGATGATATCGTTCGACGTAAACACGGTGAGCACGGATACCGTTACGTAGAGAAGTATGAAGAGCTTCATCTGACTCTTCCCTGCACGCTTGAGTGCACAGCTTGCAAGATATCTGAAGAAGCCGAACTCATCGAGGAAGATCGAGAGGAGCGTCATCGAAATAAAAAGAACGAGTATCTTCAGGGGATTTATTGAATTATCTGCGATAAGCGACTCGCCCACCGAGCCGATATCGACCGTACCCGATATCAGAAGTGCAAGAGCACCTACTGCGGTTATCACCCAATAGGATGCGACCGAAGCACTGCCGATTTTTATTTTCGGGAAGAACAAAACTGCCATTATCATGAGAAGACAGGTAATTGCAGCTATAACAATTGCGAGATACATTATAACCTCCATCTCAGCACTGATCTGTAAAGAGTAACAGGCGGAAAATCCCCTTTGCCCCTAACTCCTTCCGACACGTGACAGACCCGAAAGGCAGGTGAGAACCACCTGCGTGTAGTCGCCCTCGCTTGATTTGTAAGAGATCGAGGCGATTCTCTTCTCGGGGTGCGGATTTTCCCACACGAGGGAGGTGAGAAGAACGTCCTCGCCTCCATACTTCTCTTCAAGAGTAGGATCGGAGAACCACGTTCCCACGTAGCCCGTGTGACGGTTGTACTGACCTCGAAGGGGGTCGGCGTATTTACGGCGGTAATGCTGAACGTTGCCCATATATTCGACAGGGATGGATATCTCCTCTCCGTCCTCGTAATGAACTGTATAATCACCCGACACAAAGAGGGGCTCCCACGGAATTCTCGGTGCGACCTCCAGCGTTGTATGCTCTATCTTAAGTCTGTCATACGAGCCGTCAACACGTACCGACGCACCCTCTGCTAAAATTGCATCGGGGCGGTATTCAAGAATATCGCGGGGTATCCTCTTATCCCCCTCGGGAAGTGCGATTTCGGTCTCGC
Source organism: Eubacteriales bacterium (assembly GCA_045633405.1). GTDB lineage: Bacteria > Bacillota > Clostridia > Oscillospirales > CAG-272 > UBA1740. The sequence continues at coordinate 10,632 of JAZQYD010000066.1, read as the reverse complement.
TGTACCCCATGGGAGAGTAGAGACCCCTTATCTCGTCACGGAAGGAGGGCTGGAGATTTTTCACTATAAGATGAGCGTAGACCTCACGCAGTCTCTCGTCATAGATCGACGTATTCCACAGCATCCCTGCGGTGTAGGCAAAATCGAATATCTTGCCCTTCTTACCGAGTCCGTATTCGCTCGTCATACACCAGAGCGAGACCTCTCCGCCGATCATACCGTCCGTCATCATACGCTTCTTGTATCTCGGGTAGTGCGAGGAATAGAGGTTTCCGGCACCGACCTTGAAGCCCTTTTCGAGAATATTCTCCTCGATATCCAAATCGAGGTGGAAATACCAGATAAAGTCAAGGCAGAGGATGTCCTTCGGCAGCATATTTGCCGCATTTGCGGTCTTATAAAGAGTAACGGGCTGGAGCATATCCGACCAGATAACCGTGCCAAGACCCCGAGCCTTAAGGTATTCGTAGAGCCTTGTCACGTGACGTGCGTAGAGCTCATCGTGCGGAGTGCCCTTACACTTGGGACAAAGACCGAGGTGATATATCTCATCGTGTCCGATGTGGACGTAACGGCGAGGCTTCGCCACCTCTATTATCTCATCGATGATATCGAAGATGATCTCATAGCTCCTCTCATCGGAGGGGCAGTAGCAGTGCTTGTAGAAGTTGGCGGGGCGTGCATCCTCCGCTCGCTCGTCATCAACGCTTTTGTCACGCTCCTCGACCTCAGCGATCTCGGGGTGCGAGTAGGTTATATACTGCACGTGTCCGAGGCTCTGCACCTCGGGGATGATCTCAAATCCGTATTCTCTCGCCGTGTCGAGAAGGTCACGCACCTCGCTCTTCTCAAGAACACCGCCGCCTGCAACCTCGCAGTGCGGGAATGGGGGCTGAAGCCCTGCACGTGCCTTGGCATTTGCATCGAGTATGCCCTCGGCTATCTCGGGGTGGCGGTCGAATCTCATTCCGCCTGCAAACTCGACAAATATACTGTTAAATCCGAGGGGAAGGAGCACGTAGCGGAATAGTCTCTTCGCAAACGTCAGGTTCTCCCTCGAGGGAAGGTACATATGAATTCCGCGGAGCGGCTTCTCGGGCTTATCGTCAATCGAGAGAAGCGGAAATTCACCGCCCTCGCCGAGCATAAGAAGCTTGCACGCCGCATACGTAAGGGAAAGCCGACAGCCCGCAGTTATTGTGATTCCCTCCTCGGTCGACTCTACGGTATAACGCTCGCCGTCATAGCCACACTCGGCAAGACGAAGGGTCACGGCTATACCAAGAGGAGAAAATGCATCCTCACCAAATCTCTCGGTAAGACGCTCCTCGAGGAATTTCGCCGCCGCTATTTCGTCTTCATTCTCCCCTAAAGGAAAGACACCCGATATACGGCATCTTTTCCCACCCGTGTGCATTTTCTCAGGCACGGGCCAGACGAAGGGGACTCCGTCATCACGCATAACTGCGATCTTAGGTGTGGAGAAGGAGACGTCCTGATACTCTGCACGTATGCGGACAGTAATTTCGGAGGAATAGACTCCAACGGGCAGAGTAAGCTCGCCCGAAGCAAGCTTGCCGTATTCGGCATGGTATTTCGCCACCTGCTTATCCCCCGAGAGCACCTCGAAGGAGGGAATCTGAGAGCCCTCGCTTAGCGGAAGGGTCACCGAGCCGACGTAGCACACGCCCTTAAGGTCGATCCTCATATCAAAGCCCGTATTCAAGAGCACCTTCCAGCTCCACGTGTATACGCCATCCGAAGCCGAGGTCGGTTCAAGCGGAAGATCGCAGCCCATTCTTGTGAATTTGCATGAAAAGTCATCAAGATATCCGATATACATGTCCTTCTCCTTCGTGAAGATAAATGTTCAGCACCCCACATTATACTTCAAAAAAGCAGGTCTGTCAACATATTATCCGCTTTTTATTAAATACCCCACATAAATACGCCGGGAGTCAAAAATAAAAGGGGAGCACGGACGTAAATGCCGTGCTCCGTATCTGTTTTTTCACCCTTGCCGCCTCTCAGACGCAAGAGCTTTCACGCTCGTTTTTACACAAAATTGGCGTTTTTGCAAACCTTTATTTACATTTTAGGGGGAGTATCACACCGTCAGCCTTCATTTTTCATCAGTCGACCCAGCCACATTCGAGAAGATCTCGGGGCTCATCCCCTGCAAAATACGGGGGTTGTACTACGCTAAGCTTCAGCATTTTTTTTAACCTTTCATATTTTAAACGCTATTTTCTATCAGATAAGCCTTCAAAAACGAGATAGATACCCGCGTTTCCGAAAGCACCTACCTCGTTTTTTAAAAATTTAAAATTTACTTACTTTTTGATCCAGATGTAATCCTTTGACGATCCTTTGAAGATGCTTGCATTATTCTGAGAATCAGCTGCATCTCTTTTTATCTCTCTTGTAGCGGTATCCGACGCCTTGCTGTACCAGTTCCTTGTATCCTCGAATATTACACTCGTGAGCTTAGATTCGCCGGTGAAAGCATTAGGGCAGAAGCAGTAGCCACCAATATAGGTTACCGATGCAGGGATTGTGATAGTCTCAAGATTCTGGCAGTAGCTGAACGCATACTTGCTGATTTTTTCAAGACCGTCTTCAAGATTAACGTTGACAAGGTTTACACAATCAGAGAATGCATATTCTCCGATAACCTTAACGCTGCCCGCAACGTTGACCGTGGTAAGATAGGTGCAGCCTCCAAATGAATAGTAACCGATTGCCGTCACGCCCTCGGGAATAGTCACCGAGATAAGATCTTCTCTCTTACTGAACGCATTCTTCATTATCTCATAGGTATTTCCGTTTATATCGGATGGGAGAGTTATCTCCTTATCGGTACCGAGATATACCGCAAGATAGTAGCTGCCCGAAACCGAAAGGAAGAGGAAATCATCCTTAATAACAGCCGTTGACACAGCGGACTCACCGTTATAAATAATCGTATCTTTACCAAATGCAATACTTCCGTTACCGTCACTTCCCGCAGTTAAAGCTAGACTCGAGTGATTTATGATCTCACGGGGACGCACTCTACCGTTACTGAAGCCGCCTTCCGACGAAGGCTGAACTGCAAACGCACCGGATTCTATTGTCTTAAGACTCTTAGGAAGAGTGATGCTCGCAAGATTGTGGCAACGTGAGAAGGCTCCGTTGCTTATCGTCTCAAGCCCCTCGTTGATCACAAGGTAGCCGAGGCTCTCACAGCCCGCAAACGAGTAGGTACCAAGGTAGGTAAGGCTGTTAGGAAGAACGATCCTTCTGACAGCAGTTTCAGTAAACGCACGGTAGCCGATAGAGGTAACGCCCTCGTCGAAGACAACCTCACGAAGAGAGGTGCAGGAGGCAAACGCCTGATCGCCTATCGCCTTAACGCCCGAGGAAATTCTGACAGACACGATGGACGTCACGTTCGCAAAGGCAAGCTTGTTGACCGTGTAGGTCTCGCCCTTGTAATTCTCGGGGAGCACGATTTCAGTACCATTGCCAAGATATGCCACGAGATAATTCTCGCCGTCAGCAGTAACGAATGCGAAGTCACCGACGATGTCTACGATAGACTCTGCATCGGCAGACGAATGAACCGCATAAGCATATCTGCCGAGCTCTCCCTCGAGCCAGGAGCCGTTAAACTCAAGCTGGAAGCCGGCAAGGTTGTACACCTCGACAAGGCTCGTGCAGGAGTCGAATGCAGAAAGGCCGACGTCCGTTACGTTCTTCGGTACTACTATGCTGACAAGCCTCTTATACTTATAGAATGCACGTCTGTATATCTCATATTTTTCGCCGTTGTAGTCCTCGGGAAGTGTGATACGCACGTCGTCGCCAAGGTAAGCTATAAGCTTAGGCGTGTTAATTTCTGCAAAGATATAGTCACCGTATACCTTAAGAACGCTCTCTTCGTCAAGCTGAGTATGTATAACTCTTATGCTTACGTAGCTCTCGTTCTGTCCGGTAAGTCCCGTTTTATCTGTCGTCGAATTAAGATTGATATAGGTCGAGAGATTGTATATCTCGACAAGTCTCTCGGCGTAGCTGAAGGCATCCTGACCGATGTGCTCAACCGTCGAGGGAATAACAACGCTGAGAATCGAGCAGTCACCCGAGAAGGCGTATGCCGCGATCTCCTTGACGGGCTTGCCGAGATAGTAGTCGGGGATTATGATCTTAAGATCCTTGCAGGTGCCTCTGCCCTTGACGGTGTAAGACTGTCCGTCAGCACTGAGCTCATACAGAAGACCCTGGCTGAACTCCGTGATCTCGCAGTGTGTACAGTGTCCGTCAACGAAGTTGTGGAGTGAGAAGGGTATCTCCTTCTGCAGAAGAAGAGTATTTCCGCATCTCACGCACACAAGTCCGTCTGTAAGACCCGTCTTTGTGCAGGTAGCTATATAACCGGGAACAAGCTCCGCATCGTGGGTCGGCTCGATTATTTCCCGCTCGGTGATGACCTCACCGCACAGGGAGCAAGAAACGCCGTCTCTGTATCCGTGAGTGAAGCAGTCGGGGGGAGCATAGCCCTCCACTACCTCGGGAGAATGCTTTCTGTCAATTGTCTCTTGGGGAAGTATGACCTCTCCGCAATCGGGACACCACTTACCCTCGGTGAGACCCGTGTTATAGCAACCGGGCTCTACTGCCTCGATGATCTCGACGTTATGTGTAATGGGTATGATCTGCTGAGCGACAATAGTATTTCCGCACTCGGAGCACCTTGAGCCGTCGGTAAGACCCTCCTCATAGCAGGTAGCACTCTTACCGGGAACAGTCTCGGGTGAGTGAGCAGGAGGAATAACCTCTTGAGCAACAATGGTCTCACCGCAATCCGAGCACTTCACACCCTCGGTAAGTCCCGAGTTCTCACAGTCGGGAGCAACAGCGGGGATTGTCTCCTCCTTATGAGGGAGCTTCGTGATCGGAGTCTGATGCACGATGGTAGTACCGCACTCGCTGCACGCCTTACCCTCGGTGCATCCGTCCTCGGAGCAGGTGGGCTCCTTGGCATCGAGGATGATCTCCACGTGACCGAGGGCCGCTATCTCTCTCGTCTCAGCCTCACCGCAGGTGCAGACACGCTTCTCTTCACCGACCGTGTCACAGCCGGGAGCTACCGAAACGCTCCACTCACCGTATGCGTGAGTATGATCAAGCGTACCGTCCTTTTCATCCGAGCTGCCGCAGGAAGCGAGGGCGAGGGATAAAAGAAGGATGAGTGTAAGAATCAATATTTTCTTCATAATCTATTCCTTTTGTTTTTTTTTAGCCCAAATGGGGCTTATCTATACCGATTATATCATATATTGACCGGTTTTGCAATACTGATAGATAATATTGTCGGGTTTTAAGAGGAAAAGGTTCCGGTATAGCAAATATTTTCTTGACAACGTATGGGCTTCATAGTATAATGAGTGTTGAAGTGTTGACTACAAAAATAAACCGAACAAAAAACTCGCAAAAGGAGTACCGATATGTATTGTTACAAATGCGGCAAGGAAGTGTCAACGGATATGAAATTCTGTCCGTATTGCGGCACAAGCGTCCTCGCCACAGCGACATCTACCGAGACGGTCGGACAAACCGTTAATGAAGACAAGCTTTATGACATTGTCCTGATCGACCTCGGCAAGCAGAAGGTCAAGCTTTTGAAGGATCTGACCGTTATTCTTAACATCAGTCTTTCGGATGCGTCTATGCTCGTATCACAGAAGTACTGTCGCATTGCCGAGAGGCTCACGTTTGATAACGCGTTCGAGATGGCGGCTAAGTTTGAGAATGATGGAGTAGTAGTCGAGGTAGTTGAGAACGGTGTTCCCTATACACCCAAGGTTATAAATTCGATCAACAGCAAATCGACCGCTAGCAAGCGTCAGCCCGATATGGCCAAGCATAAGAAGAGACATTTGATCACCGCAATATTCGACCTTGCATCCGCGGCATGCATCACTCTCTCCTGTCTCTTTGTATTCTTCCTGCCCCTGTTCTCCACGATCGACGGTAACACCTCGATGTTTAACAGATGTGCTTATATCTTGAAGGAGATCGATCTTTCCGAGATAAACTCGTACACTCTCTACATAGCATTACCCGTGCTCTTCGCGGCGTACATAGTCGCGATCGGTATTCGTGCTGTGTTAGCACTCGTCAAGTCTATAAAAAAGGTCGCGAATTTCGAGGTCGTATACGAAAGAGACATTCTGAATGCTAAGCCCGAGAACATTATGACGTTCTTGGAGAACAAGAAGAGAGCGGCAAACACCTTAGCCTTCGAGCTCGTAGGAGACGTCGCATTCTTCTACATGATATCCGGTTATCCCACGTTCATAATGTCACGTGTCATCCTCTGTGCAGTCTTCATCGCCGCATCCTACGTCTGCCAGACCGTGGCAAAGTATATGAAGAGCTTCGCTGACAAGGCGGCAAATCCGTAATAAGTAATTCACACAAAAAGATTCCCACTCGCATCTCATTCTTACACGGAGAGAGGGTGGGAATCCTTTTATTTAATTCTTGACGTACTTATCTGCAAGCACGTTTATGAAGCACTGAGTAATGCGGTCCATTCCCGCATAGTTCGGGTGAAGGGTCGCGTCGCACATATTGGATGCGAAGGTCTCCTTATTTATTCCGCTGTCCTGATAAAGATCGACAAGGGTGCATCCCGTCCTCTCGGCAATATCCCCGATCGCTTCGTTGAAGTATACCACGTCGTCGGGATTTACGCCCGAATTAACGTTAGTGGTATAGACGAGAGTGAAGAGGTATACCTCAGCATCCGGATATTTCGCCATCATACCCTCTATCATCTCAAGGTATGCTGTGGCAAAATTATCCCTCGTCACCTTAGTACGGAAATCGTTTATTCCGAGATACACGGCTATGATATCGGGGTTCACACCATCGTTGTTATCAAGCTCGAGTGCACGTCCGATGCCCCTGCCCGTGAATACGCATACAGTTACCCGCTCCGACCATGACGGGAACGTGCCTCTCGGCAAGTCCTTGAAGCACAGCACGGTTCCTCTCATCGATGGGAGCTTTGTGCTGTGTCAGCGTTCCGTCAAGATCAAATGCAAATACCTTTATCATTTCCCTTACCCTGCATAAGCAAATTTTAGAAAGCACATTTGACCCACATAAGTTAATTACAGCATAATGATACCACAAGTGCCGTGAAAATGCAATGAAAGAACGAAAAAAGAACAAAAGAATAAGGCTCACCACGTAGGATGAGCCTTGCTGTTATCTGAATGAAATATGAGTATTAAAAGCTACCGATCAATCACGGCGTAACCATACCGCCATATCCGACTCGCCTCTGTTTGCGAAGCAATTGTAGGGTATGAGCTTCAGGCTTGCCCTTTCCTTCTCGGGTGCACGGTTGGAATAAAGCTCCCCTCCGAAATCCTTCTCCCTTAAGCATTCCACGTTCAGTGTGTAGAGACCGAAGTCCTCATCATAGACCTCGGTGAACTTAGGATCTTTAGGAATGGAACAGCTATGCATATTCGGGCCGTTGTCCACGCCCTCTGCACAGTATACGATAGGGCCTCTTGCAACAGAGACACGTCCCGCAGTTCTCAGAACACGGCTGTCAGCGTATACGAGCCTCGGCTTCACGTCGAGCTCGAGGGTGATCTCACTGTCGTCGTTCTCTATTACGGCATACCCCCTCTCGATAACGTAGGGCTTATTCAGCGTGAAGTGCTCGCACCAGGACGGAATACGCACCGCTACCCTTGCGGTGCCTGCTGCGGTCAGCTTTATTTTTCCGCTATTCGGGTAATCTGTTTCAAGAATACAGGACACCTCCCCGCCCTTTAGCTGCGATGAGATAAACTGATTGACGTACAAGGTGTCGCCCTCACTGCCGTAAACGTAGTTTCCGAGGGACGGAAGAAGTCTGTTCACGTTGGGGGGACAGCAGGAGCAGCTGAACATGGGAGGACGCACCGTTATGGGCAATTCACGTCTTCCCCAGCTGCAAACCCACTTCTCTGAGAGATTTATTTCGAGAGGGTTGGTGTAGAAGAAGCTTTTTCCGTCCAGAGAAAGTCCCGATAGCACGCCGTTATAGAGAGCACGCTCGACTGCGTCGGCATATTTTGCATCGTTTTCAACGGCAAGCATTGCATTGCCGAAGAACAGAAGAGATATCGCCGCACACGTCTCGGCATAGGCGGTATCGTTAGGCAGATCGTAGCTTCTCGTAAAGGTCTCGCCGAGCTTCGTCGAGCCGAGTCCGCCCGTGACGTACATCTTATGCGACACGATGTCTCCCCAGAGCGTCTTGCAGGCCTTTTTCAGCTCCCCGTCACCCGTCTCCTTAGCAAGATACGCCATACCCGTGTAGAGATATAGAGCACGAACTGCATGTCCGACCGCCTCGGTCTGCTCTCTGACGGGCTTGTGGCTCTGGTTGTACGGAGGATCGTTGTCCTCCGCCTGGGTTCCTCTTGTATTTATGAAATGAGCGGCGAGATCAAGATAAAATTTCTTTCCCGTATGGCGGTACATACGCACAAGAGCAAGCTCTATCTCCTCGTGACCGGGGGTGCAGAATTCGGCACTCTTATCGAGGACGAAGACCTTGTATATATGCTCCGCATATTTCTCCATGCATTCGAGGAGCACACCCTTGCCCGTGGCCTCGTCATAGGCAACAGCCGCCTCCATCAGATGTCCCGCACAGTACAGCTCGTGTGCACTGCGGTCTGTGAAGCGACTCTCGGGCTTGCACACCGTGAAGTAGATGTTGAAATAGCCGCTCTCCTCCTGATGCTCCCTTATATTCTCTATGATGCTGTCCGCTTTTTCTTCCAGCTCCTTCATTTCGGGATGGTTCTTCAGGATATAAGCCACGCCCTCTATCCACTTGGCAACGTCGCTGTCCCAGAAGTAATGGGGCTTGACAGAGCCCTCAACGGTGGGATCGTAATCAAAATTGAAGGCTGATATTCTTCCCGTTTCAAAGAAGCGGTCGTACACCGTATCAATCGTGATTTTCCGATTTAGCTCCTGCTTCTCAAAGAGATAGCCCGAGGTGAGCTTCACGTCCCCATATGCATAAGTTTTCATAGGATATATCTCCTTTTTATCAATGTTTTTACAAGGTATTGCTTTCCTTTTGAATTTATTATATAATGTATCCATAAAGAAATCAATTCTCAAAACACGACATGAGGTAAGAAAAAGCGATATGAGCATTCTATTAAATAATAACGTCGTATTTTCCTACGCAGGACTTTTCCGCTCGGAAACCGAATGGATACATCCGAGAAAAACAGAAAAAACCTATGAGATCATCTGCGTCACAAAGGGAAAGGTGTATATATCCGAGGGAGATAACGAGTATCTCATAGAGCCGGGACAGGTTCTGATACTCTCCCCGAACGTGCTTCATTACGGAACGAGGATAACGAGCGACGTCGGCTTTTATTGGGTGCATTTCACCGTGAAGGAGGGCGATCTTCCTTTTAACAAACGCTACTTTGAAAGCTTCGATGGCGTATACCTCTTTAAGGAGCTTCTGCACTACAACAACCTTCCGAGCATTCCCGATTACGCTGTAAATTCCGTGCTCATCCATATACTTGCCGTGCTCTGCCATTTGTCAGAAAAAAGCGAGAGCAGCTATAACAGCATCGTCGAGACACTCCTCGAGTGGATGAGGATAAACGCAGATGCCTCCCTCACCGTAAAAGCCGTAGCGGATCACTTCGGCTATTCCCCCGATCACATCAACCGCATCTGCAAAAGGAATTGCGGTATTTGTGCGAGAGCCCTCATCAATAATTATTTGCTTGTAAAAGCCAAGGAGCTTTTAGTCAATACGGAAAAATACGTCAAGGAGATAGCCGCCGAGCTCGCATTTCCGAGCGACAAGGCCTTCATCGGATACTTCAAATACCACGAGGGCCGCTATCCGTCCGACTTCCGTAACCGCTTCGGAAAAACGCATATGAATAAAAGATAATTCCGCCAAAACGCCTCCACACGCACCGACAAGCCCCCTCCCCAAAAGCGATAGTTTTAATCAAAACCTCCCCCTTTTTTCAACAACTAAAGAAAAAGAAAAACTCAGAGCATCCGTCAGGATAATCTGAGTTTTTTTAATAGACCGATAAATTTTAATGCAATGGACGAGAAAACCACACCACAAAAACAAGCCCGCTTTCTTGGTCGCAGTGACGGGACTTAGGCCTGAAAGCTTGGTCGAGGTGACGGGACTGGAGTGCGTCAAACAATGGTATGACCTACCGCACAATTCATGTGTCATCCGTGTCGCTCGTCTCGGTTGTTTTTGATCGGCAGTAGTGCCTTACGCAGTAAAAAAGGAAGCCGTTTTCCATACAAAACGTGTGGTAAACGGCGGGAATTTTGATCAAAGCGTCCTTGAGTTTTCCATATTTCAATACGTAAGTGTTGTAATGTGGTAAACTCAAATCAGAAGGTATAGGTTATCCGCTATTCGCGGGCGTACACGCCAAATGACGCAGTATGCCGCCGCGGACGGCGGACATTGACCCCGACTGCACACGTTGCTTCGCTTGTGTGCCCAGGTCATAGAGCGTAGCTCGTGAGGTTCAAAACCCCATCATTTCCGTCAACCAA
>JAZQYD010000065.1:0-2827 GCA_045633405.1 Eubacteriales bacterium | reverse complement strand
GAGTGCTCCTGAAGGTTGTGACCGATACCGGGGATGTAGGTAGTAGCCTCCATTCCGTTGGTAAGTCTTACTCTGGCGATCTTACGAAGAGCCGAGTTAGGCTTCTTGGGGGTAGTGGTAGTAACCTTGGTGCAAACGCCTCTTCTCTGAGGTGCAGACTGGTCGATGGGTGCATTCTTAAGAGCGTTAAAGCCCTTCTGGAGTGCGGGGGACTTGGACTTGTAGGTCTTGTCGGTACGACCCTGCTTTACGAGCTGGTTAAAGGTTGGCATGATTTTCCTCCTTTCACTAAAAAATAATAATATATTACTGTCAAAAGGGCATAGTTCACCCATTCGCACAGTTACATCACATTGTAACACTAAATAATATTTTTGTCAATACTTTTTTTGAATTTTCTCACATTTGATGATTTTTAAATATAATTACAAACCTACTTTATATAAAATCAACAAAAAACCGATTAAAAACTGCCCCAAATATTAGTCTGAGGCAGTCTTAACTTTTTAAAACTGTGTACTTATTCTATAATCGCCTTAATAATTCCAAGCCCCGCATTGCCAAGCACCTTGATAATATTACCAAGCAGAGGCATCTCCTCAAGAGGAATGTCCACAAATTCAAGCAGAACGGTTCTGCTATCGGGGATGCTGGCTCTTATTCTAAGCGACACGTTATCCTTGCCGTAATAATCCACGGTGGTCTTTATAACCTCGTGAATTCGGGTTGTAATGTTGGGGTCAACGTTTCTCGGGAAGATAAGCTTAACGATCTTGGTGGTATAAGAATACTTACCGTCTCCCATCTCGGGCATAGCGGTTCTGGCTCTTTCTCTCGCCTCCTCCTGCTCGCGAATAATTTTTTCACGCTCTGCAGTACGAATACGCTCTGCCTCCTGTCTGCGTTCTTCCTCTTCCCTTCTCTCCCTCTCGGCATCGGCACGTGCGTCCTCCTCCATCTCACGGGCAAGTCGGGCATTTTCTTCCTCAAGTCTGCGTCGCTCCTCCTCGGCAACACGAGCAGATTCCGTAAGTCTCTCTCGCTCCTCCGCCTCTGCACGTAGCTGCTTTTCTATATCCTCACGAAGCTGCTTTTCCTCAATACGACGTCTTGCCTCCTCGGATTCTCTGGCAAATCTCTCGCTCTCGATCTGCTCAAGCAGACGGTCATAATCGCGGCGGAGTCTCTCGTTTTCGCTTCTTAGCTCTGCAATAGTAAGCTCGCTTTCGGTCTGCTGCTTCTGCATACGCTCACGAAGCTCGAAAAGCTCCTTTTCCGCCTTTTCTCTTGCCTTGATCTCATATTCAAGACGAATCTTTGTCTCAATCTCGGCACGAATATCTGCCACACGCTCGGCAAGTCCGGGCTCTTGGGGTATGTTACGCTCGGTCTCGGCTACCGCAGGAGTACTGTCCGCAACCGCTTGGGGCTCAGAAATTCTTTCGGGAATTTCGTTATCAACCACAGTCGAATTATTCTCGTCGGGAGCATCGTTCTCGGTCGATTCACAGACAACAGTCTCAGCGTTCTGACTATCGGGCTCATTCTCCGCCTCGATAGCTTCCTCGGGCTCGATAGCCTGCTCATCTTCGGCGTCCACTTTGGGCTCCTCGATTATAAACTCCTCGATCTCCTCATCGGAATCCTCCACAAACGCTTCTTCCTCGGAGGATTCTTCTATCGTAAACTCCTCCGGGAGCTCGTCGGATATTTCAAATTCTTCTATCGGTGCATCATCTATAACAAATTCCCCGTCGGTCGTATCCTCGACAACCGTTTCGCTCTCGGGAGCTGCTTCGGTGATAGGCTCCTCTTCCTCGGAGTCGGCAAAAATGTCTATCGACTCATCCTCAGCTTCATCGTTCTCAAAAATGTCCGATTCGGTGTTGTCCTCGGCTTCGGCAGTAGATTCTTCCTCATCGTCGGGCTCAGCTTCAAAATCGAATTCCATATCCTCTTCATACGAGGACTCATCCATCTCCTCGAACTCAAGCTCACCGTCGCCCTCATCATTGGCGGCGACAAGGATTTTTTCCTTTATCTCCTCGACAACAGCGAGAGCTTCTTCAACCTCGTCATCGGAGAGCTCCTCCATCTCCTCATCATCGGAAGCTTCATCATTCTCATCATCGGGAAATTCCTTAGCGTCGTCAATTTCACAATTATCTTCTACCTCGTCCTCTGTGGAAATCTCCTCGGCAATTTCCTCAAGCGTAGGTCCATCGGCTTCATCATCATTACTACACTCAACGACCATACGTGCCTTTTCCATCGCACGTACATATTCCTCGCTCTCGGGCTTATCCTCACTAACGTAAGGGATCGACTCCTTTTCGGGCTCGTTATTATGCGTAGGCTTTTTACCCAGCAGACCTGCAATACGCTCCTCAAGCTCCAGCGTCTCGGGAGCAAGCTCATAATCGTTCTCCACCTTCTGAAGCTCGCCTCGTCTTGCGGCACGCTTGATTACGTCACGCCATTCGGTAACCTTCTTTCTGCCCATCGAATTATGATACCTCTCACCGCTTGAGGAAAGAAGGTATCTGTATTCCTTCTCACGAATCTTGTGATCTACGTCCTCACCAAGCTCGAAAAGAATATTTTCTGCCCCCACCAATGCGGAAACCGAATATGCAACCGCACCGTCAAGGCGTGTCCATTTGATCCAGAAATCTCTAGGTGCACTTACCTTATCCACAAGCATAAGACGGCGATAGGTAACGTTCTCCGAAATATGCTCCATATAAGTGCCCGCGGCAAATACCATAACCAATTCCACCGAGCTATCCGCAATTCCCGTAACGCCCGTAGCAGACTCGATAGCGGG
>JAZQYD010000064.1:0-3767 GCA_045633405.1 Eubacteriales bacterium | reverse complement strand
ATACAGCGGAATCGGTGAACCATGCGAACGTTGTACCAACGAGCATTGCGAAGCAAAGTAAAAGCGATACTATGCTGAAGAGTAATGCTCTTTTGGTGCTTTTGGCGTTAGTCATTTGCTTTGACCTCCTTTTAAAAAATTTTGAAAGCAAAGTGATTTAATGCGTGCCTGTAATATTTACTACGGGCATAAATATTTTACACGGAAAATAAAACCAAGTCAAGATTTTTTTTACTGTGCTTTACACTTTTGGAACAGTGTACAAATATGAAATGTAGTGAAGGCTACATTTTTGTATAAATATAATAAACTATTCAATGGGAGCGGAGCAGATATCGCAGGCTCCGTCCTCGTCACCGTCGAAGCACCCGGTGACCTCCCTTTCACAGTCGGGACATACGTGACTGTCCTCTCCCGTGAAGCTTTCATGCTCGCAGTAGAAGTGACCGCCGCACTCGTCGCAAAGCTCATCGTGATCGCTGTCGACGCATTTGGTACGCACCTGATTGCATACCGTGCATACGTGGGTGTCACCCTCGTGATCGCAGGTGAAGAACTGACAGCAGATAGAGCACGTTCCGTCTCTGAACTCATCGTAGTGCTCGCTGAGCTTTCTTCCGCACTCGTCACAGCTGTGATCATTGTCACTGTCAATGCAATAGTAGGAGATCCAGACTCCGCAGTGGTCACAGACGTGATCGTACGGATCTTCCTCGCAGTGACAGTCACAGTACTCCGACTCGGTACAGGAGGTCTCTGCTTCGCAAAGGTCGCAGATAGCGTTTCTGTCCTCGTCTACGTGAAGGATGCAGGGAAGCTCATTTCCGCAAGAGTCACAGACGAAGTCCTTATCTTCATCGATACAGAGGTAAGCCAACCAGATGCCGCAGCTATCACAGCTGTGGTCACCGTCATCATCCGCGTGCTCAAGCTTCATCTCCTTGTCACAGAAGGTGGGGCGAAGGCATACGTCACATCTGCCGTCATAATTTGAATCGTCACCGCAGTCAAGACCCATCCAAGCCTCGCACTTGTCGCAGAGGTGGTCGGAGTTATTGTCACGGTGCATATCTGCATAATCGGTCTCGGGACAGAGTGTCAGAATACCGCAAACGTCGCAGACAGTATCCTTATCCTCATCGATGAGGTGCAATGCCGACTGACATCCGTCACACTCACAGTCACCGTCCTCATCGAAGCAGAAGCCGTAATTGTGATAGTTGCAATTATCGCAAACGTGGTCGCCGTCCTCGTCAGTACAGTCGGTAAGCTTCTTTCCGCAGGTGTAGCAGACGTGCTGACCGCTCATACCGTCGTGGTAGCAGATATAATCGTTGCCGCACTCGTCGCACTTACCGTCGCCGTCCCAGTCACCGCAGAACAAGAAGGTTACAACGCCGCAGATATCACAGACGTGGTTCCAATCGTCATCGTAATGCGAGCTCTCGCCATCGATACACTGTGTATACTGACCGCAAGCGTCGCAGGTTGCGTTTCTGTTATTGTCGATATGAACGATACACTGAGTACAGCTGTCACATGCGTTGTCGCCGTCCTCGTCACGGCATGCGAGCATCATAGAGCAGCCGTCACATACGCAGTTGTGATCGTCATCGTAGCACATATCAAGGAAGCGTGCGTTACAGGACGAGCATGCATGTCTGTCCTCATCGATCGAGCAAGCGTAGGACATCCATACGCCGCAATCATCACAAACGTGATTTTCATCCTCATCAGCGTGATCGAGGTCGGTTTCGGGACAGAGAGTGGGATTATCGCATACGTCACATTTTCCGTTCCTATCCTCGTCGTAGCAGAGGTCCTCGAAGTA
Source organism: Eubacteriales bacterium (assembly GCA_045633405.1). Taxonomy (GTDB): domain Bacteria; phylum Bacillota; class Clostridia; order Oscillospirales; family CAG-272; genus UBA1740. The sequence continues at coordinate 1,936 of JAZQYD010000064.1, read as the reverse complement.
TCCCCAGCAGATATCGCAGAAGTGGTCGTTATCCTCATCGAGATATCTGTGCTCATCGCTCATGGGAAGGTAGCAGTAGTCACAGTGACCGTCATCGTTTGCATCGGTGCACTCAAGACTGTCGAAGCATCTGTCGCAGACGTCGTCTCTGTCAAGGCTCTCGTGGATGCAGCTCCATACGATGTAGTACTCTATATCATACTCGGGCATTGTCTCAAAGGAAGTTTCGTAGCCGAAGAACGTATAGCCATCGATAACTGCTATCTCGGGAGCGGTGATGGTCTCACCGTATTTGAAGCTGAGAGTAACGGCATCCACGTTGTCAACGGTATTACCTATTCCATCTACTACGTAGAAGGTTACTGCATGTCTGACTCTCTGGTAGTAGATCTTGAGAACCGCACTTCCGTCAGGAAGGATAACGAACTCCTCGGAGCTTACTCTCTCGTAGATATACTTGCCTTCCTCCTCACAGCTGACGTACATGAACGGATCAACGGTATCGCCCGTTCTGCCCGTCTCGTTATCGGTTGCCACAAGATCGTAGCCGTCGCCGTCAGCCTGCTCGACGTAATGCTCAACCTTGAAGCCTGTGTCCTCGTTAGCCATCCAGGAGGCGGTGTAGACAACGTCATACTGAGGCATTATCTCGAGAAGCTCCTCACAGTAGCAGCCCTCTTCATCGATCCAGCCGTTAAAGGTGTAGCCTGCGAGAGAGAATACGGGAGCCTCGGGAAGTGCCGCACCGTATCTCACGGTGTAGGTCTTCTCATCGCCTGAGATGTCACCGTACTTGAAGGTAAGCTTATAGGTGGTTCTTACGTAGTAGACCTTAATGACGGTCGAGCCGTCGGGTGCTACGGTAGCCTCATCAGCTCTCTCGAAGACAGCCTCGGTGAGGTCAAGCTTGTAATTCTGACCGTTTACGGTGGATCCGGTAGTACCCTTTTCGATAACAGTCTCTACCTTGACGTAGCCGTCATCGTTAGCATTCTGGTAGTAGTGCTCTACCGTGAACTCGGTATCGGTATTAGCATCCCATACTGCACCGTAGGTAAGGTTAGAGGCGGGCATCGTGGATGCGAGCTCGGAATCCCAACCTCCGAAGGTGTAACCGGTTACTGCGAATACGGGAGCCTCGGGAAGTGCCGCACCGTACTTAACGGTATGTACAACGGAGTCACCCGTCTTGTCGCCGTAGGTGTAGGTTACGGTGTAGACCGCACGGTCATAGTAAATCTTAATAACAGTCGAGCCGTCAGCCGCAATAGCCTTCTTCTCGGCACTCTTAAGAGTGATACCGTTTCTGACCATCGATGCGAGGAGTGCTCCGTCCATTACGGTTCCCGTTGCACCGGTTCTCTTCTCGGTATCTGCGAGAGTATACTCATCGTTATCGGTATTCTGTACGTAATGCTCAACTCTGTACTCAATTCCGTCAGCAGCCGTCCACGTAGCGTTAACAGTAACGCTCTCAGCGGGCATCGTTGCGGGAATCTCACGGTCCCATCCTGCGAATACGTATCCGAGAACGGTGAAGGAGGGGTTGTAGCTTACGGTCTGACCGTAGCGAAGCGTGTACTCCTGAGAGTCACCCGTCTTATCACCGTAGGTGAAGGTAAGGGTGTAGGTGGTTCTTACGTAGTAGACCTTGATAACGGTCGAGCCGTCTGCATTTACGCTCTTGGTCTCGGACCTCTCGAAGACAGCGTTTGCGAGTGCCTTCTTGCAGTCCTCTCCGTTAACCGTAGATGCGGTCGTGCCGTACTTAGTCTCGGTCTCTATCTTAGTATAGCCGTCATCGTTAGCATTCTGGTAGTAGTGCTCTACCGTGTACTCGGTGTCGGTGTTTGCCGTCCAGGCTGCCGCGTAGGTGAGGTTGGATGCAGGCATCGTAGATGCAAGCTCGGAATCCCATCCTGCGAAGGTGTAGCCT
>JAZQYD010000063.1:0-19657 GCA_045633405.1 Eubacteriales bacterium | reverse complement strand
TCATAAAGAAGGATGATTCTGAGTACGAGGTGGAATAAAATTACATAAAAAGAAATGCAGAGTTACCGTGTGTAACCCTGCATTTTCTGTATTTTAGGTGTCTTTTCTCTGAAAAGACAGAAAAAAGCCTAAAAACCGCTCATTTCCTATTCATCCGTGATGCCTATGCCCCCAAAAAAACTATTGACAAGAGCTTCTCTTTTTAGTACAATGAAAACAGAAAGGAGTCACCGATATGAAAAGATTAGTTAAAGTTCTATCTTTGCTTTTAGCTTTGATAACCTGCTTTACTCTTGTTTCGTGCAGAAAAGATGAACCTAATGAGCCACAGCCAAAGACTGGTCATCCGAAATGGAACTTTTACCCTGAGGGATATACATGCGGCTTCCCAAATGAATATTCTCCGGAGCAACGCATAGAAATCTGGTGGGTTGAGACATATGAAGAATGTCTTGCCGCAATAGAGCTTTTAAAGGCCAAGGGAAGTCTATTTGAGGAATATGACAAATACGAATTATTCTCTTATGAAGGCGATCTTTTTGATACAAAGTATTGTATTCGAATTAGAGCAAGCGGTAGTGATGCAATAGAATTCGGAGATAATCCATTTGACAGAAAGGCATCGTGTGTATGGGTCGAAGCCTATGCATTTATCGATGATGTGACCATAGATGAGTTAAACTACGGTGATATAAAAAATTATCATGTATATCGTGTGGCGGTTGGCGATTTAGAGAATGTAGATAAGATCTCTTCATCACTCAAGTATAAATGGATACTTGGAAAGGAAAAAGGATCTAACAGATGTCTCGTTTTCCTTCCAAACGCAGATAAGTCATGCTGCACTATCACCAGAATGAGCAAGGAACAGGTGTCGGGAGACCATATGTCTGACGAATGTGTTGAAGCAATACTTGATTCTATAAGAGTTATTAATCGTAACGGAGAAATAAAGTAATAAGGGAGCAGGTATTTTTTGCCTGCTCTTTTTCACGCAAAAACGACCGAGCCGCAAAGGGTCGGTCGTATACTTTTTTCTATATAATACTGTTTCGAAAACGGAGGCAGGTGTCAGCTATGTGCTCTTTCGGATGAGGAAAAACGAAAATAAAACAAGCAAGATACATATATATGTAAATAATAATTTACTTAACTACGTCTATTTCGGTTATTCCGTAATAGCTTAGGGCATTTATTTCTTCGGGTCCGATTACCTCGCCCGCAATTACTATCGGTATCGCAGGAGGGCAGGCAACAGTGGCGGATGCACATATCCGTCCCTTAGCCTCGGATATATCAAGAGTCTCCGAGTCGGCGAAAACAGCCTCTCTCACCGTCATCACACGCTTGGTATGCGAGAGTGCGGGAGGATAAGACCCTCTGCCTTCTCTTTTTTCGAGCCCCGCAAGGGCTGTATACACCCTTTCAAGATCGAGATCGGTATTGTCGGGCGTCACCATCATCACCGTGTAGTCGGAGTCACGGAATTCACACTCGACACCTTGAGAGCGGAGAGCACCGCCTATCTCTATACCCGTGTATCCCATCTCGGATGCGTTGACCGTGATCTTGAGCGGCTCCGTATCGACTACTGCGACACCTGCCACTCTGAGTCTACGCTTCAGCTCCTCAACCCTTTCGACACAGCGGGCGAGCGTTTCTCTGTACCCACCGCTCAGTATTGCGTTACATTCATCGAGCGACCTAAGGATAAGGTATGACGGGCTTGTCGAAGCAAAGAGCGAGAGTGCTCCCTCAGCACGCCTTACGTACTCGGGATGCTCCCTTGATATATGTAAATACGCACCTCCCGTCAGGGCGTGCAGAGTTTTGTGAGCGGAGTCAGCACACATCGAGGCTCCTAAGCTTATCGGATGCAGGCTCTCTTCAAGGAATGCAAGATATGCTCCGTGAGCATTGTCTACAAGCAGTGGTATGTCCCTATCACGGCACACCTTCGCAATTTCCCCAACGTCCGCCATCCCTCCCAGATAGTCGGGAGATGTCAGATAGACCGCCGAGGGACGCACGCAAGACCCGTCAATAGCCGAAGCTACCTCCTCGGGCGTTACAGCCGAGGACGCAATGTGTGACGGAATGCAGGGATATATCCATTCGACGTCGAGGTCGAGCAGAGCTACCGCAGAGATAAACGATCTGTGTGCGTTTCTGCCCGCTAAAATGAGCGGACGTCCATTCCTTCTTTTTCCGTCCGTTGCGAGCTTTAGCATAGCCTTGATCGCAAGGGTAGAGCCCTCTGTCGAGTAGAAGGTGGACGCCGAGAAGAGCTCCGATGCTATATCCTCGCTCTCCCTGATTATCCCCTCTGCCGAGTAGAGCACGTCAGCACCCGAGACCTCGGTTATATCGTATCTCTCGCACCCCGTGCTTCCGTTTCCCTTGTGTCCCGGCATATGGAGCCTCGAGAGGCCGAGCGACGAATACTTTTCTAAAAAATCAGTTATCGGAGTCTTCATTCTCTGCGACTCCCATCATTACCGCACACTCAATACGCTTCTTAAACAGCTCGCAGCCGTACTTGTAAACTCCGCCGATGGAGCCCGTCGCGTGATATGCGTTTGCGGCACATCCGCCCGAGCAATAGAGCTTAGCCCAGCAGTCACGGCACTCGGGACGTGAGTAGGAGTTGCATCCTCGGAATTCATCCTGCACGGGGATATTCTTCACGCCGTCCCAGATGTTGCCGAGAGAGTATTTCTCATCTCCGACAAACTGATGGCAGGGGAAGAGCTCGCCCCACGGAGTCACCGCCATGTATTCCGTACCCGATCCGCAGCCAGTTATTCTCTTGTAGATGCAGGGACCGTTCTTGAGGTCGAGCATGTAGTGGTAGAAGGTGAAGGGGCGTCCCTCTCTTCTTCTCTTGATCATCTCCTTAGCGAGGATCTCATACTGCTCGAGTATCACGGGCATATCCTCCTCGGTGAGTGCATAAGGGTCATCGGGCGGACAAACCACGGGCTCCATAGAGAGCTCGGTGAATCCGAGATCAGCCATGTGGAAGATGTCATTTGTAAAATCTACGTTGTTGTGAGTGAAGGTTCCTCTTACGTAGTAATTCTTACCCTCTCTCTTCTCAACGAGCCTTTGGAACTTAGGAACGATAGTATCATAGCTTCCCTCGCCGGAATAGCTCTTACGGAAGTGATCGTTCACCTCACGTCTGCCGTCAAGGCTGAGAACCACGTTGCTCATCTCACGGTTGAGAAAATCGATGACCTCATCGTCAAGGAGCAGACCGTTAGTCGTAAGGGTAAAGCGGAAATTCTTGTTATGCTTGCCCTCTATCTCACGGGCATATGCCACAAGCTTCTTCACAACGTCCCAGTTCATAAGGGGCTCGCCGCCGAAGAAGTCAACCTCAAGATTTCTTCTCGAGCCGGAATTCTCAATGAGGAAATCAAACGCCCTCTTACCAACCTCAAAGGTCATAAGAGCTCTGTCACCGTGGTATTTACCCTGACTCGCAAAGCAATAGGAGCAGTTAAGATTGCAGGTGTGAGCTACGTGCAAGCAAAGTGCCTTCACCACGTTCGAGTTGTTCTTGAACTCGTACGCCAGCTTCTCATATTTATCCTCGCTGAAGAGCTTACCCTCGGACTCGAGCTGTCGCACGTCAGAGATGCACTCTCTGATATCCGCCTCGGTAACGTCCTCCCGCCCTTCGTATTTCTCGAGAATAGAGGCTACTATACCGTCCTCGCTCTTTTCCTTATACATCTCAATGATGTCATATGCTACCTCGTCAACGGAATGAACCGAGCCGCTCGCAGTGTCAAGAACTATATTATAGCCGTTAAGCTTGTATTGATGTACCATTATAGGTCTCCTTTAAACTAAGATAAGGGGCTGTCACCTTCAGCGACAGCCCCCTGACAAATTGATTACTTGCGATTCTCGCACTGCTGATTAGCAACTCCGCAAGAGGTCTTGCACGCAGACTGGCAGGAAGTCTGGCACTCGCCGCATCCGCCACCCTTTACGGTATTCGCAATATTCTTTGTCTCGATTGTCTTGATTCTCTTCATAATATCCTCCAAGATATAATGTTCTTCTACTCTCGTATTATAGCACAGTAGCATTTAAATGTCAATAGACGTTTTAAAACTTTTGTAACTTAATAGACTCCCTTATTCACCCTTAACAGGTGCCAGCACCGCATTGATCGCCTTAGCGACGTCCTTGACCAGCTCATCCTTCGGAATACGGTTTTCCGAAGTCAGCCAACGGGTGATAGCAAGTGCCAAACCGCCCGTAATCAGAGCCGCCGCTGTCTCGGACGACATGGATATCTCAAGTCCCTCCGCAAGGCTCTCATCAATCTTATCCTTAGTGTCAAGGAAGTTCTGCTCGACGATCATCTGGATAATGGTGTGACTGATGTTACTCTTGAGAATGCTGTCAATAAGGTTGGATTCTCTCTCTAAATTACTGAGAAATGCATCAACGTACTGAATGTAATAATCCATCGTAACGTTGGGCTTCTCTCTCATCCATATGTTTTTGTCAAACTTCTCTCTGTGCATCTTAATAACAAACATAAGGAAGTCGAATTTATCGGTAAAATGCTTGTAGAAGGTCGCACGTCTTACCTCGGCACGGTCGCACAGCTCGTTGACCGTGATGTTCTCGAATTTCTTCTCCAGGATAAGAGCGGTGAATGCCTCAATCAGTGCATTTTTTGTTTTGGTTATTCTAAAGTCTTCACGTTTTTCTGCCATGACGTCCCCCCACAAAAAAATCATTTAGCCTATTTTAACACAATAATTTACAAATGTCAATTATTATTCTCTTAAAATTTTATAAATTCTTCACACGCAAATATTAAAGTACTTATTGAAAAAAGAGGCTGGTTAGTGTATAATAATTAAAGAAAACGTTTTAAAGCCTTCGCACACGCGGAGCGGAAAGGAAAAATATGTTAGATAAAAGATTACTCGAAGAAATTCTCGGTATCGCCGTCTCAACCGGTGCGGATTTTGCCGAGGTTTATTGCGAGCTGACAAGAAACGGAAGCATCTCTCTGCGTAACGGCAGAATAGAGACGATAGCCGACGAGACCGTCTCGGGCGTGGGTATCCGTGCCTTTCGCGGTGTGTCTACCGTCTATGGCTCCACCTCCGATATCTCGAGAGCAGGACTCATCAAGTGTGCACGTTCGGTAGCCGAGGCTATGGGCGACGGCAGAGAGGAGAAGCATATCGTCCTCACCGAGAGAATATTCCCGAATATTCATCCCGTACGCACCGTCCCCTCCACAGCGGATATGAGCATCAAGACCGACCTTCTTAAGGCGGCATGCAGCTCTGCACGTGAATACGATAAGAGAATAGTTCAGGCTGTCGGCGGACTCATCACCGTCGACCATACAATACAGATCGCCAATACCGAGGGTCTTCTCACGGAGGACAGACACGTGAGAACACGTATGTCGGTCAACGCCATCGCATCTAACGGCACCGAGAATCAGTCGGGCTCTGCGAGCCCCGGACGAGGCATGGGTCTTGAGGTCTTCGAGCTCTTCCCACCGAGCGAGATCGGTGAGAGAGCGGCACGCCAGGCTATCACCAACCTCGAGGCGGATTACTGCCCCGCAGGTAAGATGCCCGTTGCTATCGAGAACGGCTTTGGCGGAGTTATCTTCCACGAGGCGTGCGGTCACTCGCTTGAGGCCACCTCTGTTGCAGTAGGCTGCTCGCAGATGTGCGGTAAGCTCGGACAGAAGGTCGCTAACGAGAAGGTCACAGCCATCGATGACGGTACTATCCCGAATGCCTGGGGCTCTGTCAATATCGACGACGAGGGTAACCCCACAAAGAGAAACGTCCTCATCGAGAACGGCGTTCTGAAGAGCTATATGGTAGACCGCCTCGGCTCCCGCCGTATGGGTATGCCTATGACGGGTAACAGCCGCCGTGAGAGCTACCTCTACGAGCCCACCTCACGTATGACCAACACCTTTATCGATAACGGCCCCGATAAGAATGAGGACATCATCGCCTCCATCGAGTACGGACTCTATGCGAAGTCCATGGGCGGCGGATCTGTAAATCCCCTCACGGGTGCCTTCAACTTCGCCGTAACCGAGGGCTATATTGTCAGAAACGGTAGGATCTGCGAGCCCGTAAGAGGTGCATCCCTCATCGGTACGGGTGCCGAGATACTCCGTGATATCGATATGGTAGGACAGAATCTTGCGACGGGGCAGGGAATGTGCGGCTCCTCGAGCGGAAGCGTCCCCACCGACGTAGGTCAGCCCCTCATCCGTGTATCGAGCATAACCGTAGGAGGTAGAAAATGAACTTCGAGAATTTAAAGAACAGTATAGACACAGCTCTCAAGGAGCTCTCTGTCAGCGAGTATGAAATATACTATATGTCCTCTACCGATACCACCGTCGAGACCCTTAACAGAGAGATCAGCTCCTTTACCTCGGGCGTACACGGCGGTCTTTGCCTCCGTGTTGTTGTCGACGGCAAGCTCGGATATGCATCGACCGAGCTTATGGACGAGAGCGAGATGACAGATCTCGCATACCGTGCACTCATGAATGCAAAGTACGTCGAGAAGGAGGATACCGTAGGTATCTTTGCAGGCTCTCCCTCCTATGAGGAGTCGAGAATACCCGAGTATCAGCCCATCACGGCAGGCAACCTCAAGGAATATGCCATGACCGTCGCAGATAAGCTTTATGCTAAGAGCGATAAGGTCACCGACGGTACCTCCAGCCAGACCGTCAGTGCGGGCTTCAATATCCGTATCGTAAATTCACACGGCCTCGACCTCTCCGTCAATTGCGGAGCAAATATTGCAGTAGGCTACGCCATTATCTCGGATAACGGCGAGATGCAGTCGAGCTTCGCTCTCGGCGAGCTCTCCGCCGAGAAGATCGATGAGTGTGCGGATAAGGTGGCGGATGAGTCCGTCTCGGATGCACTCAGCAAGGTTGGTGCAGACCTCGTTCCCTCGGGTAAATACAATATAGTCATAGACGGTAAAGAGATGCGTTCTATCCTCTCCGTCTTCTCCTCTGCATTCTCCGCACGCCAGGTGCTTGATGGAATCTCAATGCTGAAGGATAAGGTGGGAAAGAGCATCGCCTCCCCCATCGTCAATATCACGGATGACCCCCAGAGAGAGGGAAATTCGGTAGGACTTACCTTCGATGCCGAGGGCGTCGCTACTCACAGAAGAGACGTTATAAAGGACGGTGTCCTTATGACCTATCTCCATAACCGTGAGACCGCAATGGCTATGAACACCGAGTCTACCGCTAATGCCTCTAAGGCTGATTATTCCTCCCCCGTGTCCATAAGACCTCACTCCTTCTGTATTGAGGCGGGTGATAAGACTTTCGACGAGCTCCTTTCGCTTGCAGGAAACGGAATATTCATCACCGAGCTCAAGGGCCTTCACGCAGGTGCTAACCCCGTGACGGGAGATTTCTCGCTCGAGTCCGCAGGCTTCCTCATCGAGGACGGCAAGCTCGGCCGTGCGGTTAAATCCTTCACCGTGGCAGGCAATTTCTTCACCCTCCTTGGGGATATCGCAGCCCTCGGAGATAAGATAGAGCGAGGCGTTGCTACGGGATTCACGAGCTTCGGCTCTCCCCACGTGCTCGTAGAGAATATGAGCGTTGCGGGCAAGTAATAGATCGTCACTTTTTTAACAATATCTATTGACTTGACTCTTACGTTGTGGTATTATATGTAAGGAAAAATTAAAATAAGGAGATATACAAATGGCAGCTTATAACAAGAAGACTATTGAGGATATCGACGTAGCAGGCAAAACCGTGCTTGTTCGTTGCGACTTCAACGTTCCTATGAAGGATGGAGTTATCACCTCCGATAAGAGAATCGTAGGAGCACTCCCCACCATTGAGTACCTCTTAAACGCAGGTGCTAAGGTTATTCTTTGCTCCCACATGGGTAAGCCCCACAGCATCTTTACCGAGGGCTTCGGACTTACTAAGAAGGAGAAGAAGGCAGTTGAGGCTCTTCCCGCACAGGAGCAGGAGGCAGCAACCAAGGAGTACCTTGAGAAGGCTCTTAAGAATGACAAGAAGAAGCTCACCCTTAAGCCCGTTGCGGTAAGACTTAACGAGCTCCTCGGTGCAGAGAAGGTAGTATTCGCAGAGGACATCATCGGTGATGATGCTAAGGCTAAGGTTGCGGCTCTCGAGCCCGGCCACGCTGTTCTTCTCGAGAACACCAGATTCGATGCAAGAGAGACCAAGAACGGTGCTGATTTCGCTAAGGAGCTTGCTTCCTATGCGGATATCTTTGTAAACGATGCATTCGGTGCGGCTCACAGAGCTCACGCATCCACCGCAGGTGTAGCTGATTATATCCCCGCAGTTTGCGGCTACCTCATTCAGAAGGAGATCTCCGTAATGGGTAAGGCTCTTTCTAACCCCGAGCGTCCCTTCGTGGCTATCCTCGGCGGTGCTAAGGTTGCTGATAAGCTTAACGTAATTGACAACCTTCTTACCAAGGTTGATACCCTCATCATCGGTGGCGGTATGGCATTCACCTTCGCCGCTGCACGCGGACTTTGCGTTGGTAACTCTCTTCTTGACGAGACCAAGCTTGACTACTGCCGTGAGATGATGGCAAAGGCTAAGGAGAACGGTGTAAACCTTCTTCTCCCCGTTGATACCGCTGTTGCGGCATCCTTCCCCAACCCCATCGATGCTCCCATCGACATTGAGTACGTTGACGTTGAGAACATCCCCGCTGATAAGGAGGGACTTGACATCGGACCTAAGACTGCTAAGCTCTTCGCTGACGCTGTTCTTGCCGCTAAGACCGTTGTCTGGAACGGACCCATGGGCGTATTCGAGAACCCCACTCTCGCAAGAGGTACTATCGCAGTAGCTGAGGCTCTTGCTGAGAGCTCTGCTATCACCATCGTAGGCGGCGGTGACTCCGCAGCAGCATGCGAGCAGCTCGGCTTCGCTCCCAAGATCACTCACATTTCCACAGGTGGTGGAGCATCTCTTGAGTTCCTTGAGGGTAAGGATCTCCCCGGCGTTTCCTGCCTTATGGATAAGTAATTTTTGCATAAATCCCCGTTTTTCTCCAAACTCGACGTAGGTAACTACGCCTTCGGGAGAAAGAACGTGAATTTCTGCTAAAAATTTCTTGACCCATAAAAGGTTCGATGAACGAAGCTAAGGCTTCGGGTCGAAGAACTGAAATTTCCACTCGAAATTCTTGGATCGAGAAAAGGACAGGTAATTTTTGCAAAACCCAATAACAAAAATAATTCCCGACAAGCGTGTCTTGTCGGGAATTTGAAAGAAAAAGAGAGGACATTAAAATGAGAAGAACAGTAATAGCAGGCAACTGGAAGATGAATATGACTCCCTCCGAGACCACCGCTTTTATAAATGAGCTTAAGCCCATGGTAGCAGGTCTTGACAAGTGCGACGTCGTTCTTTGCGTACCTGCGATCGATATTCCTGCGGCTTGTGCAGCTGCTGCGGGCTCTAACATCAAGATCGGTGCTGAAAACGTACACTTCAAGGAGTCGGGTGCATTCACCGGCGAGATCTCCGCGAAGATGCTTACCGAGTGCGGCGTTGAGTACGTTGTTATCGGTCACTCCGAGCGTAGACAGTACTTCGGCGAGACTGACAAGACCGTAAACCTCCGTACCCTTGCGGCTCTTAAGGCCGGTCTTAAGGCTATCGTTTGCGTAGGCGAGAGCCTCGCTGAGAGGGAGAGCGGCTACACCGAGACCCTCCTTAAGTATCAGACCAAGATGGCTCTTACCGGTGTAACCGAGGAGGAGCTTAAGAACGTTATCATCGCTTACGAGCCCGTATGGGCTATCGGTACGGGCGTTACCGCTACCGCTGAGCAGGCTGATGAGGGCAACGGCTTCGTACGTGCCGCTATCAGAGAGGCTTACGGCGATGCGGCGGCTGAGGCTATCACCGTTCAGTACGGCGGCTCCATGAACGACGGCAACGCTAAGGAGCTCCTTGCTAAGGAGAACGTTGACGGCGGTCTCATCGGCGGTGCTTCGCTTAAGACTGATAAGTTCACCGCTATCGTTAAGGCGGCTAACTGATTTTATTATATTTCCGAAAAAAGGACGGCCAGACCGTCCTTTTTTCCTTTTATTATATTTCCGAAAAAAGGACGGCCAGACCGTCCTTTTTTCTTTTTCATTTACAAATAAAAGAAAAAGGGAAGAGACCCGAGGGTCTCTTCCCACTGAGGATTAATCCCAATCTGCTATGAGATCCTCCACTCCGTTGAAGGCTCCGCTTGTTTTAATAACGTCATCCTTCGAGAGGGGAGTGATCACGATCTCGATGGGGGCGTATATCTTTTTCTCTTTCATGGCCTTCCTCCTTTTTATGAATTGTAGAGCTCGGTTGATTTACCGAGTCGATAGAGTGCAAGTGCGAGGTCTGTCATCGCATCACCCTTGCCATATACCGCATAGGTGTAGCTGTTTACGGTGTAGGTGAGCTTCTGGATCTCTTCGCCAAGGTATACAAGGCTTATCTCGAATACCGTGTCGAACTGCGTTGTATAGATGCCATCGGAGTATGCGATGTACGTGCCGTCTGCTACCTTTACAAGCTCTGCCTCCTTACCGCCTATGTAGAGAGTCACGCCCTCGGTGTCGGGAAGTGTGAGCTTGACGTAGATCATATTCACGTAGTCGAATCTTACTCCTACGGATCTTGCGAATCTCTCATTATCCGTGCTCTCGGTAGCACTTCTGTTGAGGTCGTCCTCGGTAGGAGTAACAGTGCTTCCTGCGAGGGTAAGACCGTCTGTTACAAGTGCATCGGTCTTGTAGCCGGTGTACTTCTGTGCCTCAGCACCGTAGATGAGAAGGTCAGCGATAAGCGTATTAAGCTTATCCGACGTAGAATCCTCGAGGATCGAGAGAAGGTTGTCACGTACGCTGTAATTATCCTTCACAGCCACAACCTCGCCGTCTACGAGGAGCTCAGCCTTGATGACGTCTCCCATAGTCTGAGGAGCGATGCCAAAGAAGGTGAATACGTACTTCTCGCCGTTGAAGACGGGCTCCCTGTCAACTGTAACGTTGCCGTTCATTGTGAATCTCATCGATACCTTTGATGCATCCACGCCCTCAGCGAGTGTTGCGTAGTATCTCATAGCGAGATCGCTTCCTACCGATATCGATGCACCCGTGATCTTGTTCTCGACGGGCTCCTCGGGCTCGGTGATCTTGATGGTGAATCTGTCTATCTCGGTAATGTTGTCGGTAGTCGCATTTCCGAGGTTGTAGGTGATGATAGTAAGCTCGTCATCCGAGATGAATATACGGGATACCTGACGGGTGTTTGCCTTAGAGGTAGCCGCCGCGTAATGGTTCTCAAACTCAACTCCGTTGACCTGAGAGCCCGATGACGTAGCACCCGTGATGTGTACGATACCGTCGGGGTTCGTTACCGATACGGGCTTCGACGAAACCTTAAGATCCGTGTACGTTACACCCGCCTTGTCCTTCCAGGTGACGAAGGAGGGGGTTGTCGTTCCGTCCGCAAAGACGTAGCTTCCATTCTCGTAGGGAGTGATGATCGACTCGTCTATGTAGTTGCCGTTCTCATCCTGAGCGGGCTTAATTACGTGAGTTCTTGTGTACACGTGATCGTGTCCCGAGAGGATGAGGTCGACTCCGTTCTCATACAGAATGGGAACAAGGAAGCGTCTTATGTTGATGTATGCATACTGCTCGTCACGGTTGTAGACACCGTTTGCATTCTCAGTGTAGTTGCCGTGATAGCTCGAGCCGTAGGGAGACTGGTGATAGAGAACTATGGTCCACTTAATATCCATATCAGCGGTAAGCTCCATAACTCTCGCGATGAACTCTCCGTGCTCCTCTGCCGACGCCTTATCCTTGAGGGTATCAGCCTCGGAGTCATCGTTAGCGGTGAAGGTGTTCGTGTTAAGAACGAGGAAGAGCACGTTATTGTAGGTGAAGTAATAGTCTGCTCCGGCAATATTGCCGTCTGCCTTTGTCACACCGTAGTAGCTTCCGTCAGCCTTGGTGAGCATGTTGGGAACGTTGGTGTGGTAAGAATATACCGAGTAGGGTCTCGGATCGTGGTTGCCGAGAACGGTTACCTGAGGTGTTGTGCGGAAGGTCTCGTGGTTGGAGTACGCATCCCACTGTAATTCATGCTCAGCATAGCTTGTCATCGAGTTGTTCGTCTGGTCACCCGCCGACGTAATGAAGGCAGAGCCCGAGAGAAGCTTATCGTTTACTATCTGCTGAAGAGTTCTGTCCCAGACAACCCCGTCGTTTTCAATACAGTCAAGCTGTAAGGAGGCGTCACTGCCGTATCCACGGCCGATCTGCGGGTCGCCTGCAAAGATAAAGCTGAAGGGGCCGTCCTCTGCGATCTTGACACCGCGAGGCTCGGTCGCGTCCTCACCGTTTACGAGAACGTAGTAGTAGGTCTTACCGGCCTCAAGGCCCGTGACAGTACCCTTGTTTCCAAAGTAGTTGGTCTTTACCGAGGGAGTGCGGTTCGCCTTGACGCTCTTCGCATCTGCGGGAAGCTTGCCGTCAGTAAGCTCGGACTCCTCTGCGTAGTAGATCACTCCGTCAGCCTCGCTGAGAGAGAACCAGGTGAAGTTGATCTCGCTCTTGTCGGAGCCGAGCTGGAGAACAACGTTAGTCTGAGTGGGGGGAGTTACCTTCTCGAGAATCGTTACAACGCTCTCATTACCGTTGTTGATTACAACGACGATGTCCTCAAGCTTGTAGTTGTAGAGCGTCTCGTCATAGGGGATCTCGGTGATGAGAGAGGTGCTCTGTCCTGCATAGAGGAGAGTGAAGGTGCTCTTATACTCCGGAATTGCTTCGGAGGTGTAGACGTTCGATACCGTGTATACGAGAACGGACATAGTGTCCGTAACCGCAGGGTTCATATCGGGAGTTATTCCGAGATAGGTAGTATCCTTCTTTGATGCAACCCTTGCAGGGTGGATCTCGTCACCGATCTCTATCGCCTTTGCAAGAGGCTTGAAGGAGGCGTAGCTGTCTACCCAGATAGCCTTAACGCTTGCCGCCTTTGCGAATGCTTCGTACTCATTCTTGATATTGAACTCAGCCTTACCGCCGTTTATGATACCCTCTGCGAGAGCGGAAACCTTACCCTCGGTGTCGTATGCTACGAGGAGGGGAAGGGTACCTGCTGTCATCTCGACGTCGGGTACGGAGGTGGTGATGGTGGCTGAAACCTCGGTGGTTACCTTGAAGTTATCAACCTGATAGTGAGCGGTACGTCTTGCAGTAGGATTGCCGGACTCATCTGTTCCCGTGTCATCTACGTTGTAGAATGCGTAGCAGATACGGTTGTAGGTGCTGTTGCTTATGACATCGTTTTTGCTTATTGTCAGCGACGTGGTAGTGCCTGCATTCTTGCCCGTAATAGCGGTCTTGGTCGACGTCCACTGGCCGTTATTATTTGTTACGGTGACCTCATACCATACTCCCGTCTCAAACTGAGCGGTTTTTACTCTGAAGCCCTTACCGGTTGATGCGGCACCGTTTGCGGGATAGATACATACCCAGAAATAATCTCCGCCGTATCCCGTTACGTTTCTGAAGTTGAAGGTAACCTTGTAACCGTCGTGCAGAGAGGGAACGTAAGGAAGAACCTGAGAGGTTGCATCGTAGTAGCGTCCGCCGCCGTAAGCGTTGGTCTTCGACCAATCGAGAGCCGAATAGTCGAAATCAGCAACCATTCCGAGCTCGGGAATGCCACTGTCTACAACGGGAACGGTTCTGACGTTTCTGTCATCGTAGGTGTGAGCAGTGTTGAGCTTGATATTTTCGTAATCCTGCCCGGTTATTACCTTATCGTATCCATCGGTGACGTATGCGGTGGTGGTGAGCTTCACGTTGTCGATCATGAAGCATGCAGCCTTACGTGCCTCTGTTACCTCACCTGTCTGGTTGGGGTACATACAGATAGAGAACTGATTCTTTCTGTTACTGATAGCGGCTCTTGTGTAGTTGAGCTTCTCCTCGACGCCAGCCTTGTCACCGTTTATTGCGGTCTTGGTAGCCGTGAAGCCGTCAGCCGTAGCGACTATCTTGATTCTGTACCAGATTCCTGCCGCGAACTGATTTGTTCTGATCTTGAATCCGCGGAGGTAGTCGTCAGAACCGTCATATGAGCAGATCCAGAGTGCCTCGTCACCGAAGCCGGTAACGTTCTGGAAATCAACGGTGATGACGTAGCCGTCAGCCGCCGAGGGGATGTAGTCCTCCCGGTCGCTCTTATTTGAGGATTTGGTGTAGAGAACACCCGTGGGGTAAGTGACGTTAACAGTTCCGCCGGAGCCCGTGCCCGTTTCTACCCAACCGTCCCAATCGTAGGTCGAATAGTCAAACTTTGCTACCTTTCCGTCGGTATAGCCCTCTCCGCCCGAGACAAACTGGACTCTGTCCATTATGATCTTGTCATAGGATGCCTCGTAAGGAACTGCGAGCATATTGTTGTTTTCGGTATCCTCGTAGTCCTGATCGATGAGAACCAAGTCACCCTGCGGCACGTCGGCGGTCAGAGTGGGAAGCTCTTCTGCACTCTCGGCATGAGAGGTGAGAGCAAACGTGAGTGCACACAGGATCGTTGCTAAGATCAAAATGACTGATAAAATCTTAGGGAAGCGATTCTTCATACTTAAACTCCTTTATATATTTTTCATAATGCGTAAAATAAAATATTTTCCGTATACCTGCGGAATAGTAATATTTTACTATAATTAAGTGTACGTGTCAATACTTCGCACGCCTTTTCGTTACTACTTACTATATTCCGCTATCACGCTTTGTATATAATCACCAAGCAAGTGCGAAGAAGAAAAGAGCCCCGTACCGAGGAGCTCTGTCCCTGGTACGGGGAAAAAACAATGAATTATTTCGGGGATTTTCTGTATTTAAGGGGGGACGTGTTAAATTTCTCCCTGAATTTTCTTCTGAAATGGCTCTCGTTCTCATATCCTACCGAGCGTATGATCTCGCTGATCGACATATCTCCCAGAGAGAGTAGGCGTGTAGCCTCCTTCAGCCTTATATCTACCGTCAGCTCTGTGAAGCTAACCCCGAAGAGCCTTTTCAAGAGTGCCCCCGTGTAGACGGGTGAATATCCGAGGGCGAGTGCGAGCTTGCCGAGCGTCACGTCCTTGATATTATTTTTGATAAACTCCTCTATCCTTGATGAGATGAGAGCATCACGGGTATTGTCCTTACGCATTCTCATGGTAGAAAGCCCTGCCACAGCCTCCGACAGCATCGGGATGGACGGTGCCGCTCCCTCACGTGATACTGCAATAGCCGATGCCACCGATGCGAGCTTCAGTGCATCCTCCGCACTTTTTCCCGAGACGATTCCTGCGAGGAAGTAGCCCGTGAACGTGTCACCCGCTCCCGTTGTATCCTTAGCCTGACATTCGAAGCTGGGCGTGTATATCCTCTCGCCCCTCGACTGATAGATGCTTCCGTTTATACCGAGTGTGAGAATGACCGAAAGGCGAGGGTATCTTTCCTTCAGTATCTCGAGGGCTCTCTCACCCTCATCGCCCGTTATCATTTTGCATTCGATGCTGTTGATAATGATGTATGAGAGCATGTTAAGGTCGATGCGTGTCACGTTTTCCTTGATAGGAGAGGGGTTAAAGACTACCTTTAAGCCTCTTTTGTACGCACTCTCTATTATGTATTCCACACCCGATATTTCATTCTGGAGGAGTATTACGTCTTCCTTATCTGCATGTGATAGCACGTAATCGATATATTCGTTTGTTACCATCGCATTTGAGCCGGGGTAGATGAAGATTGAGTTCTCCGCACTCTTTGTCACCTGAATGATGGCGTGACCGTTCTTCTCCTCCGTCTTCATTATGAGAGATACGTCGACACCCGATTCACGGAGCAGATCGAGGAGCATTTCGCCGCCCTCACCTATGCATCCTGCATGACGTACCGAAGCTCCCGCACGTGCGAGTGCTATCGATTGGTTGAGACCCTTGCCTCCTGCATACACTCCGAGTCCCTCCGTGGTCTCGGTCTCACCGGGAGATACTATGTGGTCTATCGAATATACGTAGTCAATATTGCAT
This sequence comes from Eubacteriales bacterium, assembly GCA_045633405.1. Lineage (GTDB taxonomy): Bacteria > Bacillota > Clostridia > Oscillospirales > CAG-272 > UBA1740. The sequence goes on along the minus strand of JAZQYD010000063.1, from coordinate 3,503 downwards.
GAGCCGAAGTTAATGATCTTCATTTTGCCCTCCGAATAGTTTCTTCTGTTTTCATTATATCATAGAAAAAGCAATATTTAAAGAGCTGATTTTATGAAGAAAGAGACGAAATGCAAGATTTATAAACAAAAAAACGGAGACGCCTCGGCATCTCCGTCAGGGAACCTTATAGAAAATTACGCTATGAGTAAAATTATCATAATTGCAAGCACGAAGGATGTCGCAACCGATGCTGCAAACAGTCCGAGACCTATAAGTATCTTACCGAGGGGTCTATCCGATCTCTTCATAAGCGAGAGCGAGGCACATCCGAACAGTGCACCGAGAACTCCGCCAAGTGCACCGCCAACCACAGGGAATATAGAGCAGAGCTCCACCGAGTTGCCCCACGTCAGCATGAATACTATCGGCAGAATAAAGAGCACGAACTCATACCATTTGGGACGGGGTGCGAGCACGATGATCTCGCCGTCGACAGTCATAGTCAAGCCCGTGTATACACTTCCTTTTAGAAGGTAGGTCTTGCCGTTTAGCTCAAACTCTTTTCTTGAAATGCGGTTTGCAAGAAATCCGTTTACGATAAGTGACTTTTTGCCCGTCCAAAAGCTTTCTTCGCAAATGATGACGCCATGTGTCGGGTGGTTGATTGCTGATCTCATTTTTAGTCCTCCTATGAGTTTGAAAAATATATTATGTCCGAAAACATCTTGATGTGAGTCCATTATAGCATATGAGTCTGGGAATGTCAATAACAAGCTGAAATACCCAAAGCCTTCCCCCGTGGGTAACAAAGCGGTGGACGAGGTGTCCGTAGGGCGGGGAACTTGCTCTCGCCGTAAAGCCTTCCTCTCGGAGGGAGCCATGGTTAGTTATCTTTATTGCAGAGCTCAAATGGGGCACCATGTTATTTGAACCTTACTCCCTATGCGGTGCGAGTGTGCAAGACACCCTCGGTGCTACGCACTATGCTCGGCTGATGCCGAGCCACCGCGGGAGCAATCTTCGTGCGGCTCGCTTGTGCAAGCACAGACTCGGCTTTACTCGATTATCTGCACCGACGCTCGCTATGCGAGCTGCGGCACAGAGGTTCCGTATCTTTCTTCTCCGCCAAAAAGAAAGATACGGAATGCCGAAATTGGCATTCCGTATCTTTGTGAATAGGCGATAAAAAAGATATTTTTGCCTTTTTTGTTTGGGTTTGAACTGTCGCAAACTTTTTATAAAACCGGGAATCCACATTTGGAATGTGCTTCAATCAAATCGTCACACATTGAAACGATATCATCAATAGATAATTCTGCTGCGGTATGAGGATCAAGCATTGCCGCCTGATAAATATGCTCTTTTTTCCTTTTCACAGCGGCTTCAATCGTCAAAAGCTGACAGTTGATATTCGTCATATTCATTGCAGCGCATTGAACGGGAAGTTTTCCTACGTACGTACCGTGAACACCCCTTCCGTCCACAAGACAAGGCACTTCCACACACGCATCGGTGGGCAGATTTTCTATAAAGCCTTTATTGATGACATTACCGCCAATTCTATATGGCGTGTCAGTGGTTACCGCTTCCATAATGCGCGACGCATATTCTTTTGAACGAGTATGTTCTATACCCTCATTTCCACAAAGCTTTTCCCTTTGCGCTACCCATTTGTTTATTTGATTTACACAACGTCGTGGATATTCATCTAACGGGATATTAAATTTATCTATCAATTCGGGATATTTTGATTTTATATAAAAAGGATTATATTCCGCGTTATGCTCCGAGCTCTCTGTGCAATAATAACCAAATTTATCAATATAGTCAAAACGAACCATATCTTCATGCTTTCCCTCGGCATTCATCTTCTTTGCACGACTTTTTATCTCCGGATAAAGGTCTTTTCCATCCTTATCGTGAATTTCCAAAAGCCAACCCATATGATTGATTCCTGCGATGAGCTCTTTTCCAACCTGTACGTCTTCCATTCCGAGATGATTTAAAAGCTTCCGGGAGCAGACTTGAACGCTATGGCATAGCCCCACCGTTTTAACGCCGGTGTAACGCAGCATATAGCCGGTGAGTATAGACATCGGATTTGTGTAGTTTAAAAACAAAGCATCGGGGCAGACTTCTTCCATATCCTTTGCAAAGTCGTCTAAAACCCTGATTGTGCGCAATCCGCGAAAAATTCCTCCGATTCCAAGCGTATCTGCTATCGTTTGACGAAGACCGTATTTTTTGGGTATTTCAAAATCAATCACAGTACAAGGCTCGTATCCGCCAACCTGAATGGCGTTAATAACAAAAGAAGCTCCGACTAACGCCTTTTTTCGGTTTTCCACGCCAAGGAATTTCTGCACACTTGCTTTTCCTTGATTATATTTCTGATTAAGACGTTCGACGAGGACGAAAGAATCCTCAAGCCTCGACTGATCTATATCATACAAAGCAATAGTAAGATTTTCTGTCAACGCCTCCGTCAACAAAACATCACCCAAAACGCTTTTCGCAAATACGGTGCTTCCCGCTCCCATAAAAGTTATTTTCATAAGTCAACCTCCTTTTTTAAAAAATTATATCATAAAAATGTTGCAGTATCTATTGCTTTTTGTTGCGGTTTTATGGTAAAATGGTGTTAAATAAGGAGGTGCTATACTATGTCGCTAAATATGATAGATGATATCTGCACCAAAGATATTATCCCTATTTTTTCCGGCCACGAGGTATGCGAAAAAAACCATAAATACGGCCCACATATAAGAGATTACTACCTCCTACATTTCTGTTTAAATGGTAAAGGAGTGCTTATTGATAAATTTGGAAATCATACAATTCAGCAGGGCGAACTTTTTATTATCCGTCCCGGAGAAACCACTACTTATTTAGCGGACGGTAACACCCCATGGGAATACTCTTGGATCGCTTTCGGAGGAGAGTTAGCTGATCTTTTTAATACCGATCGATCAGTATACCCTTTCCCGATTGAGATAGGTCTATCGTTGCGTGAATTTTCCATAGACAGAGAGACTAACCCTGCCATATTCCTTTCCTTAATTTACAAGCTTATTTATTATCTATTTAATGAAAAAAAGGACAATTCGTCTATTCCGGAAAAGATAAGGCAGTATATAGATTTCAATTATATGGACAACATCTCCGTGCTAACTATCTCTAATTATTTTGGATATGAGAGAAGTTATCTTTACAGAATTTTTAAAAATCACTTAGGCGTGGGGATCAAGGAATATATCATAAAAACGCGGATGGAGCACGCCCAAATTCTCTTAAAAAAAGGATATTCCGTCGGTAATACCTCACTCGCCGTCGGCTATAATGATCAAACTAATTTCTCAAAGGCTTATAAAAAACATTTTGGAGAATCTCCAAGGAAAAAAGAGTAGACGTTTCGCCGACGCGTGATGATATACAGCCCCATAGGGGCTGATGATATGCACCGCACTTCGCGCGGAGATGCAAGGAGCGAAGCGACAGAATAGCGAGCTTGCGAGCGTCTA
>JAZQYD010000062.1:0-12589 GCA_045633405.1 Eubacteriales bacterium | reverse complement strand
GCTTGGCCTCCGACTTCGCGTGAGTCGGAGTATGCACAAGGTAAATCTGACGCAGGCTCCTTCCGTCACTCGCTATGCTCGTGACACCTCCCTCTCGGAGGGAGGCTTTTTTTAGGCTCCCTCCGGGAGGGAGCTGGCACCGTAGGTGACTGAGGGAGCACGCGTAAGTCGGAGTAAGCACAAGGTAAATCTGACGCAGGCTCCTTCCGTCACTCGCTATGCTCGCGACACCTCCCTCTCGGAGGGAGGCTAAAAAAAGGCTCCCTCGGGGAGGGAGCCGTACAAATAATCACGCTATCACCAGACAGCGATCTCGCCCGAGTTGTCGAAGTGCCAGAAGTTGCCCTCGACGGTGGGCTCGTATGCGGAGAAGTAATAGAAGGTGAGGGAGAGGAAGTAATCGTTATTCTCGAAGATATCGATATTGCCCCACGCCTCGGCTGTATCTCTGTAATATACTATCTCGAGCTTGGGACAGCCCGCAAATGCAAAGCCCTCGATCTTCTCGATATTCTTACCGATCATTACACCCTCGAGATTCTTGCACTGGTAGAAGGCGGAGTCGCCTATTGTTACGGGCTCGCTGAAATCGTTGCTTTCTATCGATGCGAGGGTGAGCTTGTCACAGTCTGCGAAGGCACGTGAGCGTATCATGATAACGGAGGAGGGAATCTTAACGGTGAGGAGTGAATCGCAGTTCTCGAAGGCACTGTCCGAGATGGTTACGATCGAGGAGGGAATTTCGAGCTCGGTGAGCGACGTGCAGCCCTGGAATGCCTTAGTGCCGATGGTCTTGACGTCATCGGGGATTCTTACACCCGTGATCTCGGTGCAGTCAAGGAACGCCTCGTCGCCGATAGCGATTACAAGGTCGCCTGCGGGAGAATGGCGGTCGATCGATACAAACTTATCCGTGTAGCTTCCGATACCGCTGACGTAGCAGGTGCCGTCACCGTTGGAGGTGTATTCAAGTGCACCGGGCTGACCTCCGCCGCCGTTACCGTTTCCGTCATCCTGCTTTCCGTCGCCTCCCGAGCCGCATGCCGTGGTGAGCATAAGTGCGAAAATAAGAAGTGCCGAAATTAGTATTTTAGAAAAAAGCTTCATAATTTTTACCTCATAAAATTTTCTATATCACTAAGTATAGCACACAAGACGGGAGAGTGCAAGAGGAAATATTAAAAATACGTCCTTGTAACTCTCATCCGTATTCCTGAATAAGATGTAATATCTTATCTTCGGGAGAAAAATATGGGTACTTTTATTGTTAAGGGCGGACATCCGCTCTCGGGCACGGTCGAGGTCTCAGGGTCGAAGAACGCATCCCTCCCCGTCATTTTTGCGAGCCTTACGACAAGGGGCGTGTCAAATATTACGGGGCTTCCACGTATTCTTGACGTAGAGTGTGCACTTTCGATCATATCCGCCTTCGGTGCACGTGTAACGAGGCTCGGTGACGTTACGTATATCGACACAAGAGACGTCCGTCCGTGTGAGCCCTCCGCAGAGCTGACGTCACGCCTCAGAGCATCTACCTATCTTATCGGTGCGTGCCTCGCTCGCTTCGGTCGGGTGACTCTCGGTGAGTACGGAGGGTGTAATTTCTCCGACCGCCCGATCGATCTGCATATTTTATCGGCAGAGAGGCTCGGTGCCTCGCTCTCCGGAGGAGTCCTCACGGCAGAGAAGCTGCACGGTGCCGAGATAGACCTCCGCCTACCCAGTGTCGGAGCAACCGTGAATGCCCTCATAATGGCGGCATCCGCAGAGGGTGAGACGCTCATTCGGGGCGGGGCACGTGAGAGCCATATCGATACGCTGACAGAATACCTCACGTCGGCAGGTGCCGTCATCGAGAGGGAGGGCGGGGAAATACGTGTGCTCGGCTCGTGCCTCGGCGGCGGTGAGGTGAAAATACCGCCCGACGTCATCGAGGCAGGCACGTATCTCTCGCTCTCGGGAATGACGGGAGGCGGGATAGGTGTCACGGGAATAGGGAAGGAGAGCCTCGCACCCTTCCTTGAGCCTCTTACGTCGGCAGGGGCTCGCATCAGCTACCGTGACGGTGGGATATATATGGACTCGCCTCCCGTCTATCCCGTAGAGATCACAACCTCGCCCCACCCCGGCTTTCCGACCGACCTCGGGCCGCCAACCGTTCCCCTCATCGCTATGAGTGCGGGAGGAGTTGTCCGTGAGGAGGTGTGGCGAGGACGCTTCGGCTATCTCTCCGAGCTATCCCGTGCAGGGATAAGGAGTGACGTCCGTGACTCCTACGCCATCATTTATCCGCACCGCCCGACAGCGGCGAAGACCGTAGCCCCCGACTTAAGAGGAGGTGCGGCACTCCTTATCACCGCCCTTCTTGCAGAGGGGGTGTCCGAGATAGCCTCCGCCGAGACCGTGCTTCGCGGATATGAGTCGCCGATAACGAAGCTCACCCGCATAGGAGGCAGAGTTTTGCTAAAATAATGTAATATTTTTTTGAAGATACTTGACATTCATATAAAAAATGTGTAAAATCTTGTGTATAAAAGAAAAAAGGGGATAGAGAAATGAAAAGAATAATGACGATCCAGGACGTATCCTGCGTAGGAAAATGCTCGCTCACCGTAGCACTTCCCATAATATCTGCGGCAGGAGTTGAGGCAGGTATATTGCCCACCGCCGTCCTTTCGACGCACACCGCATTTTCGGAGTTCACCTTCCGTGATCTTACCGATGAGATCGAGCCCATCTCGGATGCTTGGCAGAGGCTCGGAATTGATTTCGATGCCATCTACACGGGCTACCTCGGCTCACACCGCCAGCTTAAGCTTGTGGATGATTTTATCACCCGCTTCGGTGCGAATGCCGACGTCATCATCGACCCCGTTATGGCGGATAACGGAAAGCTCTATCACGGCTTCACACCCGAGTTTGCCGCTTCTATGGCGAAGCTCACTGCGAGAGCCGACCTCATTATCCCTAATATCACCGAGGCGGCATTCATGCTGGATATCCCCTACAACCCGAACTACGATGAGGAGTACATAAGAGACGTTCTGAAGAAGCTCACCGCCCTCGGTGCTAAGCGTGCCGCCCTCACGGGAATAGGCTTCAACCCCTCCGAGATCGGCGTGTATATGTACGACAGCGTGAAGGACAGCTACTACTTCTACAAGAACGAGAGACTCGATGCCGCCTTCCACGGTACGGGCGATACCTTCGCCTCCGCAGTTGTCGGTGCACGTATGAGAGGCTTCTCCTATGAGGACTCGCTCCGCATCGCAGTAGATTTCACCCTCGACTGTATGAGGAAGACCCTAGCCGACGAGAACCACCGCTTCTACGGCGTGAACTTCGAGGAGTCACTGCCTTACTATATGGAGCTCCTTGGGATAAAGTAAGGAATTATAAAACCGCCCACTCGGGCGGTTTTTCTGTTTTTGGCGGAGAATAAATGACGGTACGCCACGGACGTTATGAATATTGTAGGCTCCCCGTTTAGCCTCCCTCCGAGAGGGAGGTGTCACGAGCATAGCGAGTGACGGAAGGAGCCTGCGTTAGATTTACTTTGTGCTTACTCTGACTTACGCGTGCTCCCTCAGTCACCTACGGTGCCAGCTCCCTCCCGGAGGGAGCCTAAAAATAGCCTCCCGTAGGGGAGGGAGGTGTCACGAGCATAGCGAGTGACGGAAGGAGCCTGCGTTAGATTTACTTTGTGCTTACTTTGACCTACGCGTGCTCCCTCAGTCACCTACGGTGCCAGCTCCCTCCCGGAGGGAGCCTAAAAATAGCCTCCCTCCCTTGAGGGAGGCTATACGGGAAGACAATTATGCTACACCCAAAGAGACACAACAAAATTTAGTTGAAAACTCGGAAAATCCCTTGCGGCGTCTGGGTTTTTGCCACTTTTACCCCTCGGGAAGGAGGGGTTTTTTATATTGTTTTTTGGTGATGTTGCACAAGAAACCTCGCTTTTCATCCCTATTATTTGGAAGCGGTTGATACTTACAGATATAATATTCTCTTATATAATATAGGTAAGAAAGAGTAGGAGGATAGAATGAAGAAAGGAGAAAACAAGAAAAAGGAAAGGGGTCTTCGAGCTCTCTCGCTGCCGAGGTCGGCGAAGGGTGTCTACTCGGTGATACTCGCTTTCTCGGAGGCGGGGAGCATATGCTACGCATCGCAGAGCTATATTGCAAAGGCACAGGGCATCTCGGATAGATCTGTGAGGCGTGCTCTTGTTCTGCTATGTGAGAGGGGGCTTATCGAGAGGGCGGAGTCGGACGGAAGGGTCGGGTACATAGCCGTACTGCCTGACGAGGAGGAGAAGGTAGCGGAGGATACGGTGCTTCCGGACGAGGAAAAGAAAAAGGCTCTCATAAGAGAGCGTGCAATGAGGGTGAGAGAAACGGGCATACCGCCACTCAGGGAGGATGGTTCGCTTGATATGGAGGTAGTGATGGCGAGTGTCGGGATATTCCGTGAGCAGAGGGAGCGAAGGTATTTCGAGGGGATGCCGGAGCGTGACGGAGACGTCCTCTCATATATCTACGAAAAAAGACCCGACATTCAACCCGAATACAAGTACGTCAGGCTAGGTCGGGATGGGCTGGTAACGATGACAGCAAAGCAGACGGATCATCTGGCGGAGCTTGTGAGCGAGGACAAGCTTACCGACTATATATCGAGGCTCGAGGCTCTTATCCACAAATCGAGAAACGATCGGACTGTCGGGCCGAAAAACCACTATGAAACCGTCAAAAAATGGATAGAGGAGGACGGAAAGCTCTAGAGAGAAATAAAAAGCGGACATTTTTCCTCCTCTCTCTTATGAAAGGATAGTAAGTAAGTATTATTATCAATTAATAAGTTAAATCTGTGGACAAGGGGCGGACAATGGGCGGACAAAAAAATCTCGGAAATGTCCTGATTTCGGGGCAAAAAGCACGACTTATCAACATTTTACCGAAAATTATCAACATCCGTGTTGAAAATCAGTGTCTGCGTCTTTTACGGGGTCTTAAAAGAAACGCACCGAGTGCCGACGCCACCGTCAAAAGAGATAGGCTCGAGGCGGTAGCGATGCTCACTCTGCCACTCGGGATGACGGCTCCCAATATGATGAAGACCGCCGAGAGAATAAGGGATGCGAGCACCGAGAGAAGAGCTCCTCTCTCATCTGCAAGACGGGAAATAACGGCACCTCCCACGGCACCCGAGAGGGCGAGTGCGACCGTAGAGGAGAGCCCCGTCAGCCCCACGGGATCCTTCATTCCGAAGGTGATGAGTGCTAAAAGAAACGAGAATACGAAAAATAAAGAAAGGATAAACAGAGCACCTCCAAGCATGAGGAGTGCGGGGGAAGGGGTGAATTTTAGTCTGCGTCTTTTCATACGTTCTCCAAACAGAAAAATAAAACGAGCGTGCATATAAGCCTCTCTATATGAAGCCTATTCACACGCTCGGGTCGATATGACTATTTTTTATTTATTCTCGGTATTCTCGGTTTCGGTGGGCTGTGCATCAGCATTCTCCGCCGCCTGAGCATTCGCAAGATCGGAGATCTTAACGTCAACCGATCTGATCGCTCCCTTAAGAAAACGGATTCTGGTCTTAGCCTTAGTGGTCTCGAGAACGAAGGTCTCCTCCTTGATGGAGATAACCTTACCGATAATGCCGCCGATGGTGGTAACCTCATCGCCTACCATGAGAGCATCACGCATCTCTGCGTCACGACGCTGCTGATTCTTCTGAGGACGGATCATGAAGAGATAGAATACGATGATTACAAGAAACAGACCGAGAAGAGGAACTGCCTCGCCGGCCAAAAGATGTGCTGAAGTAAACATTTTCTAATAAATCCTTTCGACAAAAATCATACTTAGTCTATTATAGACCGAAAGTGTGAACAAATCAAGTGTTATTTTAATTTTTATTTTGCACCGAGGTTTTTCTCGATGGCGTTCGTGATGCTCTTGATAACTCTCGTCGGAGAGAGCCACCAGTCACGGCACCATACACGCATAATGCTCCAGCCCCTCGCCTCGAGGAACCTCGGCTTGTATACGTCACGCTCCATAGAGGAGGTCGAGGCAGCAAATGCATCACTGTCAAGCTCGATACCGAGAAGGTATCTGTCAGACTCCTTATCGTATACCGCAAGGGAGATGCGGTTCTTCTCGTCTCCGAGCGAGAGCTCAACGGTGTAGCCCTGCTTCTCAAGCCTCTCCTTGATCTGCTCCTCAACCGACAGCATACCCGAGATACCCCTCACGGGCTTCGTCTCTGTGTGTCCGAGATCACGCAGAATAGCCGAGACCTCATCGGTCTTACCCGCCGCTACCGCTCTCGCGTACATGAGGTACTTCTGAAGCAGCTTCGGGCCCAGGTGCTTCGAGGACTCAACCTTCAACTCCTCGGGCTCAATGCTCGTTACTACTATGATCTTGGACTTAGCTCTCGTTATCGCTACGTTAAGACGGTTCTCGCCGCCCTCCTGTGAAAGCGAGCCGAAGGAGGTGTAGACACGTCCCTGCTCATTCTCGGCATAGCCGATAGAGAAGATGATGACGTCACGCTCATCACCCTGCACGTTCTCGAGGTTCTTGATGAAGAGGCTTACGTCCTCTCCGTTCTCGATACGTCCTCTCTCGTGCAGAAGGGCAGAGCGGAGCTCGGGATCACGGGAGGCCTCCTTGTCGATCGTGTCGGCGATGCACGCCTGCTGATCTGCGTTGAAGGTGATGATACCGATGGACTCGTTGTTCTTCCTTGTCTTGAAGATATTCTTAAGTATCTCGGTGACACGCTTCGCCTCCTCGACGTTGCGTCTGTCGATCCACTTGCCCGCTACCTTGTATCTCTCGATGGGTCTATCCTTCGGGCTCTTCGAGATGTTGGGTGCTATGGCAAGGGAGGAGGAATAGAAGGCACTGTTCGAGAAGTCGATAAGCTCACGCTTACGTGAACGGTAATGGTAGATGAGGTTAGAGCTCTCGTATCTCGCTACCGCAAGGTCGAGAAGGCTGTCAACCTCGAGAGCCGCCTGCTTCGAGTAATCGTCCTCGCCCTCGGGATCTGCACCGAGATACCTCTTGACGAAGGTGGCGGATGGACGGAGCTGCTTATCATCTCCCGCTACCACGATCGACTTTCCTCGGTAGATGGTGGGGATGGTGCTCTCAATGAATACCTGAGATGCCTCGTCGAAGATAACGATGTCGAAGAGGTTCTTCTCAAGCGGAAGGAGGCAGGATACGTTCTCGGGCGAGAGGAGCCAGCATGGGAAGAGCGAGAGGACGAACTGTCCGTAGACCTCCATAGTCTTCCTGATGGGCCAGTATTTCTGCTTCTTCGATATCTGATAGAGGAAGTCCTTGTTGTTCTCAGCCTCGTTATATATCTTCGAATAATCGATGCTGTTTCTGCCCGCGGCGAGCTTCTCCGCTACCTCAAGCTGTGACTCCTTCAGTCGGTAGATCATAGAGGTGGTGTCGGCATAGTCGACAAGGTGGGCAAGCTCGGAGCTGTAATTCTTCTCACACTCGAGAACCTCGTGGTAAATCCTTATCACAAGCAATTTCTCAAGGATGTCCTGATAGCTCTGATAGCTCTTGCACTCGGTGTAGGCGAAGTTGAGTATCGCCTGCTTATCCTCGTCGAGCGACAGAAGGATGTTGGTCACGTCACGTGCCCTTATGTAGTTGTCAAGTGCTTCGTAAACCAGCTTGAGATACGAGGTGTTTCCACGGAGGACGTTGTCAATTACGGCAAGATAGCCGTCGGAAGTGAGCACTCTCTTCAAGCACTCATACTCCCTGACGTACGCATCAACTGCGTCAAGCGTCTCCATGAAGCCCTCTCTTATCCTCTTGAAGTTCTTCCTTGAACCCTCAAGCTTGCACTCAAGGCGGACTATCTCGTCGACAGCCTCGTCCGAGCGAAGGGTGGGGTAGTATGCGAGCACTTGTCTGTAATAGGTGTATTTCGATATGTTGAATAAGCCCTTCTTGGACTTCGAGATATCCTCAAGGATACCCTTGACCTCAGAGAGGGTGCGGATATCGAGATCGGGCTGCATCTGGTCGATAAGGGGATTCTTCTCCTTCTCCTGAAGAAGCTTGTAGTACATCTCGGAGAGGTTCATCGAACGGATGGCGAAGAGCGACTCATCGAGCTGTCCGAAGGACATCGACATTATCTCGGGGTGCTCGAGCATACGGAGGTATACGCCGTATTCCGCAGAATTCTTCGGAAGATTGTAGCTCGAGGAATACATCTCGGAGAGGGAGATGCCGAAGGCACGGGGAGTATTGAGGGCGGAGTAGATGGTGTCAAGCTTGCGTGTAGCCTCGCTGACCTTCGCCTCGATCTCATCGTATTTACGCTCGAGCTCGTCGAGCCCCTGACCCTGAGAGTCCATCTCCCGAGTGTGTGCCATAAGGCATCTTTCGTAGAACGCTCTCTTCTGCTTGCCCTCGTCGTTGACGTACATTGCCTTCTCGTTAAGAGGGCCGAGACGGTTGAATACAACGTCAAGAGCTGCCTTCTTCTGCGAGACGACAAGCACCCTCTTATGCTTGCAGATGGCGTCTGTGATTACGTTAACTATCGTCTGCGATTTACCCGTACCGGGAGGGCCGTAGATAACCATGTTTCCGCACTCGTCAACACGGCGGACAACCTCGGACTGTGCGTAGTCGAGCATCTTGACCGTGTAGCTTCTCGGAGTCAGATCACGGCGTGCCTTTCTCTTCGCACGCAGAGCCTTCTTCCTTCTCTTCTTCTCACCGCCCGTGCGTAAAAGCTCGCTTACCGCATCGTTTGTGAGGCTCTTCTTCTCGAGAAGGGTGTAGTCGTTATAGATAGAATTCGAGAGCGGGAAGCGACCCATGATAGCCGCATAACGCACGGCGAGTCCGGGCTTCGTCTCGGGCTCCTTGAACTTCGAGTATGCGAAGACGTTCTTCGAGGGCTGACAGTCGATCTTGACACGCTCGCCGAGAAGGTACTCGACAACGTCGCCGATGGATGAGAATTTCTCTGAAAGAGTATCGTACTCAAGCTCGAGCTTCTCGATGTTCAGCTTCTTCGACTGTGCGTACGCATATACTAGTGCGTGGTTGATATGTATCTTCTCCTGACCGTAGGGAGTGATCTCCACGGTGGTGTCGTCGGTGACGTCAATCTTGACGGGGAAGAGGAGAAGGGGTGCCTTGATAAGCGTCTTCTTCTGTCCCTGAGGAATGCATCCGAAAACGAAGGGATAGCCGATGAAAAGCTCGTATCTTCCCGTCTCGTGCTCGATCTCCTCGACCTCACGCTTGAGCTCCTTGATCCTCTCGATCTCTGCATCGAAAAGACGGTTCTCAGCCTCCGTGCGTGCCTTGTCACGCTTCTTCGTCTCGGCAGTCTCGACAAGACCGAGATCGACTCTCGGGGACGCATTCTTCGCATCAAGGTTTCTCAGTATATCTTTTTTCTCTGATTTATCAATTATCGTAAAGGCATTCGTTTTGCCCGACCAAAGAAAGTCGACGAACTCCGCTATCTTTTCGTCACGTCCCTCGAAGATCCTTCCTAAGTCATAGGTGTTTTTGCGTGAGACGTTCTTGAGGTAGAGGCACTTGTTATTACCGCCGATCTCGATCAGGCGTTCTTTGTAGTAGGTGTATATACCCTTTCCCATTTTACCTCCCAATTCGTTACTTTTCGCCGTGTTAAGTATACTTTACGGCAAAAAGAAATATTACATCATCTTATTATAACACGCGTAAAAATAAAAAGTCAAGAATTTCTACAAAATATTTTGATAAAATTTGACACGGATAGAGGGTAAAAGGCCCGCAGAGGATGAGGTGTTGCAGGGAGGAAAAAGATAACAAGGCCCCCTCCCGGAGGGGGCTAAACCTACGAACACCTCATCCACCGCAAGCGGTCCCCCTTCCCCCACTGGGGAAGGCTATACGGAGGGAGCCTAAAAAAAGCCTCCCTCCGAGAGGGAGGTGTCGCGAGCATAGCGAGTGACGGAAGGAGCCTGCGTCAGATTTACTTTGTGCTTACTCCGACTCACGCGTGCTCCCTCAGTCACCTGCGGTGCCAGCTCCCTCCCGGAGGGAGCCTATACGGAGGGAGGCTTTTTATGCTCCCGCCCTACAAGGAAAAGAAGAAACAAACAACCATCCGCCTTCGACTAAAAAACAAAAAAGGCTCCCCTTCGGGCACCTTCGATAAAGCAGTTTCTTATTAAAACCAAAGACGGACGAGATTTTCTCGTCCGTCTTTGCACGTTCCTTGTCTTCAAGGTATAGTGTGTTATACCTTTCCGTCTTACGTGTGGTATATTCAGTAATACCGACCGATATTACTGTGCGTAGTACTCACCAAGCTTCGAGATTTCCTCTGCGGTAAGTGCAGTGTCGAACATCAAGAACTCGTCGATAAGTCCGTTAGCGGTGTAATCGAGGTTACCCTGACCGTCGGCACCGATGTGAGGAGTGAAGCCCTCGCCGCCGTCAAATACGTTCTTATCGAAGTTCTCAGGCTGCCAATCTCCATACTCGACTTCCTTGAAGTTAAGGAATACTCTAACAGTTCTCTCACCGTCCGTGGGATTGGGATTGATAACAACCGTGATATGTACCCACGTGTTATTCTGTACCGTCTCATTGAAAAGTCCCTTAACGTAACCGCGTGCAGAGTTAGAATTATTCTGAGTATGAATAAAGACACAGTTATACTCACGGCTGAAGTCTATATGGATACCCTGATAATCCGAGTTAGCCTTGTAAGCGGTAGCGAAGAGGTTAGAACGGTAGGGTCTGCCTCCTGCTGCGTAGCTTACGTTCTCGGTGTTATACCACATAGATACGGTCATAGCATTCTTACCAAGCTCGAGATCCTGAAGATCAATAGATCCGCCGCCGTCCTTCACAAACTTTGCAGCTCCGCCTGAGTAACCGTTAACGAAGGGCACTGTGCCCTCAACCTCGATACCGCCGTCATAGGTGCCCTTATTCTCGAAGTCGTAATTAAAGCCGAGGTCAATAACGGGTGTCTTATCAACGTAATCGGAAAGAGGATTCTTATAGAAGCTCTCGATCTTGTAGAGCTCAGCACCTGTAAGTGCTCTCTTGAAGATCATGGTATCGTCAAGGTAGAATTTAGGAGTAGTCTCTCTCTTGACACCGCTCTGTCCAACGGTAAGAGGATAGTTGTCGGGAGAGAGTGTCTCGGGAAGAGTACCGTTCTTTCCACTCATGTAAACCATGCTTGTATTTACTAACTCCTCGAAGTTGAGGTAGATCTTAAGCGTCTTGGTATCTCTGTCGAAGATAACTACAAGGTGATACCACTGGTTAGCGAACTCCTCGTGATCAGGATAGTCAGCATACATTGCGTCATGCTCCTCCTGAGTTCTTGAGGAAGGCTTATAGGTAGGCTTGAAGAGTGTCGAGGTGGTTAGCTGCATACCGTGGTCGCCGTCACCCATAGTAACCATAATGTTACCGTGCTCGGTGTTAAGGAATACGTTAATTCCGAGCTTACCGCGGCTGTCGCCCTCGGTAGTCGAGAAGATGGGAAGACGGTAGCCCGTGCGGAATGCAACGTCGGTGGGATATATCCAGGTAGCGAAGGAGAAGCTCTCGGTTCCGAACTTAACGTCATCAAGAGTGAAGTAATCGTTACCGTCAAGGTAAAGTGCATTACCTCTTACGCCCTCGCCGTACTCAAGAGTACCGTACTTGGTTACGCCGGTGTCGAGGGTACCCTCGTTCTTGGTGACTCCGTCGAACTCGAAGAATACGTCGGGGTTAAGCTTATCAAGTGCGGTAACCTCGTCGGAAGCGGAGGAATCAACACCGTAGTATGCCTTAAGACCCTCAACGTCATTTCTGTCAAGAGCACCGTAGAAGATCATGAACTCGTCGAATGCAACACCGCTCTTAGTACTGTAAGCACCCGAGGTGTCCTGACCGAGAGTGATGTAATCAACGATACCGGTAAGGTCGCCGTTGATAATAGACTCGGGCATATCTATAACGTAGGACTCGTTAAAGTCGTAGGATACGGTAACAAGACCTCTGTCCTTATCAACAGTGATCATAAGGTGCATCCAGCCGTAGATGTAGTCGGAGGGGAATGCAAGCTCGGGGCAATTTGCACCGCCCTTGTAGGAGACACTCGTAGAGCCGTTACCGAATGCAACTGCACCGTAGTGATCCTGTCTTTCGACGGATGCGTATCTACCCGTACCGAATACGAAGCCGTTGGATGAGCCGCCCCATGTCCTGGTAGAGATCATCGGGCTGATACCGTTGGTAGGTGTCGCGAATTTAGCCCATGTAGAGATAGTGAAGCTATTCGTACCGGGAGCGAAGTTAGCGTGTACGTTAAGGTGTCCGTCCTCAAGCTGAACACCCTTGCCGAAGTAACCGTCCTGATAAGTGATCTTACCGTAGGAGTCAACGGAAGAGCCGTTTACAAGCTCAGTGGTGTCACCGTCGAAGGGAAGGTATACTGCGAGGTCCTTCTTAACGAAGTTAGTGATATAGTTATCCGAGCCCTTAAGAGGAGTAGCCTCGGGAACACGGTAACG
>JAZQYD010000061.1:0-6919 GCA_045633405.1 Eubacteriales bacterium | reverse complement strand
CACCTGCGGTGCCAGCTCCCTCCCGGAGGGAGCCTAAACCTACGAACACCTCATCCACCGCAAGCGGTCCCCCTTCCCCCACTGGGGAAGGCTATACGGAGGGAGCATAAAAAAGCCTCCCTCCGAGAGGGAGGTGTCGCGAGCATAGCGAGTGACGGAAGGAGCCTGCGTCAGATTTACCTTGTGCATACTCCGACTCACGCGTGCTCCTTCAGTCACCTACGGTGCCAGCTCCCTCCCGGAGGGAGCCTATTTTTATCTTCCGCTTCGCTATCTTACGCCGTAGGCGAAAGAAAAGACTATCCTCGTCGGATAGTCTTTTTGTATATATTTCTTTACATTTTGTGCTGATTTTGGCGGTTTTGCACCTTGTGCGGGGCTCAGGTATACCTCATACCGTCCTTACAGCAAGAGAAGCTAGGCTAGGGTATACCTCATACCGTCCTTGTAGCACAGAGAAGCGGGACTCAGGTATGCCTTGTATCGTCCTTATAGCACTCGCAGAAGCGGGCTGAGAAGGAGTCGGGCTCATCGTCTACGTACAGGTGCGAGGTATCTCCCATCTTCGACATACGGAAGGATGCGATTCCGTCCTCTCGCTCCTCGGTAGTCAGCTCGGTCACAGAGGTGGGGAGGGTGACGGCATTCTGCCAGATGGAGAAGGGCGAGCAGTTTAACATCCTCGAGAGGAGCACCGCCGTCACGCCGTAGTGGCAGACGAGCACCAGAGTCTTGTGGCTCGATTCTCTCACACGGTACATATATCCGTCACGCTCGTAGCCGTGGCGTGCGAGGAGTCCGTCGAGCTCCGCTATTACTCTATCGAAGTGAGAGAGAAGCCCCGACTCCTTGATGAAGGGCATATCACGCCAGCCGTCAATTGAGTATATACCCTCGCAGGTGTTGGCGAAGGCGGGGAGCAGATCCCAGCAGATAGCCCCCTTCTTGTAGGGGAGATCGACCGTCGCATAGGAAAATTCACGGAGCCATTCGCATACCTCAGCCTTCATTCCGAGTGCCTCCTCGGTGAAGCTGGCGGTGTCTCTTGCTCTGCCGAGAGAGGAAACGTACATCGCATCGACCCTCTCCTTCGCCATCCTTTTAGCGAGGAGCTTCGCCTCACGCCAGCCCTTCTCGGTGAGGGTATCGTTTGCGTAGTCGGGGTCGCCGTGTCTTATAATAATCAGTCTCATATTTTCGGTAAATCCTCATCCCGTGTATCAAAATGCCCACTCTCCGCCATCGAAGAGCTTAACCTCACGTCCGTCCTCGCAGGTAGCGGTGATAGTCATATCGGCAGTACCGATCATGAAGTCCTCATGGACGATGGAGTCGTTGATACCCTTAGCGTGGCACTCCTCCTCGGTGAGATTCTCATATCCGCGAAGAAGGTTGGTAAATCCTCTGCCGAGTGCAAGATGGCACGCCGCATTCTCATCGAAGAGAGTGTTGTAGAAGAGAAGCTCGGTGCGTCTTATGGGAGAGGAGTAGGGAACGAGTGCACACTCGCCGAGATAGGGAGCACCCTCGTCCATCTTGATGAGCTCACGGAGAGCATCCGCATTCTTCTCAGCTCCGATCTCGACGGCACGTCCGCCCTCGAACTTAACGTAGAAGTTCTCAACGAGCACGCCTCCGCACACAAGGGGACGGGATGAGTATACGATACCCTCAGCCTCGCCCTTTACGGGAGAGGTGAATACCTCCTCGGAGGGAATGTTGGGGTTGAAGTAGATGCCCGAGCCGAGTGCGTGCTCACCGCCTCCCATGAAGAGAATCTCGGGATTCAGACCAACGTTGAGGTCGGTGCCGTTAGATGCCTTGAAGTGAAGCTTTCTTATAGAAAGGGAGTTTAAGTACTCGCATCTCTTGGCGAGGTCGGCGTTGTGCTTATCCCACGCCGCAATGGGATCGTCATCAACTCTCGAGCACTCGAGGATGGCATCCCAGAGCATCCTCTCAGCAGTAGCGGGACGAACACCGGGGAATATCTTCTCAGCCCACTTTCTGCCGGGTACAGCGGCGATACACCACTGGTACTTGTTCTCCATCTTCGCTCTTATGGGCTTGATGATCTTCGATCTCTTTGCCATTGCACGTGCGTACTTCGCCTGATCGATACCCTCGAGGGCGTCGGGATCCTCGCTGACAAGATAGATCTTGCAGGGGA
Organism: Eubacteriales bacterium; assembly: GCA_045633405.1. Classification (GTDB taxonomy): domain Bacteria; phylum Bacillota; class Clostridia; order Oscillospirales; family CAG-272; genus UBA1740. The sequence continues at coordinate 4,749 of JAZQYD010000061.1, read as the reverse complement.
TGACCTCTGCCTGTCTCTCCCACTTAGCGACAACCCAATCCTCAAGCGTGCCGAGCGTGTCCTCCTTCTGATACTTAGCGTGGAGGGCGGCGATAGCGGCATAGCCGAAGTCAACAGTAACCTTCTTCGCACCTGCACGGTAGCACTCCTCGACAACCGTCTTCACGAAATCGGGCTGATCGACCTCAGCGGTGATCATAACCTCCTGACCTCTTTTCAGATTGATGCCGCACTTAACAATGAGCCTTGCATATTTCTTAAGCTGTGTCTTAGTCATTTTTTATATCTCCTTAAGTATAGTCTTAATGTAACCGTAAACTCTCACGAAGGAGGGGATCGAGAGCCTCTCCTCGGTGGTGTGGATGTCGTAGGCATCGGGGCCTATCGATACGCAGTCAAGACCGGGGAACTTCTCCGAGAGGATTCCGCACTCAAGACCTGCGTGTATGATGATAACGAGGGGCTCACGTCCGTAGTCTCTCGCATAGACTCTCTCACAGACCTCACGGAGGTGCGAGTCACGCTTGTACTCCCACGCAGGATAACCGCCACGCTCGCCGTACTCAGCACCGAAGTCCTTCGCAATTGCACGGAGTCTCTCGCCGAGCTTCATTTTCTCGTCCCCCTTCGCACTTCTCACCGAGAAGGAGACGTCGAGTGCCTTCTCCGAGAGGCGGAGAATTCCGAGGTTGAGCGAGGTCTCAACAAGTCCCTCAATGTCAGAGGACATCGCAATAACGCCCGAGGGAAGGGTGTTAAGAAGCGAGATGACCTTCTCCGATGCCTCATCCGTGAGAGGCAAGGCGGGCTTCATCTCGGCAGTCAGCGTGTACTCGGTATCGGGCTCGATCTCACGGTATTTCATAAGCACCGAGTCAAGAGCCGAGCGTACGGCATCCTCGTCTGTGCCCGTGAGGGTGACGCTGACAGAGCGGGGAATAGCGTTGTCGGCGTTTCCGCCCGAGAGGGAAACGATAGAGGGATTTATAAGAGCGAGTGCCTCAGCGAGAGCCTTGACGGCGTTGACGCGTCCCTTGTCGATCTCGACACCGCTGTGTCCGCCCTTGAAGCCGTGGAGGTCGACCGTAATAAGGTTACACATCCACCCGGGTCTACGCCTGATGGGAAGGGTGATATCGCTCCTCATGCCTCCCGCACAGCCTACCGTGAGAATGCCCTCGGCATCGCTGTCGACGTTGATGAGTATGCGTCCCTTGATGGCATCCTCCGAGATTGCGGTAGCACCGAGAAGACCGATCTCCTCGTCAGAGGTGAAGAGAGCCTCAACGTCGGGGTGGGGAACGTCGTCGCTGTCAAGAATAGCGAGAGCGTAGGCGATGGATACACCGTCATCTGCTCCGAGGGTAGTGCCTCTCGCACGGATAAAGTCACCGTCACGGTAGATGTCGAGTCCGTCGGTCTGCATATTCTTGTCCGAGTCCTGAGTCTTCTCAGCCACCATGTCGAGGTGACCCTGAATGACTACCGCAGGGCGTGTCTCGTAGCCCTCTGTCGCACTCTTTCTGATAACCACGTTGTCGTGCTCGTCGTGGATATACTCGAGTCCCCTTTCCTTTGCAAAATTCACAAGATACTCGGCAATCGCACCCGTGTTGCCCGAGCCGTGAGGGATTCTCGATATTTCCTCAAAGAAGCGGAAGATCGCTTCGCAGTCCTTATATTCGGGTATAGTAAGCATTTTATTTCCTCCGAAAATTAAATTCATATCTATTTTAACCTAAAGACGTTTATTTTTCAACAGTTAAGTTGACTTTTTTTCTAAATAGTAGTAAAATAAATATAATAATTAAAAATTTTCGGAGAATAATATGAAAAATGCTCTTTTTAATTTTTTGAAAACGTCCCCCTCTGCATACCAGACGGTGGATAATATTGCAAGGAGGCTCGAGTCCTCGGGCTACGTGAGACTCGCCGAGGGGCAGATCAGTGACAAGCCCGGTAAATTCTTCACCGTGAGGAGCGGTACCTCCATTATCGCTTGGAGACGCGGAGAGGTCGCTTTTGGCTTCATGATAAGTGCATCGCACTCGGATAATCCCGCCTTCAGGCTCAAGATGAATAACGAGACGAAGGGGGCATATACACGCCTCGACGTCGAGAAATACGGCGGTATGATAATGTATTCGTGGCTCGATAGACCCCTCTCACTGGCGGGCAGAGTCATCGTAAGGTGCGAGGGAGGCGTCGAGGAGAGGCTCCTTAATATCGACCGTGATATTGCCGTCATCCCGAGCGTTGCCATCCACCTGACGAGATCGGTCAACGACGGCTATAAATTCAACCCTGCGACCGACCTCATACCCCTCCTCACCGTGGGAGAGGGAGATCTCACATCGCTGCTCGGTAGGGAGGCGGGAGGCGAGGTCATCTCGCACGATCTCTTCCTCTATAACCGTGACGAGCCCCGTCTTGTCGGACTTGAGTCGGAGCTTGTGCTCTCGCCGAGAATAGATGACCTTGCGTGCGTCTTCGCTTCTCTTGAGGCGTTCCTCACCTCCTCGGACACCTCCTCTGTGCCCGTCCTCGCCGTCTTTGATAACGAGGAGGTAGGCTCTGAGACTAAGCAGGGTGCGGCATCCGATATGCTCCTCCACACCCTCTCCCGTATAGGCGGAGAGAATTACCGTGCGATGCTCGACCGCAGCCTTATGCTCTCGGCGGATAATGCACACGCCCTCCACCCGAACCACCCCGAGCTCTCGGACAGACAGAATTCCCCCACCCTCGGCGGCGGTGTTGTTATCAAGTATAACGCTAACCAGAAATATACGACCGACGGACTTTCCTCCGCCCTCTTCGAGACTATAACCGAGAGAGCAGGGGTCAAGACTCAGAAATACTGTAACAGAGCCGACCTCCCCGGCGGATCGACCCTCGGCTCGATAGCCAATACCACCGTAGGACTCTCCACTGTCGACATCGGCGTGCCCCAGCTCGCTATGCATTCGGCCTCGGAGACCGCCGCCCTCTCCGACGTCGTAGAGATGACCCGTGCCATCCGTGCAGTGTACTCCTCCTCGATCGTGAGGGAGGGGAAGAGGTATATGGTGAATAATGAATAATTACGCCCCGTTTTTGCAATAAGGCGAAAATCCTCGTTTATTCGTAGGGCGGTGGAGAACCGCTCTCACCGTAAAGATAACCAAAAGGAAGAAGAGATGAAAAGGACAGGAAAAGTGAGAAGGATATCCATATTTCTTTATGCGATATTTGCTATCAGCGTAATCTTATATATAATATCCTCATACAGCGAGGCACTTGCGGGCTTTCTTGTGTCGACCGTCGGTTTTGCGATAAGGCGGACTCTCGGCCTCATCACGGGCGTTTTTCCGTTCTCGCTCTTCGAGCTGTTCATCCTCACCTCTCCCGTTATCCTTGTATTTGTCGTAATTTCTGCCATCAGAGCCCTACACCGTGAGGGCGGTGCCGTGCGGTATACAACGTCCATACTCGCTATAATATCCCTTCTGTCTTCAATGTTTATCTACACACTGGGACTCCCCTATAAGACCGAGAGGATATCCGACAGAATGTCGCTTGATATATCCGATGAGTACGTCAGCGAGAACCTCATCCGTGTCGCTTACCTTGTGCGTGATTCCGTCAACGAGTACGCCGAGAAAATAAAGACGGATGACGGTGCCACCGAGATGCCGTATAATATGCGTGAGCTGTCACGCAGGCTTTCGGAGGGATACAGTGCACTCTCGGAGGACTACCCGTACGTCGAGGGACACCGAGGATACGTGAAGCCCGTCATATTCTCCTCCTTCCTCTCACGTGTCGGACTTACGGGAATATATACCTACCCGAGCGGTGAATCAAACGTAAACGTCGAGTATCCCGACTACTGTGTCGCCTTCACCTCCGCACACGAAATGGCACACGCAAGGGGTATCTCGAGAGAGGACGAGGCGAGCTTCGTTGCTTTCCTTGTCTCGATCTATTCGGATGACGATTATATCCGCTATTCGGGCTACCTCAACCTCTATGAGTACCTCGCATCAGCCGTCAGGCGTGTCGACCCCGATGAGTATAAAAGGCTCGCAGGAGGGCTTTCCGACGTAGCGAGAGCGGATATCCGTGCCTCCTATGAGGTCTACAAAAAATACGAGGGCTCAAGGCTCGGCGAGATCGGCGATAAGCTGAACGACTCCTACCTGAAGGCAAACGGCGAGGACGGCACGGTCAGCTACTCTTACGTCACGAAGCTTGTTGTTGCGTACCTTTCAGGTGAAAAATGAATTGAAAATTAAGAGTGAACAGAAGAAGCCTCCCGTGTGGGAGGCTTTTTTTAGGCTCCCTCCGGGAGGGAGCTGGCACCGTAGGTGACTGAGGGAGCACGCGTGAGTCGGAGTAAGCACAAGGCAAATCTGACGCAGGCTCCTTCCGTATAGCCTTCCCCAGTGGGGGAAGGGGGACCGCTAGCGGTGGATGAGGTGTTCGTAAGTCGGAGTATGCACAAGGTAAATCTGACGCAGGCTCCTTCCGTCACTCGCTATGCTCGCGACACCTCCCTCCCCTGAGGGAGGCTAAAAAAAGGCTCCCTCCGGGAGGGAGCTGGCACCGTAGGTGACTGAGGGAGCACGCGTGAGTCGGAGTATGCACAAGGTAAATCTGACGCAGGCTCCCTCCGTCACCCGCCATGCTCGTGACACCTCCCTCCCCTGAGTGAGGCTAAAAAAAAGGCTCCCTCCGGGAGGGAGCTGGCACCGTAGGTGACTGAAG
>JAZQYD010000060.1:0-26269 GCA_045633405.1 Eubacteriales bacterium | reverse complement strand
ACCGCTTGGCCTCCGACTTCTTTAGAATTACACAAACCACCGTCAAGTTGTTTTGAGATGGGCAAAAATGGGGTCACAATGGCCGGAGATAACTGGATATACAAATACTATCAGGGCATCAAGAACGGGACTTATACCGTAGGCAAATGGATAAGCCTGTTGTATGAGCAGATTATCCGAGACCTTGAGTCGAAGCAGTATTTTTTCGACCAGAAAAAGGCGAACGACGCGATCGAGTGGATAGAATCGCATTGTTTTCACACCGAGGGACCACTTGCTCCCGAGCGGCTTACGTTTGAAGTGTGGCAGAAGGCTTTTTTCAGCTGCATTTACGGTCTTGTGGATGCAAAGGGACAGCGACAGTTCCGAGAGGTGGTTCTGCTTGTCGGACGTAAAAACGGTAAGACGAAAATCGCCTCTTCATCGGGTGAGTACACATGGAGGCTTGAAGGCGGTTTCGGTTCGAGAGTGTTCTGCATCGCACCGAAGCTCGATCAGGCGGATTTGGTCTACAACGATATATGGATGATGACTACGCTTGATCCTGAGTGGCAAGAGCTTCGGGATGTAGTCAAGGAGCTTGATTCTCAGCATCGCAAAATACACGATGACTCAATGCTGGCAAGACACCGGCAGACAGATCTATCCATTCCGGGCACTAACAGCACAGTAAAGAAAATAGCATTCAGTGCAAAGAAGTCAGATGGCTTCAATCCGTCTTTAGCTATATGTGACGAGGTCGCTGCGTGGGCTGGTGACGCGGGGCTGAAACAATATGAGGTCATGAAATCCGGCATGGGTGCAAGACCCGAGGGTATACTTCTAAGTTGCACCACAGCCGGTTACATATCAGACGGAATATATGACGAGTTGATGAAGAGGTCGACTCGTTTTTTATTAGGGGAGTCAAAAGAGACAAAGCTGCTGCCGTTCCTTTACATGATTGATGACATAGAGAAGTGGAACGACATCGATGAGCTGAGGAAAGCGAATCCGAACCTCGGTGTGTCGGTCTCGGTCGATTATATGCTCGAAGAAATCGCAATCGCGGAAGGGTCGCTTTCAAAGAAGGCTGAGTTTATGTGCAAGTATTGCAACATAAAACAGAACTCCAGCCTCGCGTGGCTCCCGGCTACATCAGTATCGGCTATAAGCGGAGAGGCAATCAATCTCGAGTCTCTTCGCGGATCTTACTGTGTCGCGGGCCTCGACTTGTCTCAGACCACAGACCTTACTTGTGCGTGTGCGGTCATAGAAAAGAATGGACTGCTCAATGTTATAGCTCACTTCTGGATGCCAGCCGAAAAGATAGACGAAGCGACAGAGCGTGATGGCGTTCCGTACTGGACATATGTTAAGCGCGGATTTTTGTCTTTAAGCGGTGACAACTTCGTCGACTATCACGACTGCTATAACTGGTTCACATCGTTATTGAGCGAGCATGAACTATATCCGCTCAAAGTCGGATATGACCGATACTCGGCACAATACCTCGTGAAAGACCTCGAGAACGCGGGCTTTCAAATGGACGATGTTTTTCAGGGAGATAACTTATGGCCTGTCCTTCAGGAAATGGAGGGGCTTATCAAAGACGGTCAGATATACATCGGAGACAATGACTTGTTGAAGATGCACCTGCTGAATGCAGCGGTCAAGATCAGCACCGAACGGGGTCGAGGCCGATTGATAAAAGTACACCCGACAGCACGAATCGACGGTGTGGCAGCATTAGCGGACGCCTTATGCGTTCGTCAGAAGTGGTTCGGTGAGATAGGGGTACAACTCAGGAATGAATAGGAGTTAATTAAATGTCACTATTCGATTTTATCTTTCGCCCGAACGAGGCGAAGAAGTCACAGGATGCGTTAAAAGACGCTTATACAATGTTCCGCACACTCACGGCATACCGCCCGGTATTCACAAGCTGGGGCGGTGCTATTTATGAGAGCGAGATCGTAAGAGCCGCGATTGACGCGAGAGCGAGACACATTTCAAAGCTGAAAGTCGAACTGATAGGATCAGCAAATCCATCACTACAGACAAAACTGAGACAAGGCCCGAACCAGTGGCAAACTTGGAGCCAGTTCCTTTATAGGGTGTCAACAATACTCGATATAAACAATACAGCATTTATCGTTCCGGTATTCGATGAGCGGATGATCATCACGGGTCTGTATCCTGTTCTCCCGCATCGGTGCTCGCTGCTTGAGTACGACAATGAGCTGTGGCTGCGGTATCAGTTCGCACACGGTGAGATTGGTGCGGTCGAGTTCCGCAAGTGCGCGGTTTTGACAAGGCATCAATACAAGAGCGACTTCTTCGGAGACCCGAACACAGCCATCGAGGACACGATGAAACTGATTCACATTCAAAATCAGGGCATCGAGGAGGCGGTCAAGAACACATCGACATTCCGGTTCATGGCTCAGCTTGCGAACTTTGCAAAGCCTGAGGACCTCGCGAACGAGCGCAAGCGTTTTACAAAAGAGAACCTTGCGACAGACTCCGAAGCGGGCGGGTTTCTGCTGTTCCCGAACACTTACAAGGACATAAAGCAGATAGACGTCAAGCCGTACACAGTAGACCCGGATCAGATGAAAGCTATCCGTGAGAACGTCTATAACTATTACGGCGTCAATGAGGACGTGCTCCAGAACAAGGCGTATGGCGATTCGTGGTCCGCATTTTACGAGGGTGCGATCGAGCCGTTTGCGATACAGTTCAGCGAGGCCACAACAAAGGCATTGTTTTCAGAAAGAGAACGAGCACAGGGTTCACAGCTTATGCTGACAGCGAACCGGCTCCAGTATATGAGCAATAACGATAAGTTAAATGTCTCGAGTCAACTTCTTGACCGGGGCATTTTTAGTATCAATGATGTCCGCGAGATATGGAACCTCCCGCCGGTCGAAAACGGAGACCAGCGCGTTATCAGAGGCGAGTATTATTCAGCGGACGAAAAGCTGACACCAACGGAGGACATAAACGATGGCAGACAAGAATGATAGAGAATACAGAGATATGACGATGGAAATCCGCTCGGCCGAGAATGAAGAGGTCGAACAGGACGAAAGCAAAATCGTCACAGGATACGCCAGCACGTTCAACGAGCCATACACGCTGTACGAGAACGATGACTGGCGTTTTAACGAGGTCGTAGATGCGAGAGCGTTCGACAACACGGATATGTCGGACGTCATTATGCAGTACGACCACGAAGGCAGGGTATTCGCAAGAATATCCAATAACACATTGACAGTCACTCCCGATGAAAAGGGGTTACTGATAGAAGCGGATCTCGGTGGTACCGAGCTGGGACGCCAGCTTTTCGAAGAGATTCGCGGAGGTTATACGAACAAGATGAGCTTCGGATTCACTGTTGATGGCGAAGAGATCCTCGACACAAAGGACGCGGATGGCAAAGACCTCACCGTGAGAACGATAACATCGGTTCGCAAACTTTATGACGTTTCTGCGGTTTCTTTACCAGCCAATGACGCTACATCAATAAGCGTCAGAAGTCTGACCGACGGAGAGATCGAGCGGATTCAAGCGGAGCGACTTGAAGCTGAAGCACTGGAACTGAGGCGTCGCAAGTTATTGGCAAGAGCAAAACTCAATGGAGGTCAGTAATGACAAAAGAGGAAATCATGATGCTTGACGCAGAGCAGATTGACGCTCGTTCCGCAGAGCTTGCTTCCGAGATCGAAAAGGCTGAGACCAATGAGGCGATGGACGCTATTCAGTCAGAGATGGAAGCAATCGAGGAGCGCAAAGCACAGATCAAGCTCGAAGTCGAGCAGAGAAAAGTTGACATGGCTGCTGTCATCAAGGGACAGGGCGATGTCATCGAAGAAGTTAAAGACGAAAGGAAAGTCAACACAATGGAAATGAGAAACACACCTGAGTACATCAACGCATATGCTGAGTACATCAAGAGCGGAAACGACATGGAGTGCAGAAAGCTCACATCCGAGAATGACACAACTCCAAACGGAACCGGCACAGTCGCAGTTCCTGAGTTCGTTTACGACATCGTAAAAACCGCATGGGAAAGAGAAGGCATCATGTCTCTCGTTCGCAAGAGCTATCTCAGAGGAAACCTTAAGGTTCAGTTCGAGATCAGCGGCGGAGAGGCTTCAATTCACGCTGAAGGCGATACAGCAGTAAGCGAAGAGGCACTCGTTCTCGGAATCGTTGAACTCGTACCACAGAGCATCAAGAAGTGGATCTCCATCTCTGACGAGGTATATGACCTCAGAGGCGAGGAGTTCCTGAGATATATCTACGATGAACTGACATACAGAATCGCTAAGAAGGCAGCTGACACACTCATCGGTAAGATCGAGGCTTGCGGAACAGTTTCGACAACAACTTGCCCGGGAGTTCCTAAACTTCAGGCAGCAAACCCAGCACTCGGAACAGTCGCAGCTGCTATGGCTCTCCTGAGCGACGAGGCGGCTAATCCGGTAGTTATCATGAATAAGGCTACATGGGGCGCATTCAAGGCTGTTGAATATGCTGGCAGCTTCCCGGTTGATCCGTTCGAAGGTCTCCCAGTTATCTTCAACAACAAAATCAAGTCGTCTGCTGCTGCTTCAACCGGCGAGACATACGCAATCGTTGGCGACCTCGGACATGGCGCACTCGCTAACTTCCCTAATGGTGACGGAATCAGCTTCAAGTTCGACGAACTCAGCAAGAAGAAAGAGGATCTCATCGAGGTTCTCGGCCGTGAGTACGTTGCACTCGGAGTTGTTGCTCCTAACGCATTCGTTAAGATCACGAAGTAATTCGAGTATCAGATTTTAGGAGGTGACTGATATGAGAAAGATTCTGATCGCGGTGCCGTGTATGGACCAGCTCCCGGCACAATTCGCGCATAGTCTGGCAACACTGACATCATACGGAATTGAGGACACCAAGATTTCGATCTGGTTTAATCTCGGTTCCTTGATTTATACCAGCCGTGACCAGATAGCAAAGAAGGCTCTGCTCGATGAGGCGGACCTTGTTATGTGGTTCGATTCGGACATGGTATTCAATCCGGATACGCTCAAGAGGATGCTCGAACACATCGACAACGGAGCGGACTTCGTAACGGGCATTTACTACAGACGGACAGCACCGTTCTCGGCAGTGGCATTCAAGACAATGGAACTGAACGAGGACGGGACCGCATTCACTTGGGACGAGTTCGACCAGATACCGGACGGACTCTTCGAGGTGGGTGCGTGTGGTTTCGGCTGTGTCCTGATGAAGTCGGAGATCTTCGTGGCCGTGTTCAGCAAGTTCGGGCAGATGTTCACTCCGATAGCTAACTGCGGTGAGGATATCGCATTCTGCTGGAGGGCGAGACAATGCGGGTACAAAATACTCGCAGATCCGTCTATCGGGCTCGGACACGTTGGGCACACGGTCATCACAAAGGAATTTTTCGACAATTATCAGTTAACTCTAAAAGCAAAAGCGGAGCGGGGCGAATAACCTCGCTCCTGTTGTGAGGTAATTATGGCTACACTGGACAAGGTGAAAATGGGGCTGCGTATAACTACTACGGCCTATGATGAAGAACTCACGGATCTGATAAAGGCGGCACAGCTTGATTTGGGTATTGCCGGTGTTGAGGTCCCGTCAACGCTTGACGAGATCGTGACAAGGGCAATCATCACATACTGCAAGATGTCGTTCGGACTCCCTGAGGACTATGACCGACTCAAAATGTCATACGATGAGCAGAAGGCTCAGCTCGTAACAGCCACAGGATACACCGATTGGTTGGAGGCGTAAGATGTATGACTCTATTGCAACGCTAAAGGGCGAACCGATAACCACATACGACGAATACGGCAACGAGGTCATCACTTATACCGATAACGAAGTCTATGTGATGCCTCGTGGCGTATACAATGCGGAGTTCTACAATGCGGCTCAGGCTGGCCTTCATCCGACGATAACGTTCGTGCTGACAAACAGAGCGGACTATCACGGGGAGAAGCTCATTGAGTGGGAAGGTAAGCCATACAACGTAATACGCACCGATTGGACAGCACAAAGGGACCAGATTAGCCTTATTTGCGAGGAACGCATCGGTAAGTATGTTGCACCTACTACGGCCTCGACGAGTTCGACAGGAGGCTCGACTTTAATAGGTTCTGAACTGGGGACGGGTAGTAACAATGGCTAAAAGCATGACAGCCCAAATCAATGACATCCTCGATGACATCCACACCGTTCTTCAAGACGATTATGAGGGTGCGGCTAAAGAGATAAGTCGAGAGTGCGTCCAGAGGCTAAAGGCGGTTAAGTGGAAAACGAACACGGGCAAAAACTACAGTGCAACGTGGACGTTAAAACGGGACAAGCATAGTGGCGGACATTTGGGGACATGGATAGTCCACAATAGCAAGAACTACCAGCTTACTCACCTACTTGAAAACGGCCATGTCGTTGTAAATAAGCACGGTGTCGTGGGCCGAGCTTCCGCACATAAACACATCGAGCCAGTCTACGAGTGGGCTCAGCAAGAGCTTGTTCATCAGATTGAGATGAAACTCGGACGAATGTAAAGGACGAACTATGAGCATTTATCAGACATTACAGAGCACCGGCCTTCCGTGTGCGTATTCGCATTTCAAGACGAATCAGACTCCACCGTATATCGTTTATATCGGCAACGGTCAGAACGTCATGGAGGCAGATAACACACATTACTGGAGGCGAAACCAGTATCAGGTCGAATATTACTTCACAACGAAAAATGAACAGAACGAGGCCAGCATTGAGAACGCACTTCTTGGAGCTGGCTATTTATATGACAAATCCGAGGACATCTTCATCGAGGATCAGGGTGTGTTCGTGATTTATTACTACATCTAAGGAGAAACAAATGGCAAATAAAGTCGAATTTGGTATCTCGAATCTGTACGTCGGAACTTATTCAGTAGGCACCACAGGAACTGTCACAATGGGCACTCCTTATCATCAGGCGGGAGCCATATCCTTCAGCCCTGAAGAGCAGAGTGAGGCAAACAACTTCTATGCCGATAACGTGATTTACTGGAGCGGATACTCCGGCGGCACTTTCGAGGGTGATCTCGAAGTCGCAAAGTTCGATGACACATTCAAGACTCAGTTCCTCGGATACATCCAGAAGGCATCCGATGGCGGTCTGGCTGTTGTCAAGAACGCAACAAAACCTAACGTTTGGATCGCGTTCCAACTCGAAGGCGATAGCGAGTCCCGCAGATGCATATTTTATAACTGCTCACTCGGTGGCATAACACGCGAGTATAGCACGACAGAGGAGAGCATCGAACCGGCAACGGAGACAATCGCAGTCACAGTCGCAGGAGACAACAAGACGGGCATCTCAATGGTCTCATACAATCAGGCTACATCGGGATATAGCACGCTCTTTACGAATCCTCCGGCTCCAACAACCACTTAAGACAACCACTTAATCAGAACGGGGCGGGGCTGTATTAGTCCCGTCCTATTTTTTATAGGAGGTGTAACAATGGAAAAAGTTATCAAGATAGGAAAACAGGAGGTCCGACTAAACAACAACGTTGCGTGGACTATGGAATATAGAGATCAGTTCGGGAAGGACATCGTTCCCGCTCTTATGCCGGTTATCGCTTCGATGGTCGAGGGTGTTTCGACAATCATCACAGAGACAGGCAAGACGGAAATAAACGTGTCTGATATAGCCGAATCGTTACAAGGCAGAACGATGGAGATTCTTCTTCCGATGTTTCAAGTTGAGTTCGTGGACGTGATCGTAAACGTCACGTGGGCGATGGCAAAGGCAGCGGACGAGGATATCGCGCCGCCGAAGAAATGGGTAAGACAGTTTGAGGAATTCCCGCTCGACGTAGTGGGCCCGGCTGTTTATGAACTGATTATTAAGGGGTTTATATCATCAAAAAACTTGAAAAGGCTGAAGAAAGCAAAGAGCGAGATAAATCTTCAGCCGATGAATGTATCACGCTCGACGACGTCCTCCTCGCTGGACTCGAACGAGGCTTAACGGTGGAAGATATCCGAAGGATGCAGCTCGGGCAAGTGGTCGATTTTGTGATCGCATATAACGAGAGGCAGAAAAACGCGGAGAAGGCTCAAAAGATTGAAGAGAAGAGGGGACGCAAAAGGAAAGCGTCTCAAAACGATATAAATTTATTCTTTGGATAGAGGTCAACAATGGCGGGAAATATCAAAGGAATCACGATTGAGTTTAACGGCGATACGACAAAACTCGATAAGGCTTTAAGGCAAATACAGAATAACACGAAAAAAATCGATTCGGAGCTGAGACAAGTCGACAAGGCACTTAAATTTAATCCGACGAATGTCGAATTATGGCGTCAGAAACAAGATTTACTCACGAAAAAAATCAATGAAACGAAATCAAGACTCGATTTGTTGAAAGAAACGCAGAGAAAAATCGATGCGGGTGAGATTGAAGCGACTGCGGAAGAATATCAAAAGTTAAAACGAGACATCATCATCACCGAGAATCAGGTCAAAAACTTCGAGGGTCAGCTTCGCAAGGTCGGGAACGTTAATCTCCGAGCAGCTGCGGAACAAGTCAAGAACGTGGGCAACAAACTCACAGCAGCGGGCGAGGCGATGAAGGGCATCTCGATGGCGGCGGCGGGTGTCGTCGCTTCACTTGGAGCGGTTTCACTTAAAGCCGGCAAAGCTGCGGACGACATAAACACGATGAGCAAGGTCACGGGAATTAATACGACCGAGCTCCAAAAATATAAAGTCGCTGCGGATCTTGTTGATGTTTCTGTCGAAGCTATAGCGAAGTCAAACAAGAAGCTCTCGACAAATGCGTATAACGCAGCGAACGGATCAAAGGCTCAAGCGGAAGCATTCGCGAAGTTGGGCGTTTCGGTAACGGACGCAGACGGTAATCTCCGAGACAGCGACGCTATATTTCAAGATACAATCGCGGCGCTTGGGACTATGGAGAACGAGACGGAACGAAACGCTCTCGCTCAAAAGCTCATGGGAAAGAGCGCAGCCGAATTAAATCCGCTGATCGAGGACCAGGGCGAAACGTATAAGAATCTAACCGAAACGATGTCGAAATACGGTCTCGATTTTGTTGATCAGGAAACGCTCGACAAGGCGAATCAGTTCAACGACGAGCTCGACACTATGAAGGCTATCGGATCGGTCGCAATCGCTCAAGTCGGGTCACAACTCGCAGCGACATTAGCGCCGGCACTTGAGAAAATGGTCGACTTAGTGGGCAGACTTGCGGAATGGCTCGGGAACTTAGATCCAAGAGTTTTGACGATAATCGGGACTGTGGCGGGTGTCGTTGCGGTAATCGCTCCAGTTCTGCTTGTACTCGGAAAACTCGCATTTGCGATTAGTTCTATCATGACGCTTGTGGCTACGATAGGCCCGGCGATTGCGGGAGCGTTAGCCGTAGCGGGCCCGATTATAGCGATAGTTGCTGGAATAATCGCGGTCGGTGTTCTTCTCTATAAGAATTGGGACACGATAAAAGCTAAGGCTATCGAGATATGGAAAAGTATCGTCGCTACGTTTAACAAGCTAAAAGCGTCTATCATCGCTATATGGAACGGCATCAAGACCAAAATCACAACTACATGGACGAACATCAAAAGCGGGGTGACTAATGCAGTTAATGCGGTACGCGACAAGGTCTCGAGTGTGTTCTCGGCACTTAAGGAAAAAGTAAAAGGCGTTTGGGACGGAATCAAATCAGCGATAACAGATCCGATTAAATCTGCGAAGGATAAGGTCAAAGAAGTAGTTGATAAGATTAGCGATTACTTCCCGCTCAAACTCGGCAAGATTCTCAGTTTCAGTTTACCATCGATATCGATTGGCTCTAAAGAAACGACAGTCGGAGACAAGAAGGTCAAAGTCCCGACCTTTACCATTAACTGGTCGAGCCACGCACTTGGTGGAATCATCACGAAGCGGATGCTGATGCAGTCGGGCAACACAATCCACGAGTTCGGTGAGGCGGGCCCTGAGGCGATAATCCCGCTCAACAAGTTCTGGGACAAGCTCGACAACATGAGCATGGGCGAAACGACAATCAATATCGTGATCAACGGAGCGGGAGATCCACGAGCCGTAGCGGACGAAGTGAAGCGGATGCTGATACGCGAGACGAATCAGAGGAGGTTAGCATGGCAATAACACCAACGGGAGCAATATTTAAGACGCTCAGCTTCGACGGGACATCGCTGAGGTCTTACGGCGTATATATATCAGGAGAGGCGACTTTTAACGCTCCGGCCCGCGAGGTCGAAATGATTTCCATCCCGGGGCGTTCCGGTCAACTTGCGCTCGATAAGGGACGTTTCGAGAATATCGAAGTCACTTATCCGGCGGGGATCTACGCGGACACCGAGGCAGACTTTGCGGAGGCCGTTTCAGAGCTGAGGAATTTTCTTTGTTCTCGTTCCGGTTATTGCCGGATCGAGGATGATTATAATCCGAACGAGTTTCGAATGGGGATCTATAAAAGTGGTCTCGAAGTAACTCCGGCGCTGCTTAAAGCGGGAGAATTCGATCTCGTTTTCGACTGTAAGCCTCAGAGATGGCTTAAATCCGGAGAGGATAAGATTTCGGTCCAGGATGGCGACACGATTACGAATCCGACGTTGTTCGAGGCGAAGCCACAGCTTCAGGTGTGGGGGTATGGCGACATATCAATAAACAGCGAAACCATAACAGTTGTGAGTGAGTATGTTGGAGATGTTATGCTTTATCCGCAAACCACAATATCAATTGGTGGTTCGTTGCCATTAACGCAGACGTTTTCTGTTGAGGCACAGAAATTAAACAACGGAGATAACATTGGGGATGTACGTGTAACATGGTATATGTATCCTAACTTAAATGCATCTGTCCAAATTGATACAACTTCAGCGAATGTTCAATTGGCAATTGTTCATAATCACAGAACACTTGAAGCAGAAGCAAGATTCACATCATTATCGAAAGGCACATCCTGCACAGGAAGTGCTACGGTTGATTACACCGTCAACGGTAACAGTTATCAAACAAAATTAGACATAGCATATGATGGGGACGCAACTTTTTCTGTGACAGTTAGCGACACAAACACACAGTCTATAAGCAAAGGCTTATCAGTAAAAGAAATAGACGGCAACTCTACAAGAACCACAACAGGAAATCCGCTATACATTGATTTAGACATCGGCGAGGCATGGAACGAGGACAGCGGTGTTCCGATATCGGTTAACAATGCGGTGCAACTTCCATCAGATCTTCCATCGTTTCAAAGCGGAGGTAATACCATTACATACGATAATACAATCACGCAATTTAAGGTTGTACCCCGTTGGTGGAAAGTGTAGGTGGCTGGCATGATACCTATTCTTTATGACAAAGGCGAGACAGTGTTCATCAGCAACGGGCTCGGGCGACTGCGTGACTGCATTAGTTGTATCGTAACTGAAGAGCGAAACGGTATATACGAGTGCGACTTTGAATATCCGATAACAGGACAACACTTCAACGACATCCAAATTGGTCGGATCGTAGCGGTCACACATGATGACACGGGCAACGTCCAGCCGTTTGATATTGTTGGTTATTTAAAGCCAATCGACGGAATCGTCACGTTCCATTGTGTCCATATCAGCTACAGACAGAGCTATTTGGCCGTCACAGGCTCGAACATATCAAGTCTCGCTAACGCCTTTACACGGCTCAAGGACTACGCAACTCCATCGAATCCATTCACATACTGGACAGACAAAACGAGCACCGGCTATGTGGGTGCGTTCGATGGCGTACCGAAATCAGTCCGTTCTATTCTCGGAGGCGTAGAAGGGTCGATACTCGACGCTTACGGTGGCGAATACGAGTGGGACAGATTCCAAGTCAAACTGTGGTCGCAACGTGGCGAATACCGAGACTTTGCGATTCGTTACGGTGTCAATATGATGGACTATCTTGACGAGACCGATTCGAGCGGGTGCTATTCGTCAATCATTCCGTATTGGACAGACGGAACGACAACGGTAGTAGGGGATAAACAGACTGCTTTGGGACTTCCGCCGAGCGGTCGCGATTCGTGCATACCGATGGACGTATCGGAGAAGTTCGAAAACCAACCGACAAAGGCACAAGTCAACTCGATGGGTGCATCGATAGTCAACAGCGGACAGCCGTATCTCCCGACGCAGAACATCACAGTTTCGTTTGTGAGACTCCAAGACACGGAGGAATATATACAGTTCGCTAATTTGCTACGCTGTGGACTTTGCGACACGATTAAGGTCATATTCCCGGACTATCAGAGTTCGGGGACGTTCAAGATCGTGCGGACTGTGTGGAATGTACTCGAGGAACGCTACGACGAAATGGAGCTCGGAGACTTATCCATTTCGCTCTCGGAGGCTCTCGGGATTAATGACATTCAGAAGGACAGCAAGAGCACGATAGAGCAGATACAAGACGATCTGAAATATCAAGAGATAACACCAACATGGGCAACAGGCACTGCTGGCACTGCTCTTGTTAGTAAGCGTGGTGGAGTGGTCACGGTGGCGATCCTAAATCCTACAAAACTGGCGGTAGGGAACAATACAATCTTTACCTTGCCAGTAGGGTGGAGACCAGCACAAAGTGCAGTGCAGGTATTAGTCGCACCGACAGGGTCAATATCAAGTGGCAGTACGGCTCTGTCAATAAGGCTAACCGTAGCCAGTAGTGGTGATGTGCAACTTTACAACTACAGAAGCAGTGCAATAAGTGGTAACACAAATGCAAGTGGATTTGTGAGTTATGTAGTGGGAGAATAGCCAATGTTCACAAACTTTATCTGCTTCGTACTCGGAGCATTTAGCGGAATGATAATTACTTGCCTTGCAATCGTGGCAAGTAGAGAGGACTAAAAAATGAAAGTATCAAACAAAACATACGACATCCTCAAGTGGGTCGCATTGGTGGTAATTCCCGCCTCTGCGACTCTCGTTTTAACGGTCGGTAAGATATGGGGACTTCCGTACTACGACAACATCGGAGCGACAATATCCGCAATCGGACTGTTTATCGCTGCGATCATCGGAGTGTCGAGCAAAGACTTCTACGAGGTCGAGCCGATGGACGTTGAGGGACTGGACTACATCGAGGACGGTGAGGACGATGAACAAAACTAAATATATGCAGACGGATCCGCGATGGGGCGGTCTCGGATATCCGAAGAAGCCGTGGTATCTGCGGAACTGCGGGTGCGGTGAGGTCTCTATCTGTAACGCAATCATCGAGATGGAGCAATACAAGAAGTACACACCGAAAACGATACAACCGTACTGTAAGCAGTTCGCAGCTCCGAACGGTGACGGGACGTACTGGAGCGGAATTCCCGCTATGATGAAGCACTACGGCATGACTGAGGTCAAGGAACACGCGACTATGGCTCCGCTTTGGAAAGAGCTCGCAAAGGGCGGTCGTGTAGCGATCTACTTGATGGGTAGTCGCAGAGGTGGCTCGAAAGGCGTACATTGGACGTCATCGGGTCATTTTGTTTGCTCGGTGGGGTACAAGGTCAAGAACGGCAAACATTACGTCTATGTCAAAGACTCGTACTCAAACAGCTCGCTCCGTAACGGGTGGATAAGCTACGAGGACAATATGAAGTTCGACGTCCTCAAGGTGTGGAGCGGTAAACTCAACAGCAAGGCACCGAAACCAAAGCCGACACCGACCAAGTCCATCGACGAGGTGGCTCAGGAGGTCATCGATGGAAAATGGGGCAACGGGGACGAACGTATATCGAAATTGAAGAAGGCCGGTTACGATCCTGACGCGGTACAGAAGAAGGTCAACGAGTTACTGAAACCGAAAGCCAAGACTCTGTCGGACAAGGTATTCGATGCTTGTCAGGAACAGGCCCATTGGATGAAGAACTACACCTATTCATGGCCTTTATGGAAACCACGTAACGTGGAGCGTTCGAAGAAGTACGGGACGTGTGTGACTTATGTCGCTTGTGTGCTTCAACGGCTCGGCTATCTGAAGTCAGGCGAATATCTGTGGAACAACGGCAAAGGATACGGGACGGGCAAGGTTTATATTTGGGGCCCGAACGGGAAACGCTCCATCAAGGCATCGGACAGAATGGTCATCAAGTATATGGGTAACAAGCCGTTTAAGAGCCTAAAGAGCGAACTTAAAGCCGGGGACATCGTAATGGTCGACGATAACAAGTCAGGCGAGAGCGGTGGAGGCGGTCACATTATGATATTCGCGGGCAAGTGGACAAAGAACGGCAATCCATACATATGGGACAATTATAGTGCAGACCGCGTCAAGGCGCGTGCAAAAGGTGTCCACACTTACGGAAACGCTCGTAAAGTCCTCGCAATAGTGAGGCTGAAGGAGGCAACGAAATGACAGAGAATATTTTGATTGCGATATTAGGCGGAGGAAATCTGCTCTTGTTTATCAAGTTCCTAATCGAGCGAGTGGACAAGAAGCACGAGAGGGCGGAGGACAAGGACTATTCCTCGATTCAGTCCACCTTGATCAAGTTAGAAAGGGATGGGCTCAGGACACAACTGCTCTTGATGATTCTACTGAAGCCGAAAGAAGAGAGCGAGATTCTGACCATCGCAGAGCACTACTTCAAGAAACCACCTGAGGGACTGGGCGGTAACTGGTACATGACGAGTATGTTTAAATCATGGCTCACAGAGTTCAAGGTCGGACGCCCTGAGTGGTTCGAAACGGAATAGATGATGCAGAGCCGGAGACGCCTCTCAACGATGCGTACCAGCTCCGGCTTGTTCATTAGCCCTCTCTCAAGGAGGGAACAAGTACACCTCCTTTCTCAATATAGGCACGTGAAGAGGCCCGGGCTTTATCGGCTCGGGTCTTTTTGCGTGGGAATAAAAAACCAACGAAAAACCGACCGCGAAATTTGCGATTTAAGCGATTTTTTTACGGTCGGTCGAGTGATTATACCTTGTGATTTAGTAAGTTAGATAGACTCGGACAGTGAGCTCGTCAGACCAGTCATTATTGACGTATCCGCTGTCCTCCATCTTCCAATATTTGCCTCCGTACAATTCGCCCGTAATGGTAGGGGACTCGCCCTGTAGTGTGCGGAGTATCTTCTTCGCTTTCGTCTGTGCAGCCGTACCGACGTAGATCTCGCCATCACCATCAAGAATGTATCCGCGTATCTCGGTGGACCCATCTTCTCCGATAAACGCCTCGAGCCTTACGTCAACATCGAGTGGGGGATACTCGTAAACTTTGTCTCCCGGATCTCCATCTTCCTTGAACTCTTTCATCGTCATACCATCATATTTGTCCTCTTTGTCTGTCCAAAACTTTTGGTACTTAACGAGAGCCTTTTCGGTCTTTTCATCTTGGGCTTTGATAATGAAATCGTAAACGGTCTTTTTCTGTTCCACGACAGGTGCGGGAACTGGTTCGTTTTTCTTCTTTTTTCCAAATAACATTGTTAGCACCTCCACGAATATTATAAACGTCCATTAATTTTCTTGCAATCGTTCCTGATACGGTATATATTAGACGAAGGGATGAGTAAATAATCGATAGGGAGCTAAATCGGCTCCCGTAAACAACTGGCATAACTATTCCTTAAATCACAATTTTCGTTAATTTCTTTTGAACGAATAGGGGACTTGCCAAAACGGTAATAAGTTACCATATTAATCGATTATAAACTCATCTCGAAAACAACAGGAGGTGAGTTTTTTATTATGAAAAGTTCAGTATTTGAGCGGTTCGCCACCGTCCACGAGGACTCGGCATCACTTTTCGACGCGAAGCTGAATGAAAAGCTGAGAGAGCTCCACGCCTTTAATCCAAAGGTAAAAGTCTCGGAGCATATCCCGTATTATGCACACATTATCTATACGGTAAGAGAGTTTATCCCTGAGAACGTCGCAGAAGCGTCGGAACTCAACGGGGTGACTTTCGTGTGCGCTCAATGTCCTTACTTCAGTCCCGAGCTCAAGGAAAACGGTGAACCGGACAAGCGTTGCAAGTGGGGTAACTGTGAACATGCAGAATTCAAAAGGACTTACAAGACGACCGCTGCTTGCGACAAACTCTACGAACTAATTAAGGAAGGAGACGTAAAACTATGCTTTTTGGATTAGGATTCATCGTTTTGCTCCTGTCCACCTGCGTGGTCAGTGAGTCGGTACTGGTGCCGTTTATGATGGCAATCATCGGAATCGGGCTGATGATGCTCGGAAGTGAGAGAAGGGAGAACGAACACAATGGAAGGTAGACGCTACAAGGACGAGCCTACTCCAATCAACGAATCGTTGGAGAGGCACTACAAAGAGGAAAAGGCGAGGCTCGAGACGAAGGTGGAATCGCTCGAGACCGAACTGAAAGAGAAACAGCTTCAGATCGAGAGGCTCCACTTCAAGCTCAGGCTGAAGGACGTGGAAATCGAATCACTTGTAAAGGCTATGGCGGGAGGTGAGTTGAATGTATAGGGTACGACTTGAGGGCTCATACGATGGGCAACGTTTTGACTTTGCAAACTATGACGACGCGTTCCAGTTCGCATCTATGGCGGTGGAGCACGGAACGTACCAAGAGAGCCATTACACAGAGGAAGGTAAGGTGTGGGACGACCCGAAACCAATCGAAGTAAGAATCGTGGGGGTGGAAGAATGAGCGAGAGACTAACAGGCGATTATCGCAAATTCATGGACAAGAACTATCTCGGATCGTGGGACGTTCCCGATGGCGAGGACTTGATTCTGACCATCGACCACGCTGCAAGGGATGACGTTAAGAACGAGCGTGGATCAGAACGCAAGCTGACGATCCACTTCGTCGAGGACTATAAGCCGATGATACTGAACGCTACCAACTCCAAAGCGATCTCGGAGGCATACGGCTCCAGTAAGGTCGAGGACTGGGCGGGGAAACGCATCAGCATATACACGACCAAAGTGACTGCATTCGGTGGAACTACGGACGCATTACGAATAAGGACGTATCCACCAAAGGAGACCGACGTGGTCTGTGATGGATGCGGTAAGAAGATAACGGCTCACGGCTCGTACTCGGTCAATAAGATCGTGACGATGAGCAAGGCAAAATACGGACAGGCTCTGTGTTGGGACTGCTCCGTGAAGCGTAAGGAGGCTGAAGATGCTGTGGAAAGTTAGAGAGACAAGACGCATCGGGGTCAAGGTGCTTTACGAAGTGTACAAGACCGACCCGAACGGCGAGACGATGATACGAGGACGGTGGATGTACCGAAAAGAAGCGGAAGCGTTAGCAGAGAAGCTGAACAGAGAGGAGGCTGAAGCATGAGCCTTTACGGAGAATACAAGGCGGGTCTGTTGACCGATTCGGAATACACGAGAGCGTGTCTCGACGAGTATTACGAGGAGCAGAGCCGAGACGAGGACGAGGAGGAGGAATTTGAAGATGACGAAATTGACGAGTTCTAACTACTTCAGTCCCGATGCAAACAAGACCTATTGGAGCGTGAGCCAGTTCAAAGCGTTCGACAAATGCGAGGCGTGCGGACTGGCTACGGCTCGAGGCCAGTTCCACCGAGAAGAGACCGACTCGTTGTTGATCGGGTCTTACGTGGACGCATACTTCAGCGGAACGATGGACGAGTTCGTGGGGGAACATAGCGACACGATGTTCAAGAAGAATGGCGAACTGTACGCAAAATACGAGACCGCTAACAAGTGCATCAATGCGGTCGAGTGCCAGCCGTTGATGATGGACTATCTCGATGGAGAGAAGCAAGTCATAAAGACAGCCGAACTGTTCGGTGTCCAGTGGAAAATCAAGATGGACGTGTACAGGCCCGATGAAAGAATAGTCGACCTTAAATGCGTAAAGGACTTTGAGCCTTTATATAAGGAAGGATTTGGTCGAGTATCTTGGGTGGAATATTGGAACTACGACATACAAGGTGCCATCTATCAGAAAGTGGAGCAAATCGCATCGGGACGAGAGACTCCACTTCCGTTCTACATCGTAGCGGTAACGAAAGAGAAGATTCCCGATGTAGCAGTTATTCAGATTCCACAGTCTGTGCTCGATACGGCTCTCAAGGTGGTCGAGGCGAAGATAGACAGATTCGACTTGATCAAGAGCGGAGACATCGAGCCGAACAGATGCGGTAAGTGTCAGTATTGCAAAGAGACCAAAATACTGACAGAACCGATGATATACGAAACGGAGGTGTGACGTGAATAAGAAGAAACTCCACTTCTACATCATCCACAACGGCCACAAAGTAGGCGAAACGTGGGCGGTGTCAGCAGACAAGGCAACCACTAACTATTGGTGGAAAACGTGCAAATATTGCGACCCATACAAGTACACAGAATATAAGCCGTCCGACTTCAGAGCGGTACTGGCATAGATGAAAGAGAGGTGATGACTTATCAATAAGCACATTATTCATGGAAGGTTAGTCCGAGACCCGGAACTGACTCCACGTAAGAACGGCGACAGCAAGGACAGAGTTAACTTCACCGTTGCGACAGACAGACGTTACGGAGACGAGGCGGACTTCTTCGACTGTGTCCTGTTCGGTGGCGGTGCAGCGGTGATAGACAAATTCTTCCGCAAAGGCTCCGAGATCATGGTGGTCGGTGAGGGACAAATCCACTCGTATGAGGACAAGAACGGAAACAAACGCAAGTCGTATTCCGTAGTGGTACAGGACTTCGACTTCTGCGGGTCAAAGAAGGATAGCTCCAGTAGTGGAGACTCTTGGGAAAAGTTCGACGAGGATGATCCATTTACACCATGAGCAAACACTTAATATCCGATACAAGAGAAAAGAAGAATCAACACGTCTTGTCCTACTTTGACAAAGTCGGCATCAGATACGAAGTCGCCAAACTTGATTTCGGTGACTACATGGACGCTAACCGTCCGCATCTATCCATCGACAGAAAGCAAAATATCGCCGAATTAGCGAAGAATTGCACGGTTGAGGCTCAACGGTTCAAGAGGGAAATAGAACGTGCTCAGAACGCAAATTCCACGCTTGTGATACTGGTCGAGCAGAACCGTTACAAGGACAGAGACCGATGGATCCACGTTGAGGATATATCCGACCTGATGCTGTGGTCGGGTAAACACACTTCGATACGGGGCGAGAAGATATTCAGAGTGCTTTACAACTGGACTCGGATCTATCCGCTCCGTGTCGAGTTTTGTGACAAGAGACAAACCGGAAAGAGAATACTGGAGATTATATATGGCTGATTATTCAAACAGATACGGAATACATAAAGGCTCATTGGTGGCCATCCACTTTAATCCGCTCTCGAACTTTACACGTCCGAGTTACGTCACTAAGCGTTACGACGGGACGGTGCAGAAAGTGAGTAAGGTCGTCAATTACCACCAGTGGGGGACGTACTTCGAATTGGAGGGCGTTGTGTCTCGCAAGGGTGTCCCGTATGCGTTCACGATCGACGAGCTGAAGAAGGTGGAAATATGAAATGGATAATAGCGATACTGCTGGTGCTGCTGCTGTTCTTCATCATACTTGGCTATGCCTGTTTGGTGATAGCAAGCGAAGCCGATGACCGAGAGGAAGAGATGTACAGGCGGTGGAAGGAGAGTAAAGATGACCGAGAGACAAGAACAGATGATATACCAAGAAGGTTATAGAAAAGGCTACGAGAAGGGCAAGGCAGACAGACCGAGGGGAGAGTGGATACATTTGTGGGATGCTCCAGACGGAACGTACAAAGGCAGATGTGACAAATGCGGATTTGTGAGGTTCTTTATCGAGGGGCATGATGCACAGTATAAGTTTTGCCCACAATGCGGAGCGGATATGAGAGGTGAGGACAATGAGTAGCGAAGAATACAGAAAAGGTTATAACGCTGGTTATAGTAAGGGCAAAAACGTTGCACCGAATTTGATAGACGTTTCAAAACTACCAACCATTGAAAAGATTTGTTGCAACTTGAACGATGATTATGCTGACGTAGACCAATTTGTCTGCTCCACGTGCGGAATACATCTGCAAGGGTGGTACAGAGTTGACGAAGATGATTTTGATGACGGGATTGTACACGAGTATAAATTTAGATACTGTCCGAACTGTGGAGCAAAGGTAGTTGAAGGAGACAACAATGAGACTGATTGATGCAGATGCGTTACCGATAAAAGACCTTGACTCAAATGGGTGGTTAAATGCGTTTGGGGTAGCACTTGAAGATATAGAGAACGCACCTACCATCGATGCCGTGAGCGTGGTGAGGTGCGGAGAGTGCCGTTTTTATATAGCAGATGAGGGCAAGTGTACTCGTAGTACATGGACTTACGATTGGCACAGACCTAAAACCAATGCCGATGACTTCTGCTCATATGCGGAAAGGAGCGACACATGACGTTAGAAGAACGAGTGCCGATCGAGGACAGATGCTGTGGCAATTGCTACTACGAGGTGTTCGACATGAAATGCTATCCGTGTAGCCGTTGCATACGGAACAAGCCGACAGAGGATATGTGGAGACTGTCCATCTTCAAGGCAAAGGACGTTGAGCGGAAATTGGAAAGAGAGGGCGAGTAAATGGGAGTAGATAAAGAGTACATCATAAACCATTGTGAAGATAAGCAAAGGCTCTATGACATTGATATATGTATGTTGCAGACCGAGCCGTGCAAGAAGGCTGTCGAAAAGGACAGATGCCCAAAGATATGGTGGCAGACGGAAAGAGAGGGCGAGTAAATGAAGTGGATTAGTACCTACGCTCTAAAATGCTATATGAAGAACGATAGGCTTCTGCAAGGCAACTGCGAACATACGCTATGGGAGCAAGAAGTCGATAAGCGTGTGGACGCATTACCGTCACTTGATATCGTGACTTGTGGAGAATGCAAGCATAGACCGATATGTTGTAGAGGGGAAATCCAAATGTATGACAATGGGTATTGCTCTGACGGAGAAAGAGAGGGCGAGTGATGCTATACGAAGATGATTACAAAATGTGGCTTGAAAAGTCGCTTATAGAAATGAATCCCGACTGGGTTTGTGATGATATGGCAGACAAAGAGTTTACGCATAAATGGTGCGAAGAAAACTGCGGGAAAGATAACGCATACATAATGCCAAAATGTCTGCATATGTACTACCACCATATCGCAAGAGCAGACCGCAAGACCGAGCCAACGCAGAGCCAGTACGCCCAACGCGTTAAATACGTTGAACGTGTTGAATAATGCAGAAAGTGCAAACACATTGAGCGCGAATATCAGACACCTATTTCATCAGATGGGAAGTATTACACTTATGTGGTTTGTACGGCAAGCGAGTGCAGATATGAGCCAAAGATTGACACGGACTTTTTAAACTTCCTATTCAATGTTATTAATCCGAATGAAATGGAAAATTATATATCAATGTATAACGCACAAGGGATAGCAACAGACGAAAGGAGCGAGTGATGGTTAGAGACTTAAATAACTATACTCTTGAAGAGTTACAGAATATTGAAAACTACAACGAAGAGGCTGTATTTGATTCCATTATCCTCGTGCCGATGGAAGAGCTCCACGATAGCGGTTTCCGCTGCATGAAAGGAATACTCGTCCACTACGGCGAGATCGTTGGGAGCGTAGGCGGTTGGTGCGATGTAGTCCATCCGAACGGGATCGGCAACTATGGAAGATATAGCGATTCGCTTTCAAGACTCATTTCGTCCGGGTTAATGCCACGCATGAGTTTGAGCATGGACTGTCTCGACAAGAGCCACTGCATAAGGCTGATGCTTGGAGGGGAGTGGCAGATGGATAAATTTATCGGTTCTGACTTATGCTTCTACAAATCAGAGCAAGTGGAACGACCACAGACAAATCCCGACTGCGGGTGGAAGTGAGGGGAGTGATGGCATGGAAACCGATAAAAGGTGCAACGACCGCACCGAACGGAATGAGGTGGTGGAGTAATGGCGAAAGTCGGTTCGGCGGTAATTATCGACACGAATTGCGTATCGACATTGAACCGCCTTGCGAGAGAACAGATGAAGCTGAAGCTGTTGCAGGACATCAGGACGGACTTGATAGTCTGTGAAATTGAGGGTTGGGATAAGGCAGATATCTAAACGAACTAAAGGAACTGATAAACAGTTTCGGGTAGGTATAACTACTTAATCCAACTGCATTACAAAGGAGGCACACCATGTGGCAGATGACTTGGGACGAACTTGATCAGGACGAAGTCAGACCAATTCCACAGCAAAGCCCAAGCGGTTCCATCTACTACCGATGTGGTATCTGCGGGGCGTGGGTCGGTATCTTCGGCCCACGAGGATTCCACGAAGAGGGTTGGCTTCACAGACGAGCCAAGTGCGAGAACGGGCACGTGGTGGATTGGACATAACTACGGCAAAACAGGGGCCGGACATAAACGTATTACCAATGGAACTATAAAAAAATTATCTCTCCTTTTTTTCGTTTCTTCGAACACGTCCGGCTCCTGATTGCACAATATAGGAGGTGAATATAAATGAAAGCTATTAACAAATATGGTATTGAAATAAATCTTCCGGGGCGAAGCAACACGCGTCCCGAGAGGCTGATAGAAGAAGTCCTTAAAGAGCTTGGGCTTAAATACCAAATGCAGTTCTTCTTTGATGAAACCGGACTGAGGCGAAAGAAATTTGACGCTGCCGTGTTCGGATCCAATTCACGACCAGCGTTGCTAATCGAATACGATGGAGCGGAACATTACGATGAAGAGTTCTTTAAGGATTTGGGCAATAGGCCCGAGCGAAACAAAGCTCACGTTGTAAAGGTAAATCTCGGAGACGCAGAGAAAACACGAATCGCTGTTGAGAAGGGGATACCATTGCTCCGAATCAATTCGTTACAAGAGCAGAATATACGAGACTTAATACTCTCTTACGTGTGGATATTCGTCGACAATCAGAACGAAGCCACGAAAGAAATATCAATGGTAAGGATGCTCGATAGATATGGTTGGGACTTCGACTACGTTCAACCGAGCGAGCTGACAAAAGCAGAGGAACAGTTCCTAAAAGACAGAGGCGTCTGATGGCGGAAAACATTAATACATTCCTACAATCATTCAATAAAGTAAAGAGAACAGGCACGAACCAGTACATCTGTCAGTGTCCGTCTCACTACGATAAGAAGGCCAGTCTTAGCATTGCCTATAATCCTATCGAGGACAAGATTGCTCTGCACTGCCATGCTGGGTGCGAGACTGCGGACATCCTTACGGAGATTGGCAAGACATGGAGCGACATACTTCCGACAAAGGAAGAAGAGAAAAAACCTCTGCAAAAATGGCAGATCAATCTCAAGGCCGAGTACAGATATACCGATGCGGAAGGTAACTATCTTTATAGTAAACTCCGCTACGAAGGTGATGGTATCGAAGGTAAAGAGATCCGTTACGGCAGAATAGTGGACGGTAAGTTTACGACGGGTAAAGGCGGACTGAATGGCGAACTGTACAACGTCACGGCAATTCGCAAAGCTATCGAAGAGAATCGAACTGTGTTCTACGTCGAAGGTGAGAAAGACGTTGAGACTATGAAGGGACTTGGGCTTATCGCGGTCACAGCTGGAGGTACATCCGATTGGAAAGCAGACTTCGCAAAGTATTTCATCGGAGTGCACGACGTTGTAATCATAGCAGACAAGGACACTCCTGGTGCGGATCTCGCGGACAAGGTAAAGAGAGATCTGCGTGGAATCGTCTTTAAGCAGCGTGTAATCACTCCGTCCTCGTTCCATCACGGAGACGTTACGGACTACATCCAGCAAGAACGTGGCAGTCGCGAAAGTCTGCTCGACATGGTTTCAGATGCTTCGCCAATATATGCGTACTGGGTCGGAGATAAGTGTAAAGTAAACGTCGGTCTTTTGGCTGATGCGATACTTGATCAGAACCACATCAAAGTCGTGAACAATCCCGGGAAGAATTCCGACCAATTACTGTGGTACGCGAACGGAGTATACAGAATCAAATCAGTCCGTGAGGCTGAGGCTCTTGTAAAGAGATATATTCCGTCTGCTTACTGTAATCCGAATACACTTCGAAACACAGTCGAGTTGCTTATGGTTAGTGCGGACAGAATCTCTTACGACGATCTTGATACCGACAGCCACTATATCAATGTGCGTAACGGGCTTATTCGTGTTCCTGAGTTCACGTTAGCGAAGCATGACCCGAACGTACTGTCGACCATTCAGTTGAATTGCGACTATGATCCGAGCGCAAAGGCCCCGACATGGAACACATTCAAGTCGGACTTCTGCCGTGACTCGGACGGAAACATCGATGAGGAGATGCTACGTTGGGACAAAATCAAGGCGGGAATTATTCTGTCAAACTTCCCGATGCTCAACTTAAAAATGGCGTTTATTCAGTTCTCGGAAGAGGGCAACACGGGCAAATCTGTGGACGGAGACGTATGGAAAAAGATGCTCGGACTCGACCGTATAGCAAACGTATCTTTTAAAGACCTTGCGACAGACAGATGGGCTCTCGGTCGAGTGTGGGGCAAGAGGTTAATATTAATCGGAGATCAGGGCCCGGAATCAATCAACAACTCAGAGAACTTCAAGATGCTTACTGGTGGTGATCCTGTCGATGCAGAGATGAAGGGAATCCAACACTTTACCTATACATACTCGGGCACGATATTGGTATCGACCAACCATATGCCAGTATTCAACGACGACAAAGGCGAACACATGGCAGAACGTCTCAAGTTCCTTCACTGCCGTAATCCAATACCAGCGACAGACCGAGACCCATTCCTACGCGACAAACTGTCGCACGAACTGAGTGGGATTCTCAACTGGGCGATCGAGGGGCTGAAGGACTTTATAGACAATGGTTATCAATTACCAAAGTGCGAAAGCTCTGAAGCACTCATGACTCGTTACCGTCAGAAGTACGACACGATCTATGCGTTCGTCTCCGAGTGCTGCGTTGTAGATAAGAAGTCGAACATAAAGAAAACCGAACTTGAGGACGAATACAATCGTTACTGCAACGAGAATAATCTGAGTGCCGTTGCCGATAGGAATATGCAAGATCGAATGGCATCGCATGGATTCGCTCTTGGAGTAAAGGACGGATACAAAGTATACAAGGGGCTCAGGCTTAAGTCGTTGCTCGAGGAGAATGCGGACACAGTCGACACAGGATTCGTTCCGACACAGGAGCAGATACCATTTTAAGTGACTCCAAGTGACACAAAAGTGATAGTGAGTCACTTGGAATTATCGTTGAAATTTCAAGCGTTACAGCGATTATTTTTAAAAACAAGTGACACTTTTCAAAATCCAAAAAACTTTTTTGTAAATTAAAATATTTATAGGATTTCAAAAACTATCACTTAAATTCACTTCGAGGGGCAACGAGCGTTGAAATTCCAATGGGTTGAGTCAAGTGACTCCATATCACTTTTATCCACTGAATATCACTTGTAAAGGACAAATCATGACAGCAAAAGACTACTTGAGACAATATGAATATGCTACGAAGCGGGTCGCCCGGCTTGAGGCCGAATTGGAGGAGGAGGCTCTTCTGATCGATGCGGTGCGGTCTGTATCGGACAACGATGGGATGCCACACGGCAGCGGGATCAGTAAGCCAACGGAGGAGAAAGCGATCCGATTAGCTGATAAGAGATTGCGACTGGTGGACGCAAAGCTTGAGGCGATACAGATACGACAAGAGATATTCGATGTCATTGAAGCCGTAGGCGGAGACGAAGCGGACGTGTTGTATCAGCGATACATTAACCTTAAGATGTGGGCGGATGTATGCGAGGCTGTTTACTATTCGTGGTACAAGGTAAGTCACTTGCATCGTGATGGATTAGCAAAGGTAGAAGAACTAATTAAATGATACAAGTATATACATCGATATAGTAGTAATATGATATTGACAGAATGTGTTAATGCATCCTGTTTCGATTATTTCTATCCCCAAGTCGGGGCGAACTGCTCCGGCATTATGTCCGCAAGAGATCAGTCGGTGCAATTCCGACAGCGGGCAGTTAGCACCACCAATAAATAATAAGGATCACATTAGGACGGGAACATTCTCGTCCTTTTGTGTTGGTATAACATGGGTCGACTCGAAATAACTACACACATCGGATGCCCTGTAAATTGTCTTGACTGTCCTCAGGAGCTTCTCAGGTCAAAGTATCATGGCAAGCTGATGATGGACCTCGATGACTATAAGAGGGCGATAGA
>JAZQYD010000059.1:0-13108 GCA_045633405.1 Eubacteriales bacterium | reverse complement strand
TGGAGGAAACACAAATGAATGTTAAGCTTATCCCAATTAACGATGATAACAGAGATGCAGTTTTGAATCTTGCCACACGTGAAGACCAGCCATTCTGTGCTCCCAATGACTATTCCTTGGAGCAAGCTGAAGAATGTAATGCAGAGTGCCCGGGTGTCGCACGCCCCTTTGCAATTTATGCAGAGGATAAATTAGTCGGATTTTGTATGTTTGCATTTGAGCCGGAGGAAGAAGACCCCGAGGATAGATATTGGATCTGGCGTTTTATGATTGATAAAAATGAACAAGGAAAGGGCTATGGACAGGCGGCTTTAGCAGAGATCATTCGGTACTTTAAGGATAATGGAGCGGATAGAATTTTTCTTAGCACAGAGCCTGAAAACGAATGCGGTATGCACATTTATCAGAAAGCAGGCTTTATCGACACAGGCATCATTGATGAAGGTGAAGCTGTAATGAAATTGATGTTATAAGTTGGTAAAATTCCAATTTGTCAAGCAAAAATAGGTGCAAAACCTATTACGGAAATGCACCCATAACTTTAAAATTTGCACCCATTGTAAAATAGTATCAAAATTTTAGGTTACTCACAAAAAGGCTATGGAAAATGATACGTTTTCCATAGCCTTTTTTATCCATTGCGAAAGCAATGGTATATTTGCTATTCGTCGGCCGAACACGACGAATAACGCAAGATACCGCAAGCGGTAGCAAGACCGTTGAGTTACGGCTATTTGATGAAAAAGGCAATTGATTTCAATCGGTGACACATTGAATTTTACAAATTTTGAAGAATTGTATCAAATCGGGTTCACAGCATTGCCTGAGCAAGCGAATGGCTGAGAGGTAGCACACATCATTTCAAATTTGTTCAGGGCGAGAATGCGATGGCAAAATCCCGTCTTTCACGACCGACGGGGCAAATGGGCTTTGCTCCCCGAGGGAGTGGAACCTCCCGCAACGGTGGCAGGGCTTATGACTCTGCCTTTTGTTTTATTGAGTGGGGAATAGGGGACTTTATATCTTCGGCAACGAAATGAAGACTCACTTTTTCATATTTTATAGGCTTCTTTCCGCTTTTTCACTTGAAAATCAAGAGTCTTTATGCTATAATAAAAAAAGACCTTGATAAGATTTAATCTTTACGGAGAGGCTTCATTAACTTATCGTTTATAGTTAATAATATACTGTTATATATGAAAAACTTTTTGGAGGAAAACTATGCAGTGTCCAAGTTGTGGTGGTAAGATCAATGAATATGAGAATATTTGTCCGTGCTGCGGTGAAATATTAAGGAAAAATGAGCCTAAAAAGGAGAGCACGTCCGCTACCTTTGCAAAGCCCAAAACGGTAGCACCACGCCAAACGTCGGAAAACCCCATCGTCGAGCGTTTCTTCAATTTCTTTAACTTCGATAACGTCGGACTGAAAATTCAAAAGCTGGCAAAATGGGCCTGCTGGATCGAGATCATTTTCGTTTTGTCCGTATGTGCGGTCCTCTTCTTGGTTTCGATTTTCAATGAAGCTCTTCGCAGTCTTTTCTGGATATGGCCTCTTATCGCGGTTATCGCACCCTTTATGATATGGGTGGGTAGCTGGTTTTTGTTCAGCATCGGTAAGCTTATAGAAAATGACGACAAGAAGACGAAAAGTCAGCAGATAATTGCAGACAAGCTGGAGAAAAAATAACTGTCAAAAAGGAGTACGGGAAATCTGTACTCCTCTTTCTGTATACGAGAGATATGCGGGGATATTCCTACAATTATTTTGTCAGGACTTCGGGGGTCTAAAGTAAAGATATGCCACCGTGAGCGGGTGTTTCGTGTAATATTTTTACATATTTTCCCCTTTGCCTTGTAATTTAAATTAGTTTAATATATAATTGAATAAAAGGCTAATGACTAACCAAAAACAGAATAGGAGACTTTCAAAAATGGGAGAATACGTAACTACCGTATCTGCTGAAAATCAGGTTATTGAATCCGCACTTGTGAGCTATATCGGAAACCCCGATGCACCTTACAGAGTTCTTGTCCTCGGCAATTCCATAACGAGGCACGGACCTAAGGAGGATATAGGCTGGACGGGTGACTGGGGTATGGCGGCAAGCTGTGCCGAGAATGATTTCGTACACCGCCTCTACGGTATGTTCAAGGAAAGCGGTAAGGACGTATATATGCGTATCCGTCAGGGCTCATCCTGGGAGGTAGGCTTCTACAAGGAGGACTATGAGTACGATTTCGATGAGGACGTCGCATTTGGTGCTGATCTTATCGTATTCAGACTCGGTGACAACGTAAAGCTCTCCATAGCTCATTATTTCAAGGAAGGTCTTATTAAGTTTATAAACTACCTGAAGGGAGAGAAGACTAAGCTTGTCTTCACCAGCTGCTTCTATAATTCCATCGAGCGTAACGGTGTGCTCGAGGAGGTAGCCGCTATGTTTAATTCTCCTTATGCAGATATCATCTGCCGTGACAAGGCTCTTTACACCGCAGAGGGACTCTTCGAGCACTCGGGTGTAGCAGGACATCCCGGAGACCGAGGTATGGAGATGATTGCTACTAAAATATTCGAGCTTATCTGAGGATAAAACAATGATTTCATTTTCTGATTTCAAGCACACTAACCCCGAATATGATGAGGTACATAAGATCGATAGGTCACAGGATTTCCGAGTATATCATAACGGAAAAGAGGTTCCCGTATATACCTGCCGTATATCGAAATACCCCTTCAACCGTATGTGGCCGGGACACCAGAGGCTTTTGACTCAAACCGAGGTAGCTTCCTACGTTAACCTCGTATCGGACGAGGACGTGACCCTCGAGGTCGAGCCGCTTACCAAGACAGCATATGACCGAATAATGCTTAAGCCATATTCAAAGGGTGTGAAGGTCGAGAAGAAGGGCGACCGCCTTGTCTTCACGCTTAAGGAAAACGGAGGCTACGTCCTCGAGCTTGACGATTATCACGGTCTTCTCTACGTATTCTGCGGTAAGCCCGTGGTCTGCGAGGACCCCGCAAGCGTTACCTATTACTTCGGCCCCGGAATATATTTCACGGGTAAGATAACCCTTCGCTCGAATGAGTCGATCTACGTCGATAAGGATGCACTTATCTACGGATGTGTTTATGCCGAGGGGGCAGAGAATGTAAGAGTCTTTGGTAACGGCATATTTGATGATGGCAACGAGGAGAGGGTTGCCGCACCCTGCTACGTTTCATTCCCGAACGGAAATGCTAAGTTCTTCTATTGCAAGAACGTGCGTCTTGAGGGAGTCGGCTTTACCAACTCGGCGGTATGGTGCATAAATATCTTTGAGTGCAGTAACGTCATGATAGATGGAATATCCGTCTTCGGACAGTGGCGATATAATACCGACGGTGTTGATATAATGAACAGTGACGGCATTACGATACGTAATTCCTTCATACACTCCTTCGACGACAGTGTATGCATAAAGGGACTCGATAAGCATGCTGACAATAACAACCGCAATATGCTCTTCGAGAATCTCGTTACGTGGTGCGACTGGGGCATGACGCTCGAGCTCGGACTTGAGACAAACTGCTCGGAGTATTATAATATCACCTTCAGAAGCATAGATATCCTGAGAAGCAGTGCATGTGCCTGCGACATTTCCAACGGTGACTGTGCATTTATCCACGACGTCACCTTTGAGGATATAAGGATAGAGATGGAGAGCTTCTACACCCCCTCGCTTCTTCAGCGGACGGAGGATATGGAATACGATAGATTCGGTCTTATCGAAATACCGCTTCTCTTCAAGGCATCGAACAACCGATTACGTGTGGCGGGAGGCTTCTACGGAGAGATGGGCGGTACCGAGCCGTATAGGCGTAAGGTAGGAAGTGAAAGCTTCGCATCCGTCAGCGGAGTGAGAGTGAAGAACGTGTCGGTTATCTGCGATGAGGAAATTCTCTCGAAGAAAAAGCTCCCCGAGATACTGAAGATCACCGCAAGAAACGTGGTCGAGGGAGCTGTATTTGATGATATTATCATCGAGGGCATCACGTTAAACGGCAGGCCCGTCTCGCTTGACGATATCACCCTTACTAAGATCGGTCAGGTCGACGGTCTTACGATCTTGCCTTAAAATATAGAAAAAGGACAGAGGATAACACGCTATCCTCTGTCCTTTTTTGTCGGTTATTTTTTGAAATAGAGCCCGCACTTCAGTGCCTCGAGCATAATGGTCGCACTCTCTGCATTTGTAGCGAGGGGTATCTTCTGCACGTCGCTGAGTCTCATAAGGGCTGAGACGTCGGGCTCGTGAGGCTGTGCTGTGAGAGGATCACGCAGGAATATAATGAGGTCGAGAAGACCGTCGGCAAGCATCGCTCCGATCTGCTGGTCGCCTCCGAGAGGGCCGCTCTTCATTCTGTGGATGGAAAGCCCCGTCTCACCCATTATAAGCGTACCCGTAGTACCCGTAGCGTAGAGCTCGTGGTCACGGAGCACGTCCTTATAGGTCTTTGCAAGCTCAATTATTTCATTCTTTTTCTTGTCGTGTGCTATAAGTGCTATTCTCATTTTTTATCCTCCTTATCGGGTGTTATCATCAGCTTTACTATCTCCTCGTCGGTAGGCTGCATTCCCACACGTCCGATATGGCCGACACAGCTGATCGTCTCACCCGTATTGTCCTGAAGTATTCCCGTATTTGATTCGTAGCTCCGTCCCTTCATCGCAAGGGTGTGTGCGAACATCGCCGCATCGAGTGCAGATGATATCTTAGCGGCACATGATGCCTTAGCTCCGTCACAGATTATGCCGGGCGTGTTAGCAAGGGTGTTGTTGATGGTCGCATTTATTTCTTGAAGACCGCCGCCCGCCATATACGTGATAGCGGCACCCGCAGAGCATGCCGCAGAGACCGCACCGCAGAAGGCGGAGAGCTTACCTATATATTCCTTCTGATAGACCGTGAGCAGGGAGGAGAAGACGAGGGCTCTGTACATCTTCTCGGTACAGACGCCGCATTCTCTCGCATATACGATGACCGGCACGGATGAGGTTATGCCCTGATTTCCGCTGCCCGAGGTGATTATAACGGGCATATCGCATCCGTCCATTCTCGCCTCGGATGCCGCAGCGGCATATGCACGTGCCTTGGTGAATGGGCTCTCGGGATACATCTCGAGAATGGCCTGTCCGATTCCTACACCGTACTCGCCCTTCATTCCGCATTCTGCGATCGCCATATTGCATTTGATCTGTTTATTTACAAAGCTGATTATTCGCTCTATCTCCACGTCGTTTGCAAACTCGAGTATCCTCTCGACAGAGAGCAAGGATCTGTCCTGACCGCATACGGGAGTGCCTACCGAGTCGTTGCGGTATACCTCGCTTCCGTTCTTCTCAATGGAGACGATGCCGGTGTGATCGTGTCTGACCTCCACCGAAACGGTATCGGTGCCGTGTATAAGCTCGATAATGAAGTGCAGGGAATACGGAGAGGATAGAAGCTCAACAGTACAGCCACCGCCCTGAAGAAAGCTCTTCGCTCTCTCAAGACCCTCAGGCGTCACTGCCTCGAGTACCTCCATATGGCGGGTATGATCTCCCGCAATGGCACCGAGTGCACACGCCGCCTCAATTCCCGTAAGACCTCCCGAATTGGGTATTCTTACGCACCTTACGTTTTTAATAATATTTCCCGAGCACCTTGCGATTATTTTATCGGGCACAGTGCCGAGCACGGATGCACCCCTTGCCGCCGCATATGAGAGCGAAATCGGCTCGGTACATCCCATAGCGGGGATGAGCTCATCCTCTAAGATAGCGAGAAACGTATCTCTCGTTTTATTGTCAACCATCGGTATCTCCAATATATTTATTACTACTTCAGTATATCACATTAAATATCGGTTGTCAACGAAAGAAAAAGAAAAATAACGGGCGGTCACCGACCGCCCGTAGAATGATTTAGTTTGCCGAAAGAGCTGCGTAGTATGCACCCATTGCCTCGATATCGGCAGCGGAGAGCACACCCTTTGTGATGATGAGATCATCGATATACGCATTCGGAGGAGCCGCGAAGGTGCCCTCGGAATACTGACCGATGGTGAGAGTCTCGGCATCAAGTGTGGGAGAGTATGCCTCGCTTGCGTACATGTTTTTGAATGCCGCACTGTATACTTCCTCGAAGTTGATGTAGAGCTTGAAGGTCTCAGCACCTGCTGTTCTGTCAATTACGATAGCCACGTGAGTCCAGCTCTGGAGGAATCCATCGGGGAAGTTATGACAGTAGTTGAATCTTATCTTGGAAAGTCCGTTCTCAGCAGTATAACCGTTACCCGCATTGAACATGAAGAACTGGTTGTTCGTCTCCAGCATAAGGGTGAAGCCTGCCTTGACACCGCCGTAGACGGACTGTGTGGTAATGATAGGAACGTACTCCTTGTTCGCACCTGCATTGGAGAGATCCTGAGGATTGATCCAGAATGCGAAGGACACGCTGTCGGTTCCGAGGCTGTACTCGGGGAGCTGAAGATACGTGCCGCCGAGCTGCATAGCACTTCCGTCTACACCGTCGGTATAGGATGCAGTACCCTTTAAGTCAATCGCGGAGTCATCAGTACCCGTGTTGCTGACGGTATTGTTGAAATTAAGGAAGACGTCGGGAGCTGTGGTAAGCACGTCCTTAACCGAGGGGGTAGCCTCAACCTCGGGGAGGAAGGGCTCGTAGTAAGCCTTCAGAGATGCAACGTCTGATGCACTGATCGAAGATTTTGAGAGAATAAGATCGTCTAAGTATGCGTTAAGGTAGACGGGGTAGTCACCGTTTGCATACTGACCGATGGTGAGAGTGTAGCTGTCAAGCGTCTCGTCGAATGCCTGAGAGGTATTGTAAATATTGGTGAATTTACCGCTGTAAACCAACTCGAAGTTAACGTAGATATTGACAGTCTCAGCACCTGCCGTCTTATCAAGCGAGAAGATGATATGAGTCCACTGATCCTCATTATCGGCAGAGAAGGGAATTGAGTGGCTGGTTCTTACCTGAGGAAGTCCGTTCTCGGCAGTATAACCGTTAGCTGCATTGAAGTACAGAGTATGGTGATATGTGTTGAGCATAAGGGTGAAGCCCTCTGCAAAGCCGGCAGACTTCGTCTGTGTTGTGATAAGAGGAAGATACTCAAGGTTGTTTCCTGCGAAGGAGAGATCGCGGGGATTGATCCAGAAGGATGCAGTGAAGCTGCCCTTGCCGATCTTGAACTCAGGAAGCTGGAGATAAGCTTTGTTAAGGTTGATAGCCTCGCCCGTGATACCTTCTACGTAGCCGGGATTGCCGAAAGCATCCACACCGACGTCTGCGGTACCCTTGTTGAGGGTGCTCTTATCGAAGCTCAGGTAAACGTCAGCGTTAGTCTCAATATTGTCGAGCACGGTGGGATCGTCATCGATAACGGGAGCCTTGCCGAAGTATTCAGCGAGATCGTTAACGTCGTTTCTCGTAAACGCACCGTCGAAGATCATGAACTCGTCGATAGAGAGATCAACCTTAGGATAGTTCTGGTTGTTGTTAGCATCCTTACCGATATACAGACCGTACGCCGAGAGTGTCGACGAGGTAAGATCACCGTCGAAGGTGGCACTCTGGAATTCTCCGAAATCGTAAATGGTGGTGAGGGTGTTGTTCGCACGGTCAACAACGAGGATGACGTGTGTCCATCCGTAGTGATAATCGGTGGGAAGGTAGGTCTTGTGGTTGAATGCCTGCTTGTTGTCGTATCCGATATTGAACTTCGCCTGATGCCAGCCTGCCGCAGTGTCTCTCATAAGGGAGAAGTCGATACCGGTGAGAGCCTGACCCTTCGCCTTGTTGGAGAGGACGGTCGTCTCAAGGTGTGCTGAGGGAGTCTTCATCCACATCGCAATGGTGAAGCTGTCAGTGCCGGGCTTGAAGTTAGAGAGGATTACGTGTCCGTCGGAGAGATTTACCGCCTCACCGAAGTAGCCGTCAACGTAGTCTATCTCACCGTAGGTGGAGGTTACGCCGCCCATTACGGTATTAACTGTACCGTCGAAGGGAAGGTAGGTTATGAGGTTATTCTCAACGAAGTTGGTGACGCTCTTCTTGCTGTCAAACTCGGGAGTAGCCTCGGGAATATGGTAACGGGGGGAGTCGGGATCGTTATATATCTTTCTCTCAGCACTGATGGTCTCGGTAAAGATTCCGTCGGGCACGATAGCCGTATATGTTGCGGGAGCTTCGATTCCGAGAGCGTAGAGAACGATAGCAGCGGTATCACGGTTGTAGGTCTTGGAGACCGTCTTGTCCTTAGCTACGGTCTTACCTGCAGCAGCGAACATAGTGTATCTCTCGGTGTCGGAAAGACCGCCGTGACCCGTACCCTTACCGCCGTGGTCAGCAGTAACGATGAAGAGGGTGTCCTCGAGAATTCCTGCCGCCTCATAAGCTGCGTAAATTCTTCCGATCTGCTCGTCAGCAGTGTTGATAGCGGTGAAGTATGCCTCTGTGCCAAAGCCTGAGCCGTGTCCTACGGTATCAACGTTACCGAGATGGAAGAAGAAGAGCTCGGGCTTATTCTCAAGGATGTAATCAACAGCCATAATGGTGTTCTGCTCATCCTTGATAACCTGATTGTTGCTTGCATAGCTCGTCTTGTAGATGCCCGCACCGTCCTCGATCATATTGTTGAAGGCATCCCAGCCGTAGATAGCCGCAACCTTGCTTCCCTCGGGAAGATTGTCCTTAGCGACTTTTAAGAAGGAGGGATACTTCGAATCAAGAGGCCAGGGCTCGGGATCAGTGCCCTCGAATGCGGTTGCGTCCTCAACGAATGCGTTATCGTTGACACCGTGGTTCTCTACGGGTACACCGTGGAGGATGGACGTCCAAGAGGGGCCGGAGGACGTGGGAGAGGGAACCTCAACCGCACGGTTTACAGAACCGTTTGCAAATATAGCATCAAGATAGGGTGTATTGGTGTTATCGGGCCAGAAGGTTCCTGCACCGTCAACACCGATTACGGCAACGTACTTGTACGCACCGAAGCTCGACTCCTCTGCTACGAGGGTCGCAGTTATTGTCTTGTTAGCATCAGCCTTGGTCGTATAGGTGGTACCGTAGCCGAGAAGCTTACCTGTCTCGTCCGTCCACTTTACGTAGGGAAGAGCCTCGGTGGGCTGTGCTGTGAGCACGATATCCTCAGTGCCCGCTACGAAAAGACCGTAGTCGGTACCGTCAGCGAGGGTGGCACCCTGAGCCTTGATCTTGAAGTAGGGATCGGATGCGAGTCTGTCGGTGAGAACTCCGAAGTGCTTCTGTGCGAGAGCACCGTAGGTGAGCATACCGTGAAGAAGCTCGCGAAGGGATGCGGACTCTGTTCCTGCACCGGTATATCCGAGCTTGTTGTATGCATACTGAAGAACGGAGTACTTGAGAACGGGGGAGTAATACTCCTCGCCGTCAACCACGTAGTATGCTCTTGTATAAATATTCTCGGTCATCTCAGCTGCCGCAATATCGGTGAACTTGAATGCTACCGAGCTCTCGGGCAATCCGGGAACCTCATAGGTGAGAGGGGAGAGGATATATTCCTCAGTGCCCTTCACAAGCTTGTCCGCCTGAATGCCCTCAGATTCTCTCCATACGAGAACTCTGATGTTTTCGGGGGCTGTTACGTTGTCATATCCTACCGAGTAGAGAAGATGTACGTTCTCCTCGAAGGATAGGTTCGCTCCGTTCCACTCAAGAGTGGGGGTCGCGGGATCCTCGTTACTTGCAGACACGCCTATGATGAGGGCGGCTGTACCCAGAAGAAGGGTAAAAACGAGGATAAGAGTCATGATAATTCTCTTTTTCATCCTGTGATCTCCTGTTTTTCTTATTTTTGTTAATTACAAGTCGTTGTCCCAGTCACCCGTATAATCACGTCTCGGCTCTCCCGAGGTTCTGATCACGTCGGCGGTGTCGAGGGGGACTAGCAATACTATGGGATGCTCGTATGTATCTTTCATTTGAATCTCCTTTCATTGCTACTACACATAGTATATATTATATCATCTTGCTTTACAATGACAAATCGGTAAACTATACCGGACAAAAGATAAATGAAACCAAATAATCTTGTGTTTTTTTATCTTTTATGTTGATAAAACTGTTGAATTATGACTGGCTCTATGTTATAATTTTGTAGAAGATATACATGAACGGGCATCATTTTGCCCCTTGTGAGGTAGTATGAAGAAAAAAATTATTGATGAAATAGGATGTGCGATTAACGAAATTTCCGGTATGGAGATATCGGTGGTTGATAAATATTTTTCCTGCTTTCACCTGTCGAAGAGAAGAGGAGCCGATTTCTGTAACGTGATCCACTCCTGCCCGAGCGGCCTCGATATATGTAAAGCATCGGATAAGGAATATTTCGGAAGGGTCAACAGCGAGAAGAAAAGGTGTAGATTCGTATGCCCCTTCGGAATAGACGAGCTCATAATTCCGATACTGCAGGATGACTCGATATGCGGATATCTTGTATCGTCGATGGGTGTAAATACCGAAGGCCCCACCGATGAGGAGCTTGCAAGGCGGGGGCACAAGCTTTTGCCCGACGTTCCGTACGAGACCCTTTTGCACGAGATATCTCTTGTTCCTCATTTTTCTGAAAAGGAGCTTTCATCCTACGTGCTTTTAATGGAGATGTTCGTTGATAAAATCGAGTCGGGAAAGCTTATCGATGAGGAGGAGCATTCGCTGGGCTCGATGATCAAGACCTATATCAGAGATAATATAAGGAAGAGAATAACCCTCGCAGATATCAGCTATTATCTGCACCGAAGTACCGTTTCTATCACTCAGCATTTTAAGGCGGAGTACGGCATTACCGTTATGCAGTACGTTACTAAGAAGCGTCTTGAGATAGCGGAGCGTCTCTTGCGTACGGGCGATGATCCCATTAAGAACGTTGCGATTTCCTCGGGCTTTGAGGAGGTTGAGTATTTCTCGAGATGCTTTAAGAAGAATTACGGCGTGACCCCCACGGAGTATAGGGCAAAATTCACACGTAAGTAATTACGTGAAAATTCAAAAGGCTGTCCCAAGCTTTGCCTTGAGACAGCCTCTTTTTTTAGTTCTTTGCTTTTTGTTCGGTAATTGAGATGGATCAGTAGCGGAGTATATTTGTCGGACGCTTGATATAATCCTTGTATCCTACGTCTATTGCTAAATCAAAATCGTTGAAATATTCCCGTAAGGCAGCCTTTTGTGCAAGAATTCCATTGATAGAATCCTCTTCCATCTCAATAAGGGTATAGAAGGTAGCAACGTAGTCGTATCCCTTGACGAATGCCTCCTCGTACAGCTTCATCGCTCCGACGTACATATCTGCGTTCTTTTTATTCTCATATCGCATATAGTCGACCTCGGAATTCTTGACGATCTTGCAGAGTGCCTTCTCGACCTTCGTATGAACCTCAAGCTGATAATAGGTCGCTACGATGCCGTCCATATCAAAGGCGAAGTTGTTGGTAATGAATCTTACACCCATAATAGCAAGAGACGCACCGCCTAAACCGGGGAGCTGCTTGAGTAGAGCATTCCACGCCTGATCAAATACGAATCCACATATGATCTTTTCATCCTCCTCGACAAACTCATCATTGACAAGCTTGAGGAGTGCCGCGGCACAGCCTGCATTCATTATTTCAATGCATTCATATGCAGCTTGACGAAGCTCATTGGGATTTGTGGAGTCGTTATATATGTCGGTGAGGACTGACTCGAATCTGTCTCTCATTGTCAATATTGCGGCGTAGCGGGCACAGTTGACAAGTGCCTCGTAGGCATTATTGGCTTTCTTGAGCATAACGTCGATCGCATCGAGGACGCTAACGTCGGTGAAGTCCTTCATAAACTGAGCACCACGTGCCGCCGCGGCGTCCATTCCCTTAAGATCGCCTATCTTGAATTTTTCGCCGAAAAGCTCATCCTTAGCTTCTGTTACGAGCTTCAAAGCCTCAAGAATTGCAAGATCGGATATGGCGGGATTTGCGGAATCGTTAACTCCCAGAATGTCGAAGAGCACGATCTTATAGAGATCCTTCTTGTTGATATAACCGCTGTCAAAGGCATAGGAGGGGGAAGAAACTATGTGTGCGATCTCCCACACGGCAACAGTAGTCTCGAAGAAGCCGTTTCTCTTTATCTCGGTGACAAGCTGGCTTGCGTAGGATTTTGTAGAGGTGATGTCATCTCTGAGATCCTCTTTATACACGTCTGCCTTGTAGGCGTTAGCACTGACGTTCCATATCTTCTCTTCGCCCGTGTCCCCGTAATACCAATAGTTACCCTCGTTAAGAGGAACCGTTGCACTGTAATAGTAGGGAGTTGTATTAAGAGGGTATGCGTTTTCGGAGCTTATGCTGATAGCACTCCATTTTTCGGCACTTCCGAGGTAGTATATTCTCTTCATCTTCGGGCATCCCTCTATTACGCCGTTTGATACGGTCTTGAGGTTACCGTCCTCCACCGTGAGGGTAGTGAGTGATGAGCAGTCCTTAAATACACATTTTCCGATCGTCTGCACGGATGCCGGTATGGTTACGTCTGTGAGTGCGTCGCAGTCATTAAATGCGTAGTCGCCTATCGTCTGCAATCCCGTGCCAAAGACGATGTCCTCGAGCACTGTGCATCCGCTGAATGCGGAGCTGTTAACGGTCTGTACGCTGCTGGGAATTACTATCCGCTTAAGAGACTTACACTGATAGAAAGCATTGTAGCCTATTGAGAGAAGATTTTCTCCGAGCGTTACGTCATGGAGAGAATAGCACTGATAGAATACGTTGTTGTTGATCGACGTGACACCGCTGCCGATAACGACTACCTTAAGCTTAGAGCATTCGCGGAAGGTTTCGTTGTTGAGAGTTGTAACGCCGTTTCCTATTATAGCTCTCTCGAGCTGCGAACAGTATTCAAATACTCCGTAATTAGAGCCGTCACCGAGAGTCGTGACACTGTGGGGGATGAAGATCTCCACTAAGGAAGAGCCCTCGAAGGCGTACGCTCCGATAGTCTTCAGTCCCTCGTTGAGCGTGATCGCCCTGAGGGAAGAG
>JAZQYD010000058.1:0-167721 GCA_045633405.1 Eubacteriales bacterium | reverse complement strand
TCAATAACAAGGATGCGGTTATAATTCTTATGTCCGGTGAATACGCTCTTCGTTTCACTAACAATACAAGCTTTAACGTAGACGGTATGAGATTTGTAGGTGTTGGCGACGTAAATCTCGCTATATCCTCCACTGAGGTTTTATACGGACGTATCCAGGGTAACGGCGTTACCTTCGAGAACATCAACTTCTCAGGTAATGT
The DNA here is from genome assembly GCA_045633405.1 of Eubacteriales bacterium. Taxonomy (GTDB): domain Bacteria; phylum Bacillota; class Clostridia; order Oscillospirales; family CAG-272; genus UBA1740. The sequence continues at coordinate 167,519 of JAZQYD010000058.1, read as the reverse complement.
CGGAGCAACAGGCGAGGCTACGTATAACAACTGTACCATCGCAGGTAGCCTCGAGTGTGCAAGCAGCGGCTACAATAAGACCTATGTCAACAATTGTACCATAGGTACTATTCACACCTCCGTTGACTTCTCTTCCGGTGATATTTACGTAAAGAACTCTACTATCACCCTTGCTGAGTATTCGGGTCCTGATGCTACAACCATCTACTTCGAGAATTGTACTATCGGTGAGCTCATCTCCTGGAACATGAGCACTGTTCTCACTAACTGTACTGTCACCACTCTTGATGACACTCGTATGACAACTAATACTATTACTGTTAAGTAATTTTCTCGCTTTGTCGGGAAGGCACACAGCCCTTGCGGCTGTGTGCTTTTTCTTTTTGCTATTGAAAAGGGCAGAGAATTATAGTATAATGGTTATATAAAAACTGTGTTTACCAAAGGAGATCGGTATGAGGGTTGTAGTAGCCATAGATTCATTCAAGGGCTCACTTACCTCCCGTGAGGCGGGCGAGGCTGTGAGAGAGGCTGTACGGAGGCGTGACGAGAATGCCTGCGTTACCGTGTGCCCGATTGCCGACGGAGGTGAGGGAACTGTTGACGCAATGTATTCGGCACTCGGCGGCAAGCTTATAGAATTGCCCGTTACGGGCCCTCTCGGCGATAGAGTGACGGCGAAATACCTCCTAACGGACGATGGAAGAGCTGTGATCGAGATGGCATCGGCCTCGGGGCTTACTCTGATACCCGAGGAGTCACGCAATCCGCTGAAGGCAACTACACGAGGCGTAGGCGAGCTTATCCGTGATGCTATAAAAAGAGGGGCGAGGTCGTTTGTCATCGGTATTGGCGGCAGTGCCACTAATGACGGCGGTGTCGGTATGCTTTCTGCTCTGGGATTTGATTTTCTTGATAAGGACGGAGCTCCAATTCCTGACGGCATAGAGGGCATAGAGCTGTTATGTAGCATCTCGGTAGACGGCTCTCTCCCCGAGCTTCGTGAGTGCAGCTTCCGTGTCGCCTCCGACGTTGATAACCCTCTCTTCGGAGAGCGTGGGTGCAGTGCCGTTTTCGGTCCGCAGAAGGGTGCGACAGCCGAGACGGTAGCACGTATGGACGCAGCCCTCGCCGTCTATGCGGAGAAGGTAAGAGAAATAATTCCGTCGGCAGACCCCGATACACCCGGTGCGGGTGCCGCAGGCGGCATCGGCTATGCCTTCATGGCGTTTCTCGGTGCGAAGCTCGAGTCGGGTATAAGCATCATTCTTGACGAGACGGGGCTTGATGCACGCATTAAGGATGCGGATATCGTTGTAACGGGCGAAGGAAGGCTTGACAGCCAGACCGTGATGGGAAAGGCACCGATAGGTGTTGCTAAGCTTGCGAAGAAGTATGGAAAACGTGTCATAGCCTTCGCAGGATGCGTTACGGAGGATGCCGAGGTGTGCAATGAGCACGGGATAGATGCATTCTTCCCGATAGTACGCGGTATCACCACGAAGAGTGAGGCACTTGATAGAAATAATGCTTATAAGAACCTCGCAGCTACGGCATATCAGGTGTTCGGACTCATATGATCCCTCCTTATAAGGAGGGAGAGCTCACACTAAGGGTGGGCGGAAATATTATATAAAGAGGAAAACAAATGGAAAAATGGACGAAAAGAGCGGTGGAGCTTGTCGCAAGGTATGCGATCCTCGGAGAGTCTACACCGTCGGTTATAGAATATACTCCGTCTAAGACGGAGATAACACCCGCATGCACGGATAAGCTGCCAAGGGTAGCTCCCGAGTCTGTCGGGGTCTCGGGCGGACGTATTGCCGCTATGCTAAAGGAGCTTGAGGAGGAGGCGGGGCTCAATCTACATAACGTGATAGTAGTGAAGGATATGAAGGTCATATCCTCAGCCTCACGTCCCGGTTACTCCACGGATATCCCCCATCTCTCGAATTCGATGTCGAAGGTGCTCGTAAGCATTGCGACGGGCTATCTCATTACCGAGGGCAGGCTCTCGCTCGATGACAGTATTCTCGATCTTATTACCGAATACACTCCCACGGATAAGCGGTTCTCCGAGATAACCGTCCGCCATCTTCTCTCGATGACGTCGGGCGTCAGCTTCTCCGAGGCGGGTGTTATTACCGAGTTAGAATGGACTAAGGCCTTCTTCGAGAGCCCTTTACGCTTCACGCCGGGTGAACGCTTCGCATATAACAGCATGAACACCTATATCCTCGCTGTTATTATCAAGAGGACTCTTGGAATGGGGGTCGGCGATCTTCTCCGTGAGAGGCTTCTTTCACCTCTCGGTATAAAGGACTTCTTCTGGGAAAAGGGCCCCGAGGGAATAGAGAAGGGCGGCTTCGGTGCGTATATGTCGCTCGAGAGCTGGGCTAAGATAGCCTCCGTCTTTCTTGCGGGAGGAAAATACCGCGGTGCGACGTTGATCCCCGAGCCGTGGGTAGAGGCACTTACGTCTCCTCAGGCGAAGTCACCCGACAATAAGGGCGGTTATGATTACGGCTACACAGTATGGACGTCTCCCGAGCGTGGGTCATTCCTCTTCTCGGGCATGCTCGGACAGCTTGTGTATATGTCACGTGTCAACAATATAGCAGTGGCGGTAAATGCAGGAAACGATGAGCTCTTCTTCACGAGTGCTACTCTCCGCATAACAGAAAAATATTTGAGCGAGCCTCTGCCGAGTGAAGCCGATGACCCCTACCGTGGGCTCTCCGCCTCTCTTGCAGGAGCTGAGGCAGATTTCTTCAAGAACGGAAGCTTCGTCACACCTCTTCCGAGGCAGAAGGGAATACTCTACCGTATAGGTCTCAGATACCGTGAGCCCTATCCCACCGCGTGGAACGGACTTCTTCACCGATTCACTCTTCCGACGAACAATGCGAGCATTCTGCCGATCCTTACCAGAACCATGCAGAATAATTTCCCCTCATCCCTTGAGGAGATCGGCTTCTCGAGAGAGGGACGGAGGATATTCCTGATTTGCAGAGACGGAGGAGAGGACTACAAGCTTGAGGTAGGCTTCTACCGCTACGCCGAGGGGGCGATCAATATAGGCGGTGAGCTTTACAGAGTTAGGGCCTTGGGAGCTGTCTCGGAGGAAGAGGGAGAGAAAGTATATAAAATAGAGCTTGTATTTCCCGAGATACCGAGCTCACGCAGAATAGAGATCAGGCAGAACAGCCGTGACGTTATCAGTGTCAGGCTGACAGAGGCACCCGGAATGGGTCTTGTTGGCTCGTATCTTACCGATGCACTTGCGGCAAATCCCCGTATGCGTTTCGTGGCAGATATACTGGAGGGACGCCTTGGCAGGGGATATCTCGGAAGAAAGGCGGCATCGCTCTTTGACAGAAGCCTGAATGCTGTCAGAAGGGGCACGGTGAATTACGCAGAGCTTATGGAGCGTGAGCGTGAGAATGCACCTCGCCCGACACCCGAGGAACGCTCTGTGGCATCTCTCATATTCCGCTACGTCGGCAGCGGTGAGAAGGCTGAGGGAAGCCTGCTTGGCGACCTTCTGGGCACGGTGCTTGGAAGCCTCAGACGCAGAGGAGAATGAGGGAGCATCTGTCACATAAAAAGAAAAGAGGAGCAGAATCTTATCTGCTCCTCTTTTGCTTTGGTTGGGTTTTGTTTCGCTTTTGAATTAGTCGAGATTGAGCTTGTTGAGCATGTCACGAAGAACCTTAGCCTCAGCTACGGAAATAGTAACGCCCTTACCCATCTTCTCGTGATCTGGTGACCAAGTGCGGATATCGTACACGGGCTCTCTCTCGTTCCAGCTGATAAGGTTAAGCTCCTTGTTCCAGCCGTTGTTGCCCTCGCTGACGACACCGATCTTGTCAACTACCTCATACTTGATTTCAGGCATAATCTTTCTCCTCTTTTTTTATTATGTCTTTGCTTACTTTTATTTTAAATTATCAATTTTAACACCATTTTAGCATACAAAAAAATGATTGTCAAGAAAATTGTGTAAAAATAAAGGAAAAATATGAAAAAATGTCAAAAAAATGAGAGTTTTTGCAGTGTGAAGGGCAAAAAAGGCACAAAAGTGGGGGCAGAGGGGCGATTATGATGCAAAAAATGAATTTAAGTATCGGTTGACTTTTTCATACCGTTGTGGTAAAATAATTCTTGAATTAAAAGAAGGAGGAGTTAATATGAGACGTAAGAACGAGCTTCCCGAGCTGCTTTCGCCGGCGGGAGATTTTGAATGTCTTGTTGCCGCTGTCAAGGGCGGTGCGGATGCCATATATATCGGCTCGAAGCAGTTCAGTGCGAGAGCCTATGCGAAGAACTTTGATTCCTCCGAGATAGATAGGGCGGTAGCCTATTGCCATCTTCACGGAGTGAAGCTGTACGTTACCGTCAACACACTTCTATCGACCTCTGAGGTGAAGGATGCGGTCGCCCTCGCAGGCGAGCTCCACTCGCTCGGTGTCGATGCTCTCATATCCGCTGATATTGGATTCATAAGAGAGGTGAGGAGGGCTTATCCCGAGCTCGAGATACACGCATCCACTCAGCTCTCCGTGCATAATTCGTACGGTGCGGATGAGGCATACAAGCTTGGGTGCACAAGGGTGGTGCTCGCACGTGAGCTCTCTCTGAGGGATATTTCTCTGACGGTTGACAGATGTAAATGCGAGTGCGAGATATTCCTCCACGGTGCTCTCTGCGTCAGCCATTCTGGACAGTGTCTTTTCTCCTCGCTCGTAGGAGGCAGAAGCGGTAACAGAGGCGAATGTGCTCAGCCCTGCCGACTTAATTACTGCGGGGATAAATATCCTCTGTCCTTGAAGGATCTCTCGCTCGCCCGCCATATTCCGAGCCTTATCGACTCGGGTGTCGCCTCGCTTAAGATAGAGGGAAGGATGAAGTCCCCCGATTACGTTTATACCGTTACTAAGATATACCGCCGTCTTCTCGACGGGAGACGGTCTGCCACCGACTCCGAGATGCGTGAGCTTGAGAGAATATTCTCACGCTCGGGCTTTACCGACGGGTACTACATTGGAAGCCTTAAGTCGGGCATGACGGGTATCAGGCAGAAGAGTGACATTGCCTCGAGCCGTGAGCTGGGAGGAGGCAGATTTGACCCCGAGCGTGTCTCGGTCACAGCTGAGGCCACCTTCAGGCTCGGTGAGCCTTCATCCCTCACCATCCTTGTTCCCGCCGTGAGGGATAGAGAGGCTTATTCCGTCACGGCATACGGTGCGACCCCCGAGATTAGCGTTACGTCACCCCTTGTGAAGGAGGAGGTTATCGGACGCTTATGTAAGATGGGAAACACCTATCTCTCCCTTGAGATCGGGGACGTGTCGATAGATATGGATGAGGGTATTAATCTGCCCGTCTCACAGCTGAACGCACTTCGCCGTGAGGCCGCCGCATTGGCGGAAAAATATAAAAGACCCGAGGGGTGTCACGCAAAATACATACCGGGGGATGTAAAAAGGGGTGCTGTCGAAGTGGGCAGAACCGCTCTCTTCTTCTCCTCGGACGTCCTCTCTCAGGTATCCGATGAGGCTCTTTCGTATTTCGACGTTATAGCCGTTCCGCTCTTCTCATACAGCATGGCGAGGGAGCGTGCGAACTGCGTATATATCCCTCCCGTGATTTTCGAGAGTGAGATATCCGAGGTGGAGGAGGGGCTGACCGCCGCACGTGACGGAGGAGCAAAATACGCTCTCGTCTCGGGCATAGGTGCTATCAGGATGGCACGGCAAGCGGGACTTTCACCCATCGGTGACTTCAGGTTAAATATAACGAACTCGTACTCGAGGGAGGCTATCTCGGAGCTCGGTATTACCGACTGCATCCTCTCGCCCGAGCTAAACGATAAGGTATCGCAGGCAATCGGTGCAAGAGCTATCGTCTACGGCAGAATACCGCTTATGCTTACCGAGAGATGCTTCATATCCGAGAATTTCGGATGTAAGAGATGCGGAAGCTCATCCCTCACCGACAGACGCGGAGTATCCTTCCCGATGATAAGAGAGTGGAAGCACAGAAACCTCATTCTCAATTCACAGCCGACCTATACCGCCGATATTCTGGCAAAGCAGGGACGCATGGGTAATCTTGGCGAGCATTTTCTCTTCACTGTGGAGTCCGCCCGTGAGATCGAGCGTATAGTGGACGCCTACAAGAGAGGGCTGCCCCCCGAGGGTAAGTGCCGCAGAATGGGACGCCGAGAGGTGTCAGGCGATAAATAATTCAGAGGAGCCCCATCGGTGAGGCTCCTTTTACTTTTCACGGACGAGGAATAATGCCCTCCTTGCTTCAAGAAGGAGAAGGGGGATGAGGGGCAGGGCGAAGACGAGGCGAAGGGCGAAGGAGCTCCTCACGGCTAAGAGCAGGGATGCATATAGCATAGATAGAGCGAATATCATAGCCGTTCTGTCGCCGTATATAGGCATCTCACCCGATATACGCTTGAAAATAAGCACGTTGATAAGGAGCATCGTCACGTAGGAGAGAAGCACAAAGAGAGCCACGAAGCGGTAGTCTAACCTCGGCAGAAGGAAAAGCGAAAGAAGCGTGCTGACGGTGGCCGCCGAGAGGGAGGGGAGGTTCATTATCGCACTCCTCGAGTAGTACATCTCGCCCTGCGTCAGCACAGATGACAGGAAGCTCGGAATCATGGAGAGCGAGAGCGGGTAGATGGCTACAAGGCATTCGTGATAGGCTCTCGGCGTGAGAATTGTCAGGAAATCGGGAACAAAGGATAAAACAAGCAGGGAGAAAAGAGCGAGGGCACGTGTGATGACCGCCAGCACCTCACGTACAGCTCCGATATCGCACCTCCTGAGCTTGCGGAGCGTCCACGGTGCGACAGCCGAGATTAAGCCCCCTGTAACGACCGAAAGTGATAACCCTAGTGAGAGAGCCACGGAATACCTTCCGAGAGCCTCAGTGCCGTAAATTCGCCCTATGGTGGCTTCTCCGACCCTGAGTATGACCGCCATGGAGATATAATGGGGAAGAATGGGCAGGGCACGCTTCAGAATGTACGTCCAGATCTCCTTATCGTATAGACGTGATGAAGACCGCATCAAGGCTGAAAGGATCGGGATCGCAGATATGACGGTGGCGAGAAGACCGCCGAGTATACGCCCGACTCCGAGATAGTCCGAGTAGGTGATTATATAGATCGAGAGGACGGGAGACAGAATCGATGATACTACCGTGAGAAGAGATGCGTGTCGGTAGCGGTAGGAATATTTTTCACCCTCGGAATATAGGCTTGAGACACCCATAGCCAAAATTTGTATGAGCATAAGTGCGGTGAGGGGAGTTGTCAGTCCCGTAATATTATTGATAAGAGGAGAGAAAATAAAATAAAGCGAGCCGACACCGAGCGAGATCAGAAGGAGAAGTCCGACGGAGGCACTGAGATATTCCTTCTCCCTCCCCTTGAAATGAGAGAGCCCCGCAAGAGCAAGACCGCCCGTGATTCCGAGCGTGCCTATCACAAAGAAAAGGCTGAGCCAAGTATTGTATAAAGGAAAAAGACCGTACTCCTCGGGGGATAGCAGGCGTGTGAAGACAGGGGTTCCCAAGACACCGACACCTCTTGCGAGAGCCGATGCGGAAATATACCATAGGGATGCACGTGCGGGCTTGTTAAGTATGCGGCGTTTTTTTGCGAGCTCCAATCGGAATGAATCCTCCTATTTGACGTTTTTACTATTTTTTGCACTTTGCATCGGGTTATAATAGTCATAAAATGCCAATAGAAGATTTTGTAGAGTCAAAAATGCAATTTATTCATAAAAAACTTGCAAAAAGCTATTGATTTTTAACACCGATTGGTGTATAATTACATCATTATTTTAAATATTCTTTAAAAGAAAGGGAATACCTATGTTTAAGATTGATTATCTCAACGATCTCTACGAGAGAGTTGTAAAGCGTAATGCAGGCGAGCCTGAGTTCCACCAGACCGTCTATGAGGTTCTTACCTCCATCGAGCCCGTGCTCGAGAAGAGACCCGAGCTCATTGAGAGCGGTGTTATGGAGAGAATTGTAGAGCCTGAGAGAATTATTAAGTTCCGTGTTCCGTGGATCGACGATAAGGGTAAGGTTCAGGTTAACCGCGGCTTCAGAATTCAGTTCAACAGTGCGATCGGCCCCTACAAGGGCGGTATCCGCTTCCATCCCTCTGTAAACGAGAGCATTATCAAGTTCCTCGGCTTCGAGCAGACCTTCAAGAACTCTCTTACCTCCCTTCCCATGGGCGGCGGTAAGGGCGGATCCGACTTCGATCCCCAGGGCAAGAGCGACATGGAGGTTATGCGTTTCTGCCAGAGCTTCATGACCGAGCTTTCTAAGTACATAGGTCCCGACACAGACGTTCCCGCAGGTGATATCGGCGTAGGAGCACGTGAGGTCGGATACATGTTCGGTCAGTACAAGAGACTCCGTGACGAGTTCACCGGTGTTCTTACCGGTAAGGGTATCCCCTACGGCGGTTCTCTGATTCGTCCCGAGGCTACCGGCTTTGGTGCGGTTTACTACACCTGTGAGATGCTCAAGTACTTCGGCGACTCCATCAAGGGTAAGACCTTCGCTATCTCCGGCTTCGGAAACGTTGCTTGGGGTACTGTTAAGAAGATCACCGAGCTTGGCGGTAAGGTTGTTACCATCTCCGGTCCTGACGGTTACGTCTACGATCCCGACGGCGTTGCTACCGAGGAGAAGATCAATTACATGCTTGAGATGCGTGCATCCTGCAGAAACAGAGTTCAGGACTACGCTGACAAGTTCGGAGTAGAGTTCTTCCCGAAAGAGAAGCCTTGGGGAGTTAAGGCTGATATCCTTATGCCCTGTGCTACCCAGAACGAGGTTGGCATGGCAGAGGCAGAGGCTATCGTTAAGAATGGCGTTAAGTACTACGTTGAGGTTTCCAACATGCCCACCACCAACGAGGCTGTTGCATACCTTAAGGAGAACGGCGTGATCGTCGCTCCCTCGAAGGCTGTTAACGCAGGCGGCGTTGCAGTATCCGGTCTTGAGATGTCCCAGAACTCCATGCGTTACTCCTGGAGTGCCGAGGAGGTAGATGCTAAGCTCTACACCATCATGAAGAACATCTTCGAGAACTCCGTCAAGGCAGCCAACGCCTACGGTCTTGGTGACGACCTTGTTGCAGGAGCTAATATAGCCGGATTTATTAAGGTAGCCGACGCGATGCTCGCACAGGGTGCAGTATAAATTTTGGTATAATTCCGCGTTTTTTGACAAGCTCGACGTAGGTAACTACGTCTTCGGTCAAAAGAACCCGAAATTCTACTCAAAATTTAATGCTCTCTAAGAGTTTTTCGGCGGTGGAGGCTACGGATTCGGTCAGAAGAACCCGAAATTTCATCCCAAATTATAAGCATAGCATCTTCGGTCAAAAGAACCCGAAATTCTACTCAAAATTTAATGCTCTCTAAGAGTTTTTCGGCGGTGGAGGCTACGGCTTCGGTCAGAAGAACCCAAAATTCCATCCCAAATTATAAGCATAGTGCCTTCGGTCGGAAGAATAAAAAAGAGCAAGAGCAAAAGGAGAAAACCTTCTGTTCTTGCTCTTTTTCTATTGAAGTTAAAAGAGGACTGCCCGTGGGCAGTCCTCTTCTGTTACTAGGTTATTTCCGATTGGAAATAAGAGAGAGCTTTTACATCTTGCCGATATCTAAAATCCATCTACACCTTTCTCTATCAAAGGTGATAACGAGATCTCCGTCTGCACCCTTTTCTGCATACTCGTCAGGGAGAGTGACGGTGTAACCGTCAACGTAGGTGAACGGAACGTTCTCATAGTGATAGAGCGCAATTCCGTTTGTTTTGATGGTAGCGGCAAAGCTGTTTTCTTCTAGTTTTGTTTCAAATGTTCCGATGTAGGTGTACGAGCCGTTGTCGTTAACGTAGATCGGGAAGTCGCTATCATTAATGAAGGAGGGAATCTTAGTAGCACCCTCGGGAAGAGCGATAACCTCGCTGGTGTTGCCGATGGAGTGAACGGTTACGGTAACGTTAGAGACTGTTTTTGCAGAATCAACCTTGCCCGTATGGCTAGAGGGATTGTGTACGGTTACGTCAGAGTTGATGTTAAAGATGATCTTGTTGATCGAGTTGTTCGCATTCAGCTCAACGGAGAGGGTAGTATCAAGCTTATCAACGGTGATGTAGGAAGCGATCTCCTTGATGTCAGTGATGATGTCTTCCATTGCTCCCTCGCCGATGAAGGTGTCGCCGATCTCGCCGAGAGTATAGCCTGCCATATTCCTTATCTCAGCGAAGAAGTCAGCATGAGTGGGAGTATCGTCGCCGAACGTGTACATAGAGATAAGATCCCAAAGAACGAAGTTGGAGAGCTCAGCCTCATCGAGTATATCGTAGATCTTGATTCCCTTGAGGTCCTCGGCAGAAATACCGAATGCCTCCTCGAGAAGAGCTCCGATAGCCTCGTCGGCAATAGCCTCGTCGAATATCTTCTGGATGGTGGTGCCATAGTTGTCGGTGAGCCACTTGTCGATCTTCTGAAGTGCCTCTTTTACGGTAAGAGCAGTGAGAGCCTCGAGCTCATCGATAAGCTTAGCGGTGGTGATATCCTTGTTAACAATACCGATCACGAAGTCAAGAACCTCGGACGCCTTGGTATCGGTGGAAAGGGTACTGATGAACGCCTTGATGCTGTCAACGGTCTTCTTAACGTCAATAGTAAGAGAGCCGCCTACGCCATCCTTGATATTGAGAGCCTTGATGAACACCTCGAGGAGCTTGTTAACCGCACCCTGAGCAGTGGTAGAATCAACGCTCATGATGCTCGATAAAGCCTCGAGAACTACAGCTGCCTCTTCCTCATCCAATGTCTCTAGGATGGTGCAGATGTTAGCATCCTTATTGTACTCGTAAAGAACGCCATCAATAAAGTAGAAGGAATAAGTATAGGACTCGACATCCTCCTCTCCGTTATAGTCGGAGGTAGCATTTACCGAAATCTCAGCCTTTGCATTGATGGAGGTAGCAGTCTTAACAACGAGCATAGAGCCGGTAAAGGTTGCCTCCACCTTTCTCGTGCTCTGTGTGGGCTCGGTAGAGCTTGTGGGAGTGGGGGTTGAGGGGGTAACAGCTCCATCACTATGGTCGCCCCAGGTGGAGGACTCCATAAGAAGAGTGCCGCTTACGTCGATCTTCATAGAGTTTGCAGCTGCGAGCTGTGCGATAACAGCCGAGGAAAGCTTACCTGCATCAACGGTAGGGCCGTTTCCGCCCTTGTTATCATCATCATCCTTGCCGCAAGCAACAAGCGAGAAGACCATAACGAGAGCAAGAAGAAGTGCTAATAATCTTTTCATTTTTTGTCTCCTTTGTGTATGATTTCTTGAAAAATTGTCTGGTTTTCACCGTAAATACAGTGTAGCATATATTTATATTTTTTTCAAGTCCTTTTTTAAAAAAGGTATAAAAGAGTATTATTCATTACAAGTATATGGAGTCATCAAAAAAGGACCGCCCTAAAAGAGCGGTCCTCAGCTACGCTTTGAAAAATCGAAGAGGTTCTTTATTCGACGTCAACCTTTACGGACAAGGAGCAAAGGGTAAGTCCCTGGTACTCGTTTCCTGCGGTTTCCTGCATCTTGAGTGCGATGGTAAAGGTAATAAATTCATCGGGTTCGAGCGAGTCGAATCCAAGGAAGTAGCCGTTTTCAAGAAGCTCGGAGAGAGTGCAGATCTTATATTCATCCTTGAGGTCCTCTGGTCTGTGGACACCGGTCGCCGGGTTTATAAAGTATACGTCGATCACGTCGGCAAGTGCGGAAATCTCGCCGTCTGCCTCTAAAACAAGCTCAAAGAAGAAACTTGTATCACCCTCGTTTGCAATCTTTATGTAATTGGCGGCGACGAAGCCGGGCTCCCAGAGATAATCGCTGAAAATGCCGGAGGTGGCTTCCGTCCAACCGGAATTATGGAGGGGAACGTCCTCTTCACCCGATGCCCAGTATACTCCTACGTCTAATTTTTCCTCTCCAATGCCTTCTATGAAATCAAGGTTATCGAGATAGGCATAATATTCGTCGAAGTAGAGGTTGGTGTCGGAGACGATAGGCTCGTTGTACGCTCTGTCCATAGGAAGGATGATGTATCCATTCTTAACGTTGGCGTAGGAGATATGATAGTACGAGTAGGTGCTGTCGCCTATATGGAGCGTGACCTCGACGTTGTCCTCGTAATAATATATATCGACGTGTCCGAGATCGACAAACGTGTTATCGGGGGTCTTAATGAAGAGCTTGCTGCTTCCATTGTAATTGGGGATAACGGCAGCATCCTCGGGAAGTGCGATCTTATCTGCCGTGGTATCGATATTGCCTACGGTAACGGTTGCGTCAAAGGTAGTTCTTGCCGTATCCTTCTCGCCCTCCTTTACAGGAGATGGAGCGGAGTGCTTAAGATCCATTGCAGCGTGAAGTGCGATATTGTCGATCGAGTTGTCACTCTTCAAATTAAGCTTAACGCTTGCCTCGAGCTTATCGAATGAGTAGTTGCCGACTCGTCTCTTGATAGTGTCGATGACGTTAGCGACGCCTTCATCGGAGTAACCGAAAATGCCCTTAAGGAGGTCGCCGAGGGTTCCGTTAGCCAATTCCTTCACCTGAGTGAAGAGCTCAGCCTTTGCAGGAGCATCCTCGGGGATCACGTATATTGCAATGAGGTCGAAGATAACCGCGTTGGATATATCGTGCTCGGAAAGAAGATCGTAGATCTTGATGGCTCTGAGCTCCTCGACGGTCATCTCGAGCTCGTCTGCAAGCTGTTCTGCAAGCTCATCGTTCGCAAGCACGTCGTCCACGATAGCCTGAAGGCTTGTTCCGAACTCATCGGCAAGATACTTGTCGATCTTCTCCACACCCTCCTTAACGGTGAGGCCGGAGAAAGCCTCGAGCTCGTCGATAAGCTTCGTAATAGTGAGATCCTTGTCGAGGATAGCGAGGATGGGGTTGATGATGTCGGCAACCTTGGTTTCGGGGGTGAGACCGTTAACTATTGCAAGATAATCATTAAGAGTCTTCTTAAGGTCGATATTAAACTCGCCGCCGACTCCGTCCTTGACGTTGAGAGCCTTTGCAAGCTTCTCGGTAATCTTGAGAGCGATCTTCTTAGCCTCGCCGTCATCAAGATCTCTGTTATCGAGAACGAATGCGAGTATTTCCTCGAAATCGCCGTCTATATTTTCGGTCTTGTATGCATCGGAATCCTCGTTATAAACGTAAAGAGTGCCGTCTACGAAGTAAGCGAGAATCCTTCCTTCCTCGTTGAACTTACCGTTCTCGCCTCGGTCGGCTACGTGCGTAGTGGCGAGGTCGATCTTAGCGGTCAGAGTGGAGCCTGCTCTTATAACAGAAATGCTTCCCTTGACGGTAGCCGTTCTGTTCCAGGTGTAAAGATAGGGGTTGATTCCTTCGTCCTTTTCTTCATCGTAGTCTTCATAATCCCAATAGGAGCTTTCTATTGAGGTGGTGAGATCGATGTCGATCTTGGCGGAATTTGCACTGCCGAGCTGTGCAATAATTGCATTAAAGAGCTTGCTCGCATCGACAGTAGCGGTGTTATCATCATTCTTGTTGCTGTCATCAGTGTCATCATCCTTGCCGCATGCAACAAGAGAGAAGACCATAATGAGAGCGAGCAAAAGTGCTAATAATTTTTTCATTGTCATTCTCCTTTTTAAGTATAAATGGAAGATCGGTAATATACCGTATCTAAATTATAGCATATGAGAGTGACGAATGCAAGAAAAAAATTCAAAGCGAGAATTTTTGTCATAAACCTACAAAAAACCAAAAAAGGACTCCACGTGCGGAGTCCTTTTTTGTGAAAATATATTATTTTGTCTCGTCGAGCACCCAGAAGCCGCCCTCGGGATCATACGTGATAGTCATATCATCCTTTATATTTTGATTGCTTCCGTAGCTTGCATAGAGGGTTATTGTATTGCCCGACAGAGCACTGAAGGGCAGATCGTAGTAATAAACGTAGTAGGATACGTCGGAATTAACGTCAAGCTCGACGTCAATTGCCGCACGGTAGTCAACGCCCACCGCACCTATAAATTCATATCCGTTATCGCCCATACGGTAGAGGAAAGTCTTTCCCACAAGGTCGGGGATGATCTTCGAGCCGTCGGGAAGCTTGACTGTATAAGTCTCTTTCGTGATGGAGTGAATCTTCACGGTAGCTCCTCCCGAGATCTTCACCATGTAGTCGAAGTCATCGGTCGAGCTTTCCGCTACCGTATAATTCATATCGAGGCTTGCAGACAAGTCGATAAAGTCAATCTCGTTCTTTTCCGTAAGGTCAAGAGTCAGGGTAGTGTCGAGCTTATCGAAGACTACCGAGCCGAAGCGTTCCTTGATATCCTCGATAATCTCATCGATCGCACCCTCACCCATATATCTGTCGGCTACCTCGCCGATATTCGAGTTGCATATCCTTCTGAGCTCTGCGAAGAGCTGAGCCTTTGTCGGGCCGTCCTCGGGGAAGAGGAGTTCGGATATTACGTTATAGAGCACGTCGTCGGCGAAGGGAGAGCTTGCGACAAACTCGGCTAAATTTATATTCTTTAATTTCTCGACCTCACTGTCGGTGAGTCCGAGAATGGGTGCGATGATCGCCACAAGAGTCTTGCTCGACATCACTTCTCTGATGAGCTCATCTGCGGTGACGCCGTAATTGGCGGAGAGCCATTTGTTGAACTCCTCCACTGCCGCAACAGCCGTCTTTCCTGCGTACTTCTCAAGCTCGTCGACAATTCCTCTCAGTGTCAGATCCTTATGGATAAATGCGAGGAAATAGTTGACCGTGTCGGATATTCCCGTTTCTCTTGAGAGTCCGTTTATCATCTCAACTATTTTATTGAATTCGTCCCTTGCATCAAGGGTGTATGAGCCTCCGACGCCCTCCTCGATGCACATAGCCTTCACAATTTTCTCGCAAAGACGTGTGGCAGTCTCGGTAGCCTCGCCGCTGTCGAGTGCGAGAGAGTCAAGGATAGCCGTGACGGCGTTTGATACCTCGGCACTGTCAAGAAGGTCGCCCGAGAACCAGAGCTCCTTATACTCATCATATCTATAAAAAGTGCCGTCGATAAGGTAGATAAGATAGGGAGTCTCTTCATCGTATGCGGTCTCGCCATTTTCTGTAATTACGTGCTTTAAGGTTATATCGATTATGGCATTCACGGAGTCCTCCGACTTCGCAATAATGACCGAGCCCTCAAATCCCAAGAGCCTTACGGTCTTGTATTCACCCTCGTTAAGGGGCGAGTCTGTGCTTTCCTCGGGTATGGCGGGGTGTTCTATTTTGAGATATCCCGATACGTCGACCTTAAGAGATGAGGCTTCCCTGATCTGCGGTAAAACAGCCGAGAGCAGCTTTGCGGGATCGGCATACTCAGAATCCTCGACCTCCTTGCCTTCGCCGTCATTATCATCGCTCTTACCGCATGCGGCGAGAGAGAAGACCGTAACGAGAGCCAGGAGGAGTGCTATTATCCTTTTCATTGTTTTCTCCTTTCATAAAGCTTTTCCCCACGCATAACACAGCGTGGGGAAAAGGTCACCAATATCTGATAAAGTCGGGCTTTAAGAATCTCGCAAGTGCCTCGAGATAGAAATAATCTCCGTATACGGCACACTCGTCTATGCCCTGCTTCTGAGGCTTGGCGTGAGTGACCCTGTTGACAAGTCCGTCATAAGGTACTCCGATATCTCCCGTGCAGGTGTCTATCGTAGCCTCGACGATCTGTGCCGCCGCAGAGAGATATACGTTTCTCTCCATTGCGGTATCGGGCAGAAGCTTCGACATCTCGAGCATTCCGCACGCAGAAATGAGACCTGCCGACGAATCACGCGATTCGTCACCCGAGGTGAAGTCATAGTCCCAATAGGGGATGCAGTCCTCGGGAAGATGATTGAGCATGAAATAGGTGATATCACGGTGGAGCTTAGGTAAGAAGTCCGCACCCGTGTAGTCATAAGCTACGGGGAAGCCGTAAATTCCCCACGAATGACCTCTCGACCAGCAGGAGTCGTGTCTGTGTCCCTGCCAGGTTACCTTATCGATAGGGAGGTCTGTGTTTTCGTCAAATATGAGATGGTGGTAGGACGAGCCGTCCTCTCTGATGAGATTCTCTTTTGTAACTATCGACTGATTAAGTCCTGCTTCCGTATATCTTTCGTCTCCCGTTTCCTTACCTGCCCACAGAAGGAGAGTTGCATTCATAAGCGTATCCATCATCGTGTGGTGCATGGTAGTGCATATACATCTGCGTTTCGGGAAATAACGCTCGGTAAGACAGTATTCGGCGGTATCGAGTGCGATCCTCCGTGCCTCCTCGTTGCCCGTGATCTTGTATGCCGCTACGCAGGAGGGCATGAAGGGAAAGCCGACGTCGTGTCCGGTTATACCCGTTCTGTTCTCAAGACGTGTTCTGTACGAGGGAATATGGCTCTCCGCTTCACGGCGGAAGAACTCGTTGCCCGTAAGCTCGTACGCGAGCCAATAGCAGCCCGTGTACATTCCCGCCTCCCAGTTCTTGTTCTCGCCGACCACATACTTGAAGTCGATCGAGCGGGTGTCGGGGAAGGCACAAGGGTTCTTCTTGGCAAAAGCCTCGAGCTTATCCGTTGCCTTTTCTACCGCAGAAATAAGCTTCGCACGGCTTATCTCGGGAATCCTTGCAAATCTCTCGGGTCTTACAAGCGAGATCTTTTCGGTTACCATAAGTAATCTCCTCCTCGGTTAATTACCAGTATCTTACCCAATCGGGCTTAAGATATCTTGTGAGTGCCTCAAGGTAGAAGTAGTCACCGTAGATCGCACACTCATCGAAGCCCTGCTTCTGGGGTAGAGCGTGAGATACGTGGTGGATAAGTCCGTCATATTCGACGCCGATATCGGTGGTGCATCTGTCGATAACAGCCTCGGTCAGCTGAGCCGCCGCACTTCTGTAAACGGTAGAGGTCTCCTCATCCGATATCTGAGATGCCATATCCATCATACCGCAGGCAGAGATAACTGCCGCAGAGGCATCCTTGTAATCGGTAGTAGTAACGAAATCATAGTCCCAGCAGGGGATCATATCCTCGGGGAGGTGGTTGAGCATGAAGTAGCTGACACCCTTATGCACGTCACGGAGGAACTGCTCGTTCGCATAGGAGTGAGCGATAGCGAATCCGTATACGCCCCAGGAATGACCTCTCGACCAGCAGGAGTCATCCGAGTGACCCTGGAGGGTTACGCCGCGTACGGGCTTCGCAGTCATGGGGTCGAACTGGTAGTGGTGGAAGGACGAGCCGTCAGCTCTGATAAGGCACTGCTCGGTGGTTCTGTTATGATCGAGAGCCGCTCTGTAAAGCTCCTCGCGTCCGAGCTCCTTGGATGCCCAGAAGAGAAGGGGAGCGTTCATAAGCGAGTCCATCATGGTACGGCATCCGAAGCCGGTCTTCCATCCGCCGTGGTATCTGATAATGAACTTACCCTCCTCGGAGTAGTTGGGGCTGTAAAGATACTCTGCCGCATCGCAAGCAAGCTTGTATGCAAACTCGGACCCCGTGATCCTGTACGCCGCAAGGGCGGAGGGGGTAAATACGAATCCGACGTCGTGATCGTCAACACCGACTCTGTTGTCGAGTCTCTCACGGAAGGTCTTAAGCTGAGTCTCTGCACACTCACGGAAGAACTTGTTTCCGGTGAGCTCGTATGCAAGCCAGAAGCATCCGGTATACATACCTGCCTCCCAGTTCTTGTTTACGTCATAGGTGTGCTTGAAGTCCTTGGTGCAGGTGCCGGGGAAGCCGACGGGATTCTTTCTCGCGAGAGCCTCGAGCTTATCGGTAGCCTTTTCAGCCGCCGCCTCGAGCTTCGCCTTGGGTATTTCTCTTACAACCGAGTATTTCTCGGGGGTATTAAGCTTGATTTCCTGAGTGATCATTTTCGGTCCTCCATTTACCAATATCTCTTCCAATCGGGCTTCAGATGTCTTGTAAGAAGCTCGAGGTAGAAGTAGTCGCCGTATACAGCACACTCATCGAAGCCGTAGCCCTGAGGAAGAGCGTGAGATACGTGGTGAATAAATCCGTCGAAGGGCGTGCCGATATCGCAGGTGCACTTGTCGATGACGGCCTCGGTGAGCTGATTGGCCGCACTGAGGAAGAGAGTCTTATCGGGATCGCCGTCATCAAGTCTCGATGCCATATCGAGCATACCGCACGAGGAGATACAAGCCGCAGATGCGTCTCTGTAATTGTCCTCGGTGGTGAAATCGTAATCCCAGCAGGGAATAAGATCGGAGGGAAGACGGTTCAGCATGAAGAGCGTGATGCCCTTATGTACGTCACGGATGAACTCCTCGCCCGTGTAGGAGTGGGTGATGGCGAAGCCGTATACACCCCAGGAGTGGCCGCGTGACCAGGTGGATTCATTAGAGTGACCCTGGAAGGTAAGTCCGTGTCTCGGGCCCCAGGTCTCGGGATCGAACTGATAGTGGTGGTAGGACGAGCCGTCGGCTCTGATGAGAAGCTGCTCTGTGGTTCTGTTGTGATCGAGAGCCGCCTTGTAGTATTTCTCCTCGCCCGTGTGCTCAGCAGCCCAGAACATAAGGGGAGCATTCATAAGCGAGTCCATCATGGTACGGCATCCGGAATCGTCGTTTGCACTGCATCTGAGATGGCATCTTATGATGAACTTACCGATATCGGTGTAGTTCTTCTCATAGAGGTACTTAGCCGCATCGAGTGCGAGCCTGAGACCCTCCTCGTTACCCGTTACCTTATATGCGGCGAGGGCGGAGGGGATATATACGAATCCGAGATCGTGGTTGTCGATGCCGACACCGTTATCGAATCTCTCACGGAAGGATTTAAGCTGATACTCAGCACACTCACGAAAGAACCTGTTGCCGGTGAGCTCATATGCGAGCCAATAGCATCCCGAGTACATACCGTGCTGCCAGTCGTTGTTGGGACGGGGCACGTAGCGGTAATTCTTCGTGCACATCCAGGGGTAGCTGTCGAGGCCGAAGCTCTTGGTTCTCTCCTCAAGCTTATTAACAGCAGCCTCCGCCGCCGCCTCGATCTTGGCCTTGTTAAGAGCAGGAACCTCGGCGAATCTTTCGGGGTTCTTGAGTACGATCTTTTCGGTAATCATTTCTTTCTCCTTTCAGGTCGCATGTATCAATATTCGGTCGTGTAATTGTCGAAATAGCCCTGGATCAGTACGATGGGTGTACCCTTATCGCCCGAGCCGGAGGTGAGGTCGCAGAGAGAGCCGATAAGGTCGGTCAGCTGACGGGGTGTGGTTCCCTCGGACGCCATGCTTCCGACAAGGTCGGAGTCCTTCTTCACGATCTCGCTCTTGATAGCCTCCTTCAGCTCATCGCCCGAGAGGGATGCGAAATCATTGTCTGCGAGGTACTTGAGCTTCAGCTCGTTGGGAGTACCCTCGAGCCCCTTGGTGTATGCGGGAGATACTACCGGGTCAGCAAGCTCCCAGATCTTTCCCACGGGATCCTTGAAGGCACCGTCTCCGTATACCATGACCTCTACGTGCTTGCCCGTAGCATCGAATATCTTCTTGCGGATAGCATCTACGATGGGCTGGCAGTCACGGGGGAAGAGCTTGACCTTATCCTCGGTCGCCTTGTTGGAGCCGAGAAGACCGTAGGTCTCGTTATATCCGCTTCCGTTAACGGGAGCGGAGAGGATCTCGTCAAGACCGACTACACGCTCAGCACCTGCCTGACGGAGGAGTCTTTTCGTTCTCTTTCTTGTATGAATATCGCAGTTGATAACGTTCTTAGTGTATGTGAGAATTGCTCTCGGATCGTTTGCGAAGATGACCTCGAAGTCAGCACCCGCCTCACGAACAAGGCTCTCGTAATACGCTACGTAGTCCATACCCGTGAATCTGTGCTTAACGTAGCCGAAGAGCTCACGGTAGGTTGCGAGATCGAGCACGTCACGGTAGGGGTCTACACCCTTCTCATCGAGCATATCGAGAGAGATGAGGTGGTTTCCAACCTCGTCGGAGGGGTAGGAGAGCATAAGGACGATCTTCTTAGCTCCCTTAGCAATACCGCGAAGGCAGATAGCGAAGCGGTTTCTCGAGAGAATGGGAAGGATAACTCCCACAGTCTCGCCCCCGAGCCTCGCACGCACGTCGGCAGCAATGTCATCAACTGTTGCATAGTTGCCCTGAGCACGTGCCACGATAGCCTCCGTCATAGCGATTATATCTCTGTCACGTAATTCGAAGCCCTCGGACTTAGCCGCCTCGAGCACCGACTCCGTAACTATGTCAACGATGCTGTCACCCTCTCTGATAATGGGTGCACGCACACCGCGTGAAACTGTTCCAATCATACGACTCATAGATCATATCTCCTTGCACGCCGCTAAAGCGGCTGAATTAACAAACCTTAGTATACCACAGAAAACGGGTATTGTAAATATTTTATGCGAAAAAACTTGGATTTATTTTACTGCATAGGTGCGGTATTATATTTTGTAAAGCTCGATGACGGATGCATCGAAGGCACATACCCTGTCGGAATATCCGTAATGAACCTTACCGATCCTATATCCGTCAGCCCTGACGGTGATTTTACTGTCCTTTTCAGAGTGGTTTACCGCTACCGCATATACCTTGCCGTCACCGTAGTGATAGGTGGTGTATACGTCCTCTCCCTCTACCTTGACGGGGATGGAGTCGATGACGTCGCCGAGCACAAGCCTGTATATCGCCTCGTGTCCGTCGGTGAATGCATCGTGGGTGTCTATAAGATTGTCCTCGAGAGGGAAGTTTAAGTAGAACACACGTCCCTTGCCGTACTTATATACGGTGAGTGCGGGATTGCCGAGGTCATCGTATGCGAGCACCTCAGCACCGACGGGCTCAAGCTTGTACGTGCGTTTCGCAGTGAAGGGGTACGCCTTTCCGTCAAGAGTAACGGTGCCTCTTTTCGGTGCCTCGTAGGAATCAAGCACACGCAGACCCGTCAGCGACTCGAACTCGGAAAGAACGCCGTTGTTCATCGAGATAAAGAGGTCAGCACCCTCCATAACTCTTTCCTTAAGCTCCTTGTACCTCTTCGCATACATAACGGTGATGCCGTTAACGGAGGGAAGAAGATAGGTCTTCGCCTCGGGGATGCCGTCATTCGCATATGCGAATCTGAGGTTGAGTCCGGCCTTGCGTGCGAGCACGTGGGAGGTATAGCAGATTCCCCACTGTCTCTGTCCGTGGGAGAGTAAGCATACCGCATCACACTCGGCAGGGGGGAGGTCGATATTAGCTCTGTCAAGGAACTCCTTGAATTTCTTTATTTCAAGCATAACGGGCTTGGGTGTACGGTCGGACCTCAGAAGTCCGAGCTCAAGCTCTACCATATTGGTGGAGTAGGGGAAGGAAGTGAGCATTGTCTGCTCGTGTCCGCACCACCACATAACTCCCGCGGAATCGTTAGACCAGAGCGAGAAGAGATTTGTTCTTATGAAATCAGCCGCCGCATCGTTCGACGAGAGCATAGGCCCCATTGTGCCGATCTCCTCTGCCATACAGGGGCGTCCGCCGCACTCGGAGTAGTACTTGTTCTCAGCGGTCGCATGCATGGTAGTACGGAGCGAGAGGGTATCGTCTATCCTGGTGAAGGCACACCAATAGGGGTAGGGGTGAGTTGTGAGCATATCGGTCCAGGCCGCCTGATCCTTTATCTGCCAGGATTTATCGGGATCGACGCTGATGCCGTGCATTCCCGATACTACGGGGCGGGAGGGATCCTCCGCTCTTATCGCATTGGCAATTGTAGCGGTCCAATTAACCGCCTGAATTCTGTCTGCGTCTCCCATACAGTTACACTCGTTGCCGAGGTCCCATGCATAGACGGCATCCCTGTCCTTGAACCTCGAGACGAAGCCTCTTATGAAGAGCTGCTCGAAGTAGATGGCGGTGGGATCGGTCAGGACGTCGTGACCGTAGAACGCCGAGGGAACGTAGAGACGTCCGCTCATCCATCCGGTGATGAGTCCGACAACAACCTTTATATTGTATTTGTCGCATATATCGAGGAAAAGTGAGAAGCGTGAGAGCATTACCTCGTCAAGGAAGTATTCGTTTTCGGGCTCGACCTCGCCCTCCATACAGTAGTGATCGAGCACTCCGTGACCTCTGAAAAGGGGCATAACGGGCTGGAAGTCTCTCCAGTTGGGGAAGACTCTCATATGCGTTACACCGTTTTCGGACAGTACACGCAGGTCTTCTCTTATTGCGTCCTCGTCAAAGAATTTCCACATATCCGCACCCGCATTGGATGCCCAATAATTACAACCGAGAATAAAATCCATTTTTCCTCCAGATGATAGCGGCAGTATATGCCTTTATTAAAGCCTATGGGGAGATTTTTCCCCACCAAACGTCGGCAGAAGGGGCGAAAGCAAAAAAATAGCTAACGGCAATTGTCTGCCATTAGCTATTATACCAAGTAAAATATGTAAAGTCAATGAGTTTTAAAATAATAATCGTGCAAGGGGAGGATTATTTTAAGTTTCAGCCGACCTTCTCCTCAAGATATCTGCAAACGTCTCCGACAGTCTCAAAGCGTACAAATTCTGTGAACTTGAAGCCGAAGCAGTCCTCGATCTCCATAGACATCATCATTATGGCAAGAGAGTCGAAGCCGAGCTCATCGATAAGGGTGGTATCCTCCGTAACCTTATCCATATCCACGTCGGGCGTTACTCTTGCAAGCACGTTTTTAAGTCTTTCAAGCATATGCCTTCTCCTTATATTTTCTTTCTGTAACATCTGCGTCTTTTGTGCTGACGGGCATTGAAGTGCTTCCACTGAGCGATAACGGCAGTGTTCGTCTCAAGATTGAGATTGGTCTCGCATTTCTCGACGGTACCTTCACTGAGCATATCGACAAGTGCATTCAGGATAACAGCGTTAAGACCCGCATTCTGATACTCGGGAAGCACCGCAACGAGTGCAAGATCGATAGTCTTGGGATTGCTGACTGCCATAAGAAGCTTAACGAGAGTTACGGGAGTAATTCTTCCCGAGGTGCCTCTCAGTGCATCGGCGATGGAGGGGAAGCAAAGACCGAATGCGACAACCCTCTCCGACTCGTCACAGATGAAGACGAGATACTTCTTGTTTACAACAAGCATAAACTGCGAGATGATCTCATCCTGCATATCCTTTGTGATCGGGACGGTGCCGTAGAGCTTGGAATAGCATCTGTCGAGACAGTCGAAGAAGCCGTCTCTGTATTTGTCGATGTATTTTCTCTTCGACATGTTACTTGAGTCGACCACGTGGAGCTTGTTCATCTCGAGAGTCCTCTCAGCGACTCTACCGAGCATCTCGTTCTTCTTATCGGGAGCACGAAGCTCAAACTCGAGCCAATCCACGTCCTTAGAGAAGCCGTAGTCCTCGACGAGGGCGGGGTAGTATTCGTAGCTGTACTGCTCCTCGAACGTCTCGGGCTCCGTGAAGCCCTCTATGAGAAGACCCTCACGGTCGAGGTCACTGTATCCGAGGGGGCCTACGATATCTGTCATGCCTCTCTCTCGTCCCCACTCCGAAACAGCACCGAAGAGTGCACGGGAGACGTCCTTATCATCTATCGAATCGAAGCGTGTGAAACGCACATCATGGCACCCGTGTAAAGAATTGTACTGCTTTTGAATGATTCCCTGGATGCGTCCGACAACCTCTCCCTCACGCTCTGCGAGGAAGAATACACTCTCGGATATCTTCCTGTCACCGCCTGTGCGGAGAAGCTTCTTCTCATCTGCATAAAGCGGAGGAACGAAATACTCGCAATTCTTGTATAATTGTAAAGGAAAGTTTACAAATTCCTTAATATCCTCTTTTGTGAGGACCTCTCTGATCTTAATGTCTGCCATAACGGATCACTCGAGAGGCTCGTCATCGCGGCGGAGGAATGCAAGACCGTAGCCTGCAAGCCAGGGGCCGTTATGTGCACCGCTGACGGGGGAGACGATAACCGCCTCGTGATTTGTCTTTATACCGTAATTCTCCTCGATCTCGCGGAGATTCTCGATGAAATCGGGACCTGTATACATATGCCAGAGAAGATAATCCTCGGGTGCTCTGTCGCCTATGATTTCCTTCAGTATCTCGCACATACGTCCGAGTGCCTTCTTAGGAGTACGCTTGTTCTCAAGAGCGACGATCTCGCCCTCCTTGGTGAAGTGAACTACGGGGCATATCTTCAGCATCTGACCGAGGAATGCCTTTCCGCCCTTGAGTCTGCCGTTATAAATAAGGTAGTCAAGCTTCGCATCAACTCCGATGAACTCCTGACGCTTCATCATCCAGTCGATCTCACGGAGTATCTCATCGCTTGATTTTCCGTCTCGTGCCCACTCTGCCGCCTTGATGGCGAGAAGACCCTCGCCGAAGCAGGATATCTTCGTATCGATAACGTTGATCTTAATTCTGTCCTTGAATTCTTCTCCAATAAGGCATATCTTGTTGTAGGTACCGCCGAGAGCGGAGGAGAGTGTGAAAATAATAACCTCGTCATATCCGTCACGGATAGCTCCCTCGTAGTGCTCACGGAGTGCCTCTGTCGTAGGCATGGCGGTGGAGGGGAGGTTGTTCTTCGGATTCTCAAGTGTTTCAAGACGCTTGTAGAAGTCAGTGGGATCGAGATCAAGTCCCTCGAGGTGCTCCTTGCCCTCGAAGAGAATGTGAATTCTGATTATCTCAATGCCGAGCTCACGGTATCTCTCGGGTGCGTAATCGATGCATCCCGTAGACGTACACATAATCTTAATTTTACTCATAATTTACCTCCTTGAGTATTTAAAAGACTTCCTTATTTTCAGCAATATTGAGGAGCATGCCCGCCGTATTGACGATGGACTGCTCGTTTGCGGCACCGTGTGCCTTGATAACCGGCTTGTCCACTCCGAGGATTATTCCGCCGCCCAGGGAGTTGAAATCATACATAGCCATGAGGTGTCCGACAAGCTTCATAAGGCTCTCGTCACCCGTCTTCCTTGAATATTTAACGATATCGGTAATAATGCGTCTCGCAATGCCCTCGGATACCTTAAGCACCTGATTTCCCGCGAAGCCGTCGCACACAAGCACGTCGCACGCTCCGGAGAGAGCACCCGTGCCTTCAATATTTCCAACGAAGTTAATACCCTCAGCCGCCGCAAGAAGTGCGTGAGCCTCCTTTACTACCTTGTTACCCTTGGTGGGCTCGGCTCCGTTGGAGAGAAGACCGACCTTAGGTGACTCGAGACGGTAGAGGCGTGTCATAAACTCGCTTCCGAGCTTGGCGAAATGAAGGAGCATCTCGGGTGTGCAGTCAACGGTAGCACCCGTGTCTACGATGCAGGTGAAGCTTCCGTTTTCCGCAGGGAGCACTGCCGCAAGTGCGGGACGGACTCTCACCTTGCCCGAGAGAAATCTCATCGAGCCAGCGAGAAGTGCACCGGTCGAGCCCGCATTGATAAGACCCGTGAGGTCATCACGTGATGCGAGTGCCGTAAGAGCCTTTACAAGAGAGGACTCGGGCTTCTCGAAAAGTGCAGTAGCGGGGGAGTCATAGTTCGTTATCTCATCGGGAGCGTTTATAATCTCCACTCTATCGGGGTCACAGCCGAGCTTCTCGGTCTCGCTCTTTATAAGCTCCCCGTCTCCGACGAGGCATACGGCGAGTGTGGGATAACGCTCGAGGGCAAGGGCTGCACCCTTGATAACCATCAGGGGACCCTTGTCGCTTCCCTTGGTGTCAATTACTATTTTGTAAAGCTTTTCCATAACCTTCTCCTATTCCCGGTGGCTTATTCGATTGCGATATAGTAATCGTAGAGCTCCTGACCTCCGTCGTATACGGTCAGCTCGTGATCGGGATATTTTTCTTCAATAGCATCCTGAAGCTCAACTCTCTCGTCCTCGGATACGTCCTTGCCGACAAAGAGGGTAATAAGCTCGTAACCGTCCATATCTATCCCCTCGAGAGTCTCGAGAACACAGGAGTATGAGGAATCCGCCACTGCGGCGATCTCGCCTCCTGATATGGAGATGTAATCCCCCTCGTCGATCTCCTTACCCGACATGGTCACGTGTCTTACGGCACGGGTGATCTCGACGTCGAGAACGTCCTCCGCCGCACTCTGTGCGTTTCTCACAAGCATGTCCATATCGGTGATGCCGGGGCTGATGACCGAGAGAGCACCGTAGCCCTGCATGAGATTCCTTGTGGGCACGATGTATACGTTTGCATCCTTATACATTTCCTTCGCCTGATTTGCGGCGAGGAATACGTTCTTGTTGTTGGGCAGGACGATGATGTTTTCCGCATCGTACTTTTTAAATGCCTCGATGAACTCCTCCGTAGAGGGGTTGGCGGTCTGTCCGCCCGAGACGATTCCCGTCGCACCGATATCGAGGAAGAGTGCCGATATGCCCTCTCCCGAGGCTACCGCCAGAACCGAGAGCTTCTCACGCTTCTTGTTCGGCTTCTTCACCTCGTCGCTGTGAGCGACAGACATATTCTCGATCTTGAGGGTGAGAAATTCACCGTATTTCTGTGCGAGGTTAAGTACCTCACCGGGGGTGAAGGTGTGAACGTGCACCTTGACTACGTCGCCCTCGCGGTATGCGACAATGCTCTCGCCGCCCATGTCCGTCAGAGCGTTAATAAGGATATCCGCATCGAAGGTGTCGGGATCGCACTTGGCTGTTGTGAGCCTGAGAAGAAACTCGGTGCAATATCCGAACTCGAGCACGGAATCCCGTCCGAAGGAGTCGATATTTATCTTGGGCTGAGTGTTCTTCTCCGCCTCGAAATGCACGTCCGCCTTCATCTTGCCCGTCAGGGAGAGATACATTCCCATCGCGATAGCGAGATATCCCGCACCTCCCGAGTCGACAACGTCAGCCTCGGCGAGCACGGGGAGAATCTCCTTCGTTCTTGCGAGAGAGCGTGCAGCCTCCTCGATATGGAGCTTGTAGAAATCGTCAACGGTCGAGGTGTCGGTGACGTTGTCCGCCGCATATTCAGTCGCCTCACGGAAGACGGTCAGAATCGTACCCTCGGTGGGGTTTCTGACAGCAGAGTAGGACTTCTTGATACCGCACTTGTACGCCTCGGCGAGTGCCCTCGCATCCACACGGTCGTGATCCTTGAGATATCCTGCGATACCTGCGAACATCTGCGACAGTATGACGCCCGAGTTTCCTCTCGCACCGAGAAGAGCTCCGTGAGCGAATTTCTCAGCAACGTCGCTTACTGTAAGATCATCGTCCGCGTCCGCTATCTCACAGAGACCTCCCTCAAGGGTCATTGTCATATTGGTGCCCGTATCTCCGTCGGGGACGGGGAATACGTTAAGATCATTTATCTCATCAGATGAGGAGCGGATGTTTTCAGTTCCGCCTATCAGCATCGACCTGAGTGTTTTTCCATCTAAAATATTCATGCTTACCTCATAAAAAGTTCCATGTTGCTTGGTGATTTTTTGCCATCAATAAGGAATTATAGCACAACAGGCTCTAATATTCAACTTTATTTGTTCTTTTTTTAGACATTCTGTAATTTTTTGTATATCTTTGCAAAGATTTATTTGTTTAATTTGTGGAATTTGTTAAAAAAACATCCTATTGTATTGACTTTTTTACTTTAGCGTGGTAAACTAACAGAGTAAATATAATTTTCGTGAGGGATGATATGGATAAATACAACGTCGACGTCCACGATGAATTTTTTGAGGCGATACTTAAGCTTCGCACTATTGATGATTGCAGAGCGTTCTTTGATGACGTATGCACGATAAAGGAGCTTCAGGACCTGTCGCAGAGGCTGAAGGTCGCAGGGCTTCTGAGATTGAAGAAGAGCTATCTTGAGATAGCGAACGAGACGGGTGCCAGCACTGCTACCATCAGCAGGGTGTCGAGATGCCTTAACTACGGCAGTGGCGGATACAGCTTGGTGCTTGGAGACGCGGAGGGCGAAAATGACGGAAATTGAGAAGATTTTAACAAGGGAGGAGATGGCAGGACTTAAGCTCCGTGCCCTCTACTACGATGCGGGATATACCCAGTACAGAATGAGTAAATTCGAGGAGTACGATCTCTACGTGAGAAACAAGGACTTCCTCGTATCCGACAGCATCATAACCTTTACAGATACTGACGGCAGACTTCGTGCACTGAAGCCTGACGTTACACTTTCCATTATTAAGAATACACGTGACACCGAGGGGCTCACGAAGCTCTATTACAACGAAAACGTATACAGAGTCTCGAAAGGCACTCACACCTTCCGTGAGATCATGCAGACGGGAGTCGAGTGCATAGGCGAGGTCGATAAGAGTACACTTGTCGAGGTTCTTACCCTTGCCATCAAGAGTCTTGAGACTATCTCCCCCGACTGTGTGCTTGAGATATCCGATACCGATATCGTGTCGGGAATAATCTCGCACCTCGGAGTCTCGGAGCACGCAAGAGCGGGAATACTCGAGTGCCTCGGCGAGAAGAACGTCATAGGTGCACGCTCTGTTCTCGAGGCTGAGGGAGTAGGTAAGGAGGGTATCGATATGCTTATCGGACTTCTCTCTCTCCACGGCTCGCCCGAGGAGGTCATCCCGAAGCTGTCCGCATTCGCTCTCGATGAGGATACCGCAAGGGCGGTCGGCGAGCTCACGGCGATACTTGATAAATTGGCAAGGCTCGGACTTTCCGATAAGACTGCCATAGACTTCTCGGTTATCAATAACACAAGATATTATAACGGTATCGCCTTCCGAGGCTTCCTTCTGGGTGTGCCCACAGCGGTGCTTCTCGGCGGCAGATACGATAAGCTTATGTCAAGAATGAAGAGAACCTCCGGTGCTGTCGGATTCGCTGTATATCTTGATGAAATATCGAGACTCGGAGGACAGTGAGATGAAGATGCTTAACATTGCTATCCCGAAGGGCAGACTCGGTGAGAAGGTATACGGTATGCTTGCCGAGGCGGGCTATGAGTGTCCCTCCGTTCTCGAGCCCGGAAGAAAGCTTATATTTGAGAACGAGGCGGCGGGCGTACGCTATTTCTGGGTGAAGCCCTCTGACGTAGCTATTTACGTAGAGCGTGGAGTTGCCGATATAGGTATTGCGGGTAAGGATATTCTTCTTGAGTACCGCCCCGACGTGTACGAGCTTCTCGATCTCGGAGTAGGCAAGTGCAGAATGGCGGTTGCCGCCAAGCGTGGCTTTAAGGATGACAGACAGCGTACCCTTACCGTAGCCACCAAGTTTACGAATATAGCCAAGGAATATTATTCCTCGATAGGACGTGACATTGATATCATACATCTCAACGGCTCGATAGAGCTCGCACCCATACTCGGTCTTTCCGACGTCATAGTGGACATCGTGGAGACGGGAGCGACACTCAGAGAGAACGACCTTGACGTGTATGAGGAGATCGTGCCTATCAGTGCACGCTTGATAGCCAATAAGGCGAGCTTTGCCTTCAAGTCGGAGAGAATAGAGGAATTGAAGCGTGCAATGGAGAAAATCAGGAGATAAAAATGATAAGGATATACAAGGAAAAGCTTACCGAGAGGGACGAGATCTTCTCCGTGAAGGAGTCGAGAGTCGACGTCTCGGGCGTGGTAAAGGGAATTATTGATGACGTAAGAGCGAGGGGAGACGAGGCTCTCCTCTACTATGCGGAGAAATTTGATAAGGCGTCTCTTACGTCCCTCAGAGTTACCGATGAGGAGATCGAGGAGGCCAAGAGATCGGTGTCCGAGAATTTTCTTCGCATACTCGGGGAGGCAAGGGAAAATATAGCGGTCTTCCATAGGGAGCAGAAGAGAGACCACTTCGAGATAAAGCGTGGCGAGGGCGTCATCCTCGGTCAGAGGATCATCCCCGTTGAGAGAGCGGGACTCTACGTTCCCGGCGGCACCGCCGCTTATCCCTCCACGGTTCTTATGGATGCCGTGCCCGCAAAGATCGCGGGAGTCGAGAGGCTAGTCATGGTGACACCTCCCATGAAGGACGGAAGGGTAAATCCCGTTATCCTCGCCGCGGCAAGCATCGCAGGTGTTGATGAAATATACAAGGTCGGAGGTGCTCAGGCAATTGCCGCACTCGCATACGGTACCGAGAGCGTGCCGAGGGTTGATAAGATAGTAGGCCCCGGAAACGCATACGTAGCAGAGGCGAAGAGGCAGGTGTACGGCATTGTATCGATCGATATGATAGCCGGCCCGAGCGAGATAATGGTTGTCGCAGACGGCACGAACGATCCTAAGAGCATAGCGGCAGACCTTCTCTCTCAGGCAGAGCACGACAGAATGGCGAGTGCCGTTCTTGCAACCGACTCTCTGAAATTCGCAGAGGCTGTTGCCGAGGAGCTTGAGAGACAGATACCCCTTCTTGAGAGAGCGGATATAGCACGCGAATCGATAGATAATAACGGAAAGATATTCATTACCGAGACGGTTGACGAGGCTATCGAGGTCGCTAACAGAATAGCACCCGAGCATCTTGAGATATGCCTTGACGAGCCCTTTAAGTATCTTGATAAGATCAAGCACGCAGGCTCTGTCTTCCTTGGCAAGAATTGCCCC
This sequence comes from Eubacteriales bacterium, assembly GCA_045633405.1. Taxonomy (GTDB): domain Bacteria; phylum Bacillota; class Clostridia; order Oscillospirales; family CAG-272; genus UBA1740. The sequence continues at coordinate 136,827 of JAZQYD010000058.1, read as the reverse complement.
GAGGCACTCGGAGATTATCTTGCGGGAACCAATCACACTCTACCGACCAGCGGCACGGCGAGATTCTCGAGTCCTCTGTCGGTTGATGATTTCATAAAAAAGACACAGTATATCTATTACGACCGTGAGGCACTGGCGAGGGTTGCACGTGACGTTGAGTATTTCGCCAAGAGCGAGGGGCTTACCGCACATGCCAAGAGTGCCGTTATCAGATTTGAGGAAGAAAAATGAGCAAATTCTTAAGTGAAAAATATGAGGGTCTCACTCCGTATACACCGGGCGAGCAGCCGCAGGATAAAAAATACGTGAAGCTGAATACCAACGAGAGCCCCTATCCGCCGAGTGCTGTGGGAATAGTGATGGCACGCAAGGAAATGCTTCGGTCGAGGCTCTATCCCGATCCCGATCTTAAGCAGCTGACGGAAACCGTTGCGAAGACCTACGGTGTCGAGCCCGCATCGGTAATAGCGACGAATGGCTCGGACGAGGTTCTTAACTTCGCATTCATGGCGTGGTGCGATAAGGATAACCCCGCAGTATATGCCGATATCACCTACGGCTTCTATAAGGTGTTCGCCAAGATCAACTCCGTGCCAAGCACGGTGATACCGCTCGATGATGATTTCAGGATTGAAATTGATAAGTATATTGATACACGGGGTACGGTGTTTATAGCAAATCCCAATGCACCTACCGGTATCGCCTTACCCGTATCCGAGATAGAGAGGCTCGTCTCATCCGATCCCGATAGGGTAGTGGTTATTGACGAGGCGTACGTAGACTTCGGAGCGGAGAGCTGTATTCCTCTTACGAAAAAATACAAAAATCTCCTCGTTACCTGCACCTTCTCGAAGTCACGCTCGATGGCGGGTGCAAGGCTTGGCTTCGGTATAGGCTCACCTGAGCTTATCTCCGATCTTGTATCGATCAAATATTCGACCAACCCATATAACGTCAACCGTCTTACGGCGGCGATGGGCGTCGGAGCTCTTATCGATAAGAGATACTTTGATAAAAACTGCAAGAGGATCATCGAGGCGAGAAGCTATACGGAAAGAGAGCTTGAGGCTCTCGGCTTTACCTTTACCGAGTCGATGGCGAATTTTATATTTGCAAAATCGGATAGGATAGGCGGCGAGGAGCTCTACCTGAGGCTTAAGGAAAAGGGTGTCCTTGTCAGACATTTCTCCGCACCGAGAATAGCCGAATATAACAGAATAACGGTCGGCAGTATGGAGAATATGCAAACTCTTATTTACAAAATCAAGGAAATTCTGGAGGAAAAGCAATGAGACAGGCTGAAATAATCCGCAAGACGCAGGAGACGGATATTAAAATTATACTTAATCTTGACGGTGAGGGAGTCTCCGATATAAGCACGGGCTGCGGCTTCCTCGACCACATGCTGACTCTTCTTTCCCGTCACGGAGGATTTGATCTTACCGTGTACTGTAAGGGAGACCGTGACGTCGACTATCACCACACCACTGAGGATATCGGTATCGCACTCGGTGCGGCATTTGCTAAGGCTCTCGGTGAGAAGGTCGGTATTGTAAGATACGGTCACATCATCCTTCCTATGGACGAGTCGCTCGTTTTATCCGCGGTAGACCTTTCGGGCAGATGCTTTTATCTCTCCGATTTTGATATCAAGGCATCGAAGGTAGGCGATTTTGATACTGAGCTCGTAGACGAGTTCTTCGCAGCCTTCGCCGCTAACGCCGCATGCAATCTGCACATCCGTCAGCTTGCAGGTACTAATGCTCACCACATCATCGAGGCGGCATTCAAGGCGGTAGCACGCAGCCTCCGTATGGCGGTTGGCATTGACGAGAGATTTAAGGACAAGGTTCCCTCGACCAAGGGAGTATTATAGGAGCAAATTCAATGGTAGCAATAGTTGATTACGGAGTCGGTAATCTTTTCTCGCTCGTATCGTCTCTCCGTATGATCGGTGCGGATGCAAGGGCCACCTCCGATCCCGAGGTCATCAGGGGTGCGGATAGAATAATTCTCCCCGGTGTCGGTGCATTCGAGGATGCGGCGAGAAAGCTTCGTGAGTCGGGGCTTTCGGAGATAGTGATCTCGGAGGCGAGATCGGGTAAGCCCACCCTCGGTATCTGCCTCGGTATGCAGATGCTCTTTGATGAGAGCTATGAGTACGGTGTACATAAGGGACTCGGGCTGATCGAGGGCAGTGTCAGACCTATATCAGAGGTTATTCCCGAGGGACTGAAGATTCCTCATATCGGCTGGAATGCACTGACCTTCACCCGTGAGTGCCCCCTCTTCAAGTATATAAAGGACGGAGACTTCGTATATTTCGTGCATTCCTATTCCGCACGTGACTGTGACGGAAGCGTGATCGCTACGTCCGAGTACGGAGCACCGCTCACTGCGGCGGTTGCTATGGGCAACGTCTATGGCTGTCAGTTCCACCCCGAGAAGAGCGGTGAGGTAGGTCTCAATATTCTAAGAGCGTTTATGGAGATTTAAGATGAATATATTCCCGGCGATAGATTTATATGAAGGTAAGGCGGTCAGGCTCTATAAGGGTAACTACTCAGAGATGACCGTATACAGTGACAGACCCTATGAGATAGCGGAGCATTTTGCTAAGGAGGGGGCGGAGTATCTTCACCTTGTCGACCTCGAGGGTGCGAAGAGCGGCGAGACTCCGAATATTGAAACGATCAAAAAAATAAGAGAGAGGACCGACCTTTTCATCGAGGTCGGCGGAGGTATCCGATCTCTCGAGGTGATAGAGAGATATATCGAGGCAGGAATAAACAGAGTCATCCTCGGTACTGCTGCTGTGGAGAACAGAGATCTCCTTCTCGAGGCGGTGAAGAGATACGGCGAGAAAATAGCAGTCGGCGTCGATATCAGAGACGGCAACGTAGCGATAAAGGGATGGACGGAGCGTTCCTCCTTGGATGCGATGGAGTTCTGCGAGTATCTCGAAAAAATCGGTGTCAGGACCGTAATATGCACGGATATATCGAAGGACGGTGCCATGATGGGCACTAACAGAGAGCTTTACAGAGAAATGTCGGGAAAATTAGGCATCGACATCATCGCCTCGGGCGGTGTCTCGACCCTTGACGACGTTAAAGCACTGAGGGACCTCGGTCTTTACGGTGCCATTATCGGTAAGGCTTACTATACCGGTGCAATAAAGATAAGGGAAGCAATAGGACTTGCAAAATGATTACTAAGAGAATAATCCCCTGCCTTGACGTTAAGGACGGCAGGGTAGTTAAGGGTGTAAATTTCAAGGGACTCTCGGACGTCTCGTCACCCGTAGAGCTTGGAAAATATTACAGTGACTCGGGAGCGGACGAGCTTGTCTTCTACGATATCACTGCCTCCGCCGAGGGAAGGGCCTTGTTCTCGGATATCTTAACCGAGGTTGCGAGGACGATATTCATTCCTCTCACCGTCGGTGGCGGTATAAACACTCTCGATGACTTCGACCGTGTATTGAAGTGCGGAGCGGATAAGGTCAGCGTGAATTCGGGAGCGATAAGGAACCCCGATCTCATCTATGAGGCGGCTAAAAGATACGGTGACCAGTGCGTTGTGCTCTCAGCTGACGTCAAGAGAGTAGACGGCGTATATACCGTCTTTGCAAAGGGCGGCAGAGTAAATACCGGAATGAATGCACTTGAGTGGATCAAGCGTGGAGTCGACAACGGAGCGGGTGAGATCGTGCTCAATTCGATAGACACCGACGGAGTGAAGGGCGGATTTGATATTGAAATGCTGAGAGCGGTCTCGGAGATAGTATCCGTTCCCATCATCGCTTCGGGCGGTGCGGGCTCGGCAGACGATTTCGTGAAGCTCTTCTCGGAGCTTGACAAGGTTGATGCGGGACTTGCCGCCTCGATCTTCCACTTCGGTGAGGTGAAGATCGGTGACCTCAAGAAAATACTTAAGGAAAACGGAATACCCGTCAGAATATAAGGGGGCTTATATGCTAAATATTGATGAATTAAAGTTTGATGAAAAGGGTCTTATCCCCGCGATAGTGGTGGATTCCATAACCAAGAAGGTACTGACCCTTGCGTATATGAATAAGGAGAGCTTGAGGATAACGATGGAAAAGGGGCTCACCTGCTTCTATTCCAGATCGAGACAGGAGCTCTGGCTCAAGGGTGAGACTAGCGGAAACTATCAGCACGTCGTCTCCATCACCGCCGACTGTGACAGGGATGCACTTGTTGTAGTAGTAGAGAAGGACGGCCCTGCCTGCCACCTCGGCACCGACAGCTGCTTTGAGAATCCCGTATACGAGAGCGACGAGCTCCACGAATTCTCCCTTGAGGGACTCTTCTCGCTTATCGAGGGCAGAAAGACCGAGAAGAAGGAGGGCTCGTATACCACCTATCTTTTCGAGAAGGGACTCGACAAGATACTCAAGAAGGTCGGTGAGGAGTGCACGGAGGTCATTATCGGAGCGAAGAATAACGATAAGAAGGAGACGGTCTATGAGATCGCAGACCTCGCATATCACACCCTCGTTCTGATGATCGAGATGGGAATATCCCTCGAGGATATCCACAGAGAGCTTGCCTCCCGTCACGTGATTGACAAGAAGGTAAAGCAGGAAAAAATGGTATAAAACAAAGAAAATTCCCGTAATGGCACGCTTTTTGCCGCGTTTTGCCGACACGGGAGTTTTTTTCTTGAAATAAGCTTCGTGATATGGTATAATGTATATTAAACTAAAACGGACGTTTTTAAAAAGAGGAAAAAATGAAAAAAAGCAAAAGACTACTTGAAATATTCGTAACGATGCTTAAGATAGGCTTGTTTACATTCGGCGGCGGATATGCGATGCTCGCTCTATTGGATGCGGAATTCGTCACAAAGCGTTCCTGGCTTGATAAGGATGAGTTTCTCGATATGGTGGCGGTATCCGAGTCGACCCCGGGGCCGATAGCCATTAACGCCGCTACCTTCATAGGTTATAGGATAGCGGGCATACTCGGCTCGCTTGTCGCCACCGTGGCGGTATGCATCCCATCGTTTGTGATAATATATACGATCTCTCTCTTCTTTGATGCATTCCTCTCGTTCACGGTTGTGCAGTATGCATTCAGGGGCATTCAGGCGGGAGTTGTCTACATCATTCTCTCAGCGGGACTTAAAATGCTGGGAGGGATGAAGAAGACCGTATTTAACGTGACGGTGCTTGTGTCCGTCCTCGTTCTTATGGTGCTGTTCTCAATATTCTCGGTCACCTTCTCGACTGTGTACTTTATCCTCATCGCAGGTGCTCTCGGACTTTCCGTATATGCGATAGGAGAGATAAGAGGGAGGGATAAAAAATGAATATTTACCTTCTTCTTTTTCTGACCTTCCTTAAAATCGGCTCGCTCTCATTCGGAGGCGGTCTCGGTATGATCTCACTCTTACGTGACGAGGTCGTGTCGCACAGCTGGCTCACCGATGAGGAGCTTCTGAATCTCGTAGCCGTGGCAGAGTCTACGCCGGGACCGATAGCGGTCAATATTGCTACCTTCGTCGGTGCCGGGGAGGCGGGCTTCTTCGGCGGACTTCTCGCGACCCTCGGAGTGGTGCTTCCATCGTTTATCATCATCCTTATTATAGCGTCGCTTATTAAGAATCTTATGAAATACAAGCCCGTGAAGGCATTTCTTTCGGGAATACGTCCCGCCGTCATAGCCCTTATCCTCGGCATGTCCGTGATAATGCTCCTCTCGGCCGTCCTCGGTGTGAAAACGTCGGGCGACTCTTTATCCTTCGATTACCGTGCTCTTGCGGTCATCGTAGCTGTGGCGGTCTCTGACCGCCTCCTGAAGGCGAAAAGGAAAAAGCCCACCTCCCCGATAGTGCTCATTCTCATCTCAGCACTTGTCGGTATGGGGCTCTACGCGATATAAGGAAAAAAACAAAATTAAAAGGCAGAAGCACTCTCAAAAGCAGTGCCTCTGCCTGTTTTATTTGGATATTACTTGTTGGAATCGAAGTTCAGGGTGTTGAGCACCTTGCCGTCCTCGGTGATTACCGAGAGAACGCATCCTGCATAGAAGGTCTTGTTATTCCAGTTGCACGCCGCGATCTCCATTGTAACGGTCTGTCCCGAGAACTGGTTGAGGAAGGAGTACTGTCCCGCACCGCTGCAGTAGAGGGTGATGGTAGTGCCGTTTTCATCGGATACCTTAAGGTTGGTGTAGTAGGCGGTCTGAACGAACTCGATCTTAGCCTCGATAACGAATACCGTGGTGGAGTAATGGGCAGTAACGTCAAGAGCTCTGAAATCTGCTACGGTGCTCTTAATGAAGTTGGAGTCGTCATACTCGTGATTGCCGTAGTAGTTTGCGACAACGGTAGTGCCGGTGATGGCGATCTGGCCTGCGTGGCTGCCCTCGCCGTTATGGAAGAGGTCACGTGTACCCGTGAGGATAACCTCGTTTCCGATTGCGATATCAGCGTAGACCGTCGCATCGTTTACGATGATGGAGATGATACCTGTCTTGTCGATGAGGTAGAAGCCGTCTCTGTTTACAAGAGAGGGACCTACGATGCCCTTAACGGTTACGGTCTCGCCCTTTTCTGCGGCAATTGCCTCAGCAACAGTGACGTGAGGAACCTCCTCGTTCTCGAGAATCTCGATGGATAAAGTTTTGGATACGACGGTTTCGCCATAGGTGGCGGTAACAGTTACGTTTGCCGAACCGACGGGGTTGCAGTGCATAGTTACCTTTCCGTCCTCCTCGGTGAAGAAGATAACGTCCTCGTTATCGGAGGAGTAGGTGATCTTAGCTCCCTCGAAGCCGAGAAGCTCGCTCGATACCTCGGTGATAAGCTCAAGTGCGGGGTCACCGGTGTAGCTTGCACGGAACTGATCGAGAGCATAGTACTTGAGGACGTGATCGGCTGTGTTCGCAAGATCGAAGGTGAAGCCGTCATCGGATACGTAGATGGGAATGAAGCGGTAGAAGCAGTCGGTAGAGCTCGACTTTGCATTGATGGGTGTGACGTAGACCGTGCAGATCTTGCCGTCGAACTGATCGAGCCAGGAGAAGTCGTTTCCGTTACACTGAGTGTATACGTAGGAGCCTGTCTTGCCGTCAAGATCGTTGATGTAGTAGTTAGTGAAGCCCGTGCCCACAACCTTATTGATGAGAGCTGTTACCTTGTATATCTGAGTGGTTATATCCTCTGTGACGGGTGTCTCGAGAATATCCTTTACCGTGGTTTCGGTGAGATTCTTCTCGTCAATTACGTAAAGATTATAGTCGGTCGAGATGATGGTGACGTCTGTCAGCTGGTTGCATCCGGGGTAGCCGAATTTCTGTGCATTCTCCATCTCGTTCTCGAGGATCCAGTAGTCCTTAGTTCCCTCGAGCTCGACGAGGCTGCCTTCAATGACTGAGGCCGCTGCGTTTCTGTCATAGACGTAGATGGAATCACCGCCCTCGACTACAAAGAAGCCTGAGGGGATCATACCGTTAGCGTAGGTTACACACTTAACGATACCCTTAACAGTGACCTTTTCACCTGCCTGAGCCTCTCTTGCGAGAGCTACGCTGGTCTTTTCCTTGGGGCCATCATTGTTGTTCTCGCCATTGTCGTTATCGCCGTTGTCGCCTGTGTTCTCCGTATCATTCTTTTCGTCATCGTCCTTGCCGCAGGAAACGAGGAAAGCAGAGAATGCGAGGATAATAGCGAGGAATAGTGCTAAAAGTCTTTTTTTCATCGGGATGTCTCCTTTTTTGTTTTTATATGAGATATTATAAACCACTCCTCGGGGGATGTCAAGGGATGTATTACTTTTTCGTGCGTGTGCGTGAGAGTTTTTAGAAAATTCTATTGTAAAGAAAAACATTTTGTGCTATACTGTAAAAAAACGTGAAAATGAGTGCAGAGGAGTATTTTATATGAAAATATCCGAGCTTTTCAGGGGAGAGGGGATGCACCTTTCCTTTGAGGTCTTTCCGCCGAAGGCGGACAGTGCCTTCGACAGTGTTAAGAGAGCAACCGAGGAGATAGCAGAGCTCTCCCCGTCCTTTATGAGCGTCACCTACGGTGCGGGCGGCGGTACCAGCAGATACACACTTGAGATAGCTAAGAATATTAAGGAGAAGCACGGTGTGCCCACACTCGCACATCTGACCTGCGTGTCCTCGACCAAGGAGACGGTGAAGGAGAGAATAGCCGATATTATAGATGCGGGTATTGAGAACGTGATGGCTCTGCGTGGAGACCTCACCCCCGAGCTTATGGCATCCGACAGAGACTCGTGGCCGTACAGATATGCGATAGACCTCGTTCGTGAGCTCCGTGAATCGGGTGCCGACTTGTGTATAGGCGGTGCGTGCTATCCCGAGGTTCATCCCGAGAGTAAAAGCCAGAGGGAGGATATCCTCCACCTCCGTGAGAAGGTTGATGCGGGATGCTCCTTCCTAACCACTCAGATGTTCTTCGACAACAATATTTTCTATAACTTCCTCTACAAGGCGAGAGAGGCGGGCATTACAGTGCCCATTATCCCCGGTATAATGCCGATAACAAACGGCAATCAGGTCGAGAGAGCCATCAAGCTCTCGGGCTCGCTTATTCCGCAACGCTTCAAGGCACTTGTAGATAAATTCGGCACGTCGCCCGAGGCTATGAAGCAGGCGGGAATTGCCTATGCCACCGATCAGATCATCGATCTTTTCGCCAACGGAATAAAGAACGTGCACGTATATTCGATGAACAAGCCTGACGTTGCCGCCGCAATAAAGGCAAATCTCTCGAATATCATTACGGATCCGAGATGACGGTAAGGGAATATGATGCACCCGAGGTATCGAGAGCCGAGATACTCCGTTACTTGAGATCGGGTGAGGATGAAGCTCTCTCGGAGCGTATAGAGAGATGCCTCGCAGCCGTGCTCCCGACACTCTCGTATAAGGCGTGTATGGCGGAGTTTCCGATACACGTGTCGGGCATAGAGGTGGATCTCGGCTTCGCAAGGGTATCATCACGTGATCTTTCTGCCCGCCTTATCGGGTGTCACAGTGTCGTGGTATTCGTGGCTACGGTAGGACTCGGTATTGACAGACTTATGACGAGATACGGTGCGACCTCCCCCACCGATGCACTTATTGTCAGTGCTATCGGCAACGAGCGGGTCGAGGCACTGTGTGACGCTGTATGCCGTGATATCGGAAAGACGGCTTCTGAAAGGGGAGGGGCGTGCCGCACAAGATATAGCCCCGGCTACGGAGACCTTGACATCTCTCTTGAGAGGGATATTTTCGCATCACTGAAGCCGACTGCGAAAATCGGTGTTGCACTTTCTGAGAATTTACTTATGACACCCATAAAGTCGGTGAGTGCAATCGTAGGGATAATGAATGGAGAAAAAAGGAATGAAGATAACTGATCTTCTGAATAAGGGGTATATATTTCTCGACGGAGGTATGGGTACTCTTCTTCAGAGTAAGGGCTTGCTCCCGGGTGAGCTTCCCGAGAGATGGAATATAACTCACCCCGAGGTCATTACGGAGATACACAAGGAGTATCTGGACGCGGGCTCGAACGTAATAAGCACCAACACCTTCGGTGCATCCTCCTTGAAGTTTGATGATGAGGAGCTTGAGAATATCATATCGTCCGCCATCGCAAATGCAAGGCGTGCGATCGATGAATGCCGATCCGATACGCCTAAGTGGGTAGCTCTCGATATAGGCCCTACGGGCAGAATGCTCGAGCCATACGGCGACCTCCCCTTCGAGGATGCGGTGGAGGCTTTTGCAAAGACCGTAAGGCTTGGAGTGAAATACGGTGCTGATCTCATATTCATCGAGACCTTCTCGGATAGCTATGAGGCAAAGGCGGCACTACTCGCCGCTAAGGAAAATTCGACACTCCCCGTGTTCGTCTCATGTGCATACGGGTCTGACGGAAAGCTTATGACGGGCTCGTCGCCTCGCGGTATGGTAGCACTTCTTGAGGGGATGGGAGCGGATGCCATCGGCATCAACTGCTCGCTAGGCCCCCGTGAAATGAAAGAAATTGTAAAGGAATATTTACATTATTCATCGATTCCCGTTATAGTGAAGCCTAATGCAGGCTTGCCGAGAGTGGACGGGGGACGTACCGTATATGACGTTTGCCCCGATGATTTTGCATGCGAGATGGCCGAGGCCGTGAGAATGGGTGCATCTGTTGTAGGCGGCTGCTGCGGAACTACGCCCGACTATATACGTGAGCTTGTCCGTTCTCTTGATGGAATCGAGTTTAGGCCTTCGGAAGAGAAGAGCATCACCCTCGTCTCATCGTATGCGAGGGCTGTGGAATTCGGCAGAGCTCCCATCGTTATCGGTGAGAGAATAAACCCAACGGGTAAGAAGAGATTTAAAGAGGCACTCCGTGAGGGAGATATAGATTATATCCTTCGTGAGGGTCTTGGTGAGGAGGAGGACGGAGCGGACGTGCTTGACGTTAACGTCGGACTCCCCGAGATAGACGAGTGCGAGATGCTGACAAGCGTCATAAGGCGTCTTCAGGCGGTAACGCCCCTTCCTTTGCAGATTGACACCTCGAGTGCTCGGGCAATGGAGAGTGCTCTGCGTATCTATAACGGTAAGCCCCTTATCAACTCCGTCTCGGGAAAAGAGGAGAGCATGAGGGAGGTATTCCCGCTTGCTAAGAAATATGGCGGTTCGGTCATCGCTCTGACACTCGATGAGGACGGAATTCCCGCTAAAGCCGAGGGTAGGCTTGAAATTGCAAGAAGGATACTCGCCCGTGCGAAGGAGTACGGCATATCGAAAAAGGATATTATCTTCGACCCTCTCGCTCTTACAGTGAGTGCTGATCCCACTGCGGCGAGAGAGACTCTCCTCGCTGTTAAGATGATAAGTGAGGAGCTTGGCTGTCACGTATCGCTCGGTGTATCGAACGTATCCTTCGGGCTTCCTTCACGTGACGGTCTCAATGCGTCCTTCCTCACCTCTGCGATGACTCTCGGGCTCTCTGCGGCGATAATGAATCCGCATTCCGATTCGATGATGCGTGCGTTTTATGCACATAAGGCACTGATGGGGCTTGACGATGCCTTTCGGGATTATATAAGGTTTGCTGAGGGACATCCGATAGAGTCGGGTGCTGTCTCTGTCAGTGAGAAGCCCGCTGTCGAGAATTACTCATCCGAGATGGAGAGGGCTATCGTAAGGGGACTCTCTCCTGACGCCGCAAGCGTCTGTCGGGAGCTGTTAGAGAGCGAAGAGCCGATAGCTATTATTGAGAAGCACGTTATCCCGGCACTCGATAGGGTTGGCAGGGATTATGAGTCGGGCAGGGTCTACCTCCCCGGGCTTCTTATGAGTGCCGAGGCGGCGAAGGCGGCCTTCGAGGTTATAAAGGAGCGTATTGGCAGATCGGCATCCGATAAGTGCGAGGTGCTCTTAGCCACCGTCAAGGGCGATATACATGACATCGGTAAGAATATAGTCAAGCTCATCCTTGAAAATTACGGCTTTGCCGTAACAGATCTCGGCCGTGACGTTTCGCCCGAGGCGATACTCTCGGAGGTGGAGAAGAGAAGGATCCCGATAGTCGGTCTCAGTGCACTGATGACAACCACTGTCCCCGCTATGGAGGAAACGGTACGTCTTCTCAAGGAGAGAGCCCCGTATTGCCGTATAATGGTCGGCGGTGCCGTCCTGACCGAGGAGTATTCGAAGCATATCGGTGCGGACTACTATGCGAAGGATGCTATGGAGGGTGTTCGTATTGCACTTGAGGTAGATTCATCACTTAATTAGTTGCTTTTCATTAAAATGTAAAGAGTGCTTGAGGTTTATAGCCCTGAGCACTCTTTTTTAGTCGGATTCAATTTTTGCAAAGGTATCATGTACAGTTATGCTGATCGGAGCATCTTCAGGTAAAACGTTGACATTGAGTATCACATCAGAATATCTCAACCGTCCGTATCTATATTCGAGAACACGGATTTTGATATTCATTGGATCGGATACTTCTATAACGATGGATTCCTTTGAAACCGGCTCTGCATAAAGGATGTCGTTTATCAAAATTTCAAAAGAGAAGCGACACTTAGTAAAATTTATTGTGATTTTGTTCTTACATTTCTCTCCGTTATTCATAGGGTTATTTTCCTTCCAATTTAGTTAAACGTTAGCTTTATACAATTTTACCATAAAAACACCCCCGTGTCAACTCAAAAGAGTTAACAATTTCAACCCAAAAAGGTTAAAATAATTGTATAAAATACCGAGAGGTGAATAATATGAACATCGGGGAAGCTACAAGACTCAGAATACTTGAGCTTTGTCGGATGAGGGGTATTACTGTTAATAAGCTCTCTACCGTTTGCGGAATAACACAGTCTACGCTGAATAATATAGTAAGCGGACGAAACAACAGCGCCACAGTCTCTACGGTTAAGAAAATATGTGACGGACTCGAGATAAGCGTAATTCAGTTTTTCTCATCCGATCTTTTTGTTGATCTTGAACAGGAAATCAAATAACAGGGAAGAAAATCAGAGCCGGATTTCTTCCTTTTTTTATAGTCTCTATTCAGTATATTGTTTTGTTGCGGTGTATTAATCTGCACAAATTATTAAATATAATTCGCATTTTTGTGCCACACGGATTCATTAGCAAATTAAGTGATCATAAGAGTGCGTTTTTTTTTGATTAAAAAGGGGTGCTGATTTAAAAAAAATCGCGTCTGATATGCTTTTATATATGCTTTTTGTTCAAAATGCCATAAAAACCACCTTTTTTTCGTCAAAACGGAGAAAAAATTCTTGCCGATTGACACTGAAAAATGATGGTAGTATAATGGGGCCAGAGATATATTGGAGGTTGTTTCTTATGAAGAGTAAATATGAAACCCCTATTTTGGAAATAAGTCCCTTATCGGATGAGGATCTTATCAAGACCTCGTCGGGTAGAAGCTACGTTTCCGAGTGGGATCACGAAATGTAATCAAAAATATCAAAAAGGAGAAAAAGGATGAAAAAGAAGATCATAATCACTCTCGCAGTTGTCCTTACGCTTATTCTCGGAGCTGTTGCTCTCGTGATCGGCGTATCGGCAAGCGATGAGGATCCGGCACTGGAAATAAACGGTGCAAACGTATCCTTTGAGGAGACAGTCCATCTTATCTTCTCTGTCGGACACGATAACGTAACCTCTCCCGATAATATTAAGCTTCTCGTATGGAGAGAGTACGAAGGCATCCACGTTGATAATCTTAAGAAGGGCAGTGAGAATTATGAGCTCTCACCCCTCTCGACGCCTCTTGCAGGGCAGCCCGAAAATTCGGTAGTGTTCAAGCTCACCGAGCTTGCGGCGGCTGAAATGACCGAGAACCTTTACGTAAGAGCGTATTACGTTGACGGTGACAATGAGGTTTACAGCTCTGTAACCAAATATTCGATCCTTCAGTACGCACTCAATAAGCTTGGCGTGACAGGCACTGCCACCGAGTCCGAGACGCTCCGTGATATGCTCACCACCATGCTCGCATACGGTGCGGCGGCACAGAAGCACTTCGAGGTCAATACCGACAGACTCGCTAACGATACGTACGTAAGGATCAAGGTAGAGGGCGGAGCTCTCCCTGACGGCACTACGTCCGGTCTCTTCGTCCTCGGCCGTGATGAGGTAATTCTCACCGCTAAGCCCACCGAGCTCCTTCCTTACGTAATCTGGCAGGATGAGGCAGGCAGAATTGTCGGCACGGGCGAGACCTTGAAGATCAAGGCTGACAGCCACAAGACCGTCACTGCCGTTCTTTCGGACGAGGCATCAAGCTTCGGTGCTTACGACAGAGTTGTCGTCATCGGTCTTGACGGTGCGGGCGGCTCGCTTCTTGCGGCGGCAGACACTCCCAATATCGATGCTATCTTTGAGAACGGTGCAGTTACCTATAATATGCTCACTGTACCCACCTGCTCGGCTCATGCATGGACGTCCTTCTTCCACGGCGTGCTTACCGAGGACCACGGCATCAAGACCAACCTTCAGGTAGAGACGACACCCTATCCCACCGATTCAAAATACCCCTCCTTCCTCCGTGTTATAAGAGAGGCTGACCCCGATGCCAAGCTTGCATCCATCGCTACTTGGGGCGGTATAAACACCGGTATCGTCGAGGACGGCTTCGACATCTACAAGTATAAAAACGGTGACGTGAACGGAACCGCCGAGGCGATCAGGTACATAGAAGAGAACAAGGACCTCGAGGTTCTCTACATTCACTTCAACGATCCCGATGGGGCAGGGCACGGCTACGGCTACGGCGGCACCGAGTATAATAAGGTTCTTAACAGAACCGATGATCAGATCGGACAGATCTACCGTGCTCTCGAGGCTAACGGTATGCTCGAGGGAACACTCTTCATAGTTACCACCGACCACGGCGGAGTTGCCAATGCGAACGGCACAGGTACTCACGGCGGTCTCAGTGCACAGGAGTCCCGTGTATTCTTCGGTGCGGTAGGACACACGGTAGAGAAGGGTGTTGAGAAGATTGAGGATTTCGATATCCGTGACTGTGCAGGTATCGTTCTCTATGCACTCGGCTATCAGCAGCCCGCAAGCTATACTGCGAGAGTTCCCGCAGGGCTCTTCGAGGGCGTTAAGGCAACCGAGCGTCCCACCTACTACGATGCAGATAACCCCCGTGATCTCCCCGCATCCGGTGTGACTCCCGAGAAGGGAAGTGCCGCTTACGTCGATAATTTCGTTGATAAGCCCCTCTTCATCTATATGCCCTTCGACGGAAGCTCGACCGATATCTACGGCAGCAACACCTCCGAGCACAATGACGTAGCCTACACTGACGGTTACTTCGGCGAGGCGGTATCTCTCGATCAGGGATACGTCAAGCTCGAGTGGATATCCCCCGGCTCTAACAGCTTCACTATCTCCATGTGGGTCAAGACTCCGAAGACCTACCGCAGGTCTCCCATTCTTTCTACCAAGCTCTGGGCGGGCGGTAATTATGCGGATAACGGATACATCCTTATGTTTGACGAGGATTCCTCCCCCGAGAGTGCTATCTGGAACGTTGGTGCGAGCAGCACCGACAACACTCTCGTAACTCCTCTTCCCGAGGATTATAACAGAGGCTGGATGCACCTCACTCTCATCGTTGACAGAGAGGGAAGAAGGCTCGGAATGGCGTATGACTTCGGCGAGGTCTACTACACCGATCTTCCCGCAGAGCTCGACGGCGTATCCATCAACTCCTCACAGTATCACCTCACGATCGGTAATACTCCTAACGGCTCAGCTCCTACGACGATGCCTCTTACCGTGGATGAGTTTATGGTCTTCGAGGGTGCATTCAATACTAACGATATCAATTCTCTCGCTGAGTACTTCGGTAAGTCTCCCAAGCACGAGGAGATCGACGTGCCCGTATCCGACCGTTACCACGAGAATATCCCCACTCCCGCACCCGATAGCGGAACACATCTTTCTAACTACGATAAGAATCTCTTCGGTTCTCTTGAGTACTATCTTCCCTTCGATACAAGCCTTGCGAATATGGCGGGCAACTCGAACACCGCTGTCGGTATGAATATGACCACCTTTGCATCTAAGGGCTACTTCGGCGATGCACTCAATCTCAGAATGTACAAGCATTACGTCACACTTCCCGAGCTCAAGCTCGGCTCCGACAGCTTCTCTGTCGGTATGTGGGTAGACATCGATTCCTTCGATGCAGGTACTATTCCGATCCTCTCTTCTCAGAAGCAGATCAACGGCTCTAACGCAGGCTTCTCGCTCTACTTCACTAATAAGTATACTCTCGGCTTCACTATCTCGAACGGATCAAGCTCGGTCAGCGACTCGGTAGCTATCCCCGCAGATTATAAGGACGGATGGGTATACCTGATGTTCACTCTCGATAAGGCGGCGAAGACCTGGGGAGTATCCTTCGACTTCGGTGCGTTCACTACCGGCTCCATCGCAGGCTTCGAGACCCTTGACCTTGACGGCACGTCCGAGACCGTATGGGCTATCGGAAATGACGGAAACGGCGATTATTGGGGCACTCTTTCTCCCCTTGTCGATGAGTTCATGATCTTCAGAAAGGCAGTCGGTGTATCCGATCTCGCTAACCTCAAGGACTACTTTGAGCAGAAGGAGTTCCCGAAGACTCCCGAGGCAGGAACCGACGCTTACGTAGATAATTTCGTAACAAAGGCTCCCACGGTTTATCTCCCCTTCGACGGCTCTGTATCCAACGTGGCGGGCGGCAGCCCTGTCAATACCGTAGGTACGGAGAATTATATCACCAAGGGCGTATTCGGTAAGGCTATCCTCTTCGCTAACGATAAGACCTTCGTTAAGGCTCCCGAGACTAAGCTCGGCACTGAGGACTTCTCCTTCGCATTCTGGCTTGACGTAAATTCTCTCTCCGGCTCTACGATTCCGATCGTTTCTACTCAGCACGGCGAGGGCAGCGTCAGCCTCGGTAAGACTCAGGGTATCACCTTCGCAGTAGGTATCAACTCTACCACGGGTGCGAAGTATCTTGAATTCTACTTCGGCGACGGTACTAACAGCGGTAAGGTAGTTACAAATCTCCCCTCAAACGTTGAGGATCTCGGCTTCATCCACCTCGCTGTCATAGTTGACAGAGGTGCTACGAGCACCTATACCCTCTATATCAACTTCGACCTTGCGGCATCGGCGGTTATGACCTACTCGAATACGGGCAAGGCGGTTCCCGCAACCTGGTCGGCTGACGGCGGCAGAGCAGATTCCGTATTCACCCTCGGTGACTCCGGCTCGGGTGCATACTGGAACAACCTCAATGCGTATATCGATGAGTTTATGCTCTTCGACTATGCCTTCACCAATAAGGAGATGGCGAGATTCGGCGAGTACTACGGCAAGGAGCCTCTCCCCACGATCTCCGAATTTATGGGCTTCGATCCCACCCTTCAGCTTGATTTCAACAACAACGTGATCAATAAGGGCTCTGAGAGTGCCTCCTTCGATAACGTTGACGTTGACTACGTAGACAGCCCCTTCGGCACGGCAGGCAACTTCACCTCCGTCGATCACACCAAGACGACTCCCGAGCACTGGGCGAGCTCCTCCGATTTCGTTCTTTCCAAGGAGCAGGAGGGCGGCGGATACAACAACCTCACCTTCTCCTTCTGGCTCTCTCTTGCGACCGATATGATCCTCGACGATTACTCGGGCTCTCAGTGGAGGTACGGCGACAGACCGGTCTTCGCAACTCACGATTATCAGTCCGAGTCGACCATGCCCGGTATGAGCGTGTTCCTCTACTCCAAGCCGAGCAAGGTTAAGCTTGCGGATCTCTCGAAGGTTTCTTATATGAATGCCGAGGACCTCGTAGCGGACGCTGACGGTTACGCAACTTACGCATCGGGCGAGCATGCGGGAGAGTACGTATACTGCCAGATCATCAGATTCCGTGCGAGTGCTATGGATACAAGCGGTGCGGTTACCGTATGGAGCGATGCATACGTATACCTCTACGCTCCTCTCGGCGGATGGACAAATATCACCATCGTTATCGACAGAGGCGAGTACGGTGTAAACGACGGTACTCTTAAGTTCTATCAGGACGGCAACCAGCTCGGACTCGGCTCCAACCCCGTTACCTTCAACATACCCGACGTGATCGAGGATTACGGAAGCCTTATGGGCTATAAGGACGGTGTGAGTTGCGGTATTATGATCAATGATGACGTTGGTCATTATCCCCGTGACGTGGAGTGCTATCTCGATGAGTTCGTTGTCTTCGACAGAGCTCTTACAGAGACTGATATCGCAAATCTTTCGGCTTACTATGCGAGCATAAGAGACGCTCAGTAAAAATCAATAGCCTCTCCCCCTGCAAGTCAGGGGGATTTCTTTTTTTAATAATTTCGAATAAAGAATAAGATATACCTCTTATTGACAAACTACCCGTACTATGGTAAAATATTCTGCGGAAAGAAGGTGCGTTTTTATGAGAAAAACGAAAATCATTTGTACAATAGGTCCTGCCTCCGACAATCTTAAAACACTTGAAGCGATGTGCAAGGCGGGAATGAACGTAGCGAGGCTTAATTTCTCGCACGGAACTCACAAGGAGCATAAGGAGAAGATCGACCTTATTAAGAAGGTAAGAGAGAGCCTTAACCTCCCCGTTGCGATAATGCTTGATACCAAGGGTCCCGAGTACCGTATAGGCACCTTCGAGAACAAGAAGATAACCCTTAACGATAACGATAAATTCATCTTCACCACCGAGGATATCGTCGGTGACGGGACACGTGTCTCGGTTTCCTATAAGAGACTTGGTGAGGAGCTTCGGGAGGGCGACAGAATACTCCTCAATAACGGCCTTGTAATATTCGAGGTCGAGAGGGTAGAGGGCACTGAGATATATACGAGAGTTGTATCGGGCGGTGAAGTCTCCGACAGAAAGAGCATGTCATTCCCCGGTAAGGTGCTCAAGCAGACCTTCCTCTCCGAGCAGGATAAGCTCGATCTTCTCTTCGGTATCTCCGAGGGAGTCGACTTCATTGCGGCATCCTTCGTCTCGACGGGTGAGGACATCCGCTCTATCCGTGAATTCCTCGATGAGCACGGAGGAGGCGACATCGATATTATTGCCAAGGTGGAGAACCGTGCAGGCGTTGATAACATAGAGGAGATATGCGAGGTAGCGGACGGAGTAATGGTTGCCAGAGGAGACCTCGGTGTCGAGATACCATTCGTAGAGGTGCCCACGATACAGAAATACCTCATTAAAAAATGCCGTCTTCTCGGTAAGCGTGTAATCACTGCGACCGAGATGCTCGAGAGCATGATAAAAAATCCCCGTCCCACAAGAGCGGAGATATCCGACGTCGCTAACGCAGTTTACGACGGCTCGAGTGCCATAATGCTCTCGGGTGAGACCGCCGCAGGACTGCACCCCGTGGAGGCTGTTCGCTCCATGGCTGAGATCGCAGAGTTTACCGAGCGTGGAATTGATTATAAATCCTGGTTCTTAACTACCGAGTTCCGTATGAGAAACAACCTTGACGCAGTGTCTCACGCTACCTGTGCTATGGCTGTCGACGTCGGTGCGAAGTGCATCGTTGTAACGTCCGTCAGCGGACAGACCGCACGAATGGTCAGCCGATTCCGCTGTCCCGTTGACATCATAGGCATGACAACGAGCGAGAGAGCGTGGAGAAAGCTTAACCTCTCCTGGGGCGTGACGCCTCTTCTCTCGGAGGAGTACACCTCTATGGACGTTCTGTTTTACCGAGCACTCTCCGAGGCGAAGGCACTGAGGGGACTTAAATCGGGCGACAACGTAGTTATTACGGGCGGTCAGATAAACGGAAGACCGGGTAATACGAACCTGATAAAGCTGGAAACTGTAAAGTAAACATTACATTTGGAGTATAAAATGAGCAAATACGACATAATAGCATTCGACCTTGACGGCACTCTCACAGATCCGTCTCCCGGACTTATTGAGGGCTTTGTATATTGCTTTAAAAAGCTTGGTATCGAGATCGGGGATAAGGAGTCTCTTGCTAAATATATAGGCCCGTCGCTATTCGATCTGTGGCAGGTGGATTTTGGCTTCACCCCTGACGAGGCGAATTATGCAATAGAGGTCTTCAGAGAATATTATAATATCTTTGGCTGGTGGGATAATACTCCCTATCCCGGCATACACGAGACTCTCGCAAGACTCCGTGAGGGAGGGAAGACCCTCATCCTTGCAACCTCGAAGCCCGAGGACACTGCGAAGAAGGTGCTGAAGCTCTTCGGACTTACCGAGTATTTCGACTTCATCGGCGGTGCGGGCTCGCACAAGAAGGATCAGAAATGGGAGGTCCTCGCATATAGTCTCTCGTCTGTCGGTGTCGATACGGAGGATAAGGAGGCACTCTCGAGATGTATTCTGGTCGGTGACAGATGCTATGATGCCGAGGGTGCGGCAAAGTGCGGTATAGACAGCATGGGCGTCCTCTACGGACACGGCACAGATGAGGAGATAGCATCGTCGGGCTTCACTCTCACCGCTCCTACGGTAGAGTCGATAGCGGATATTCTCTTATCAGTTTAACAGAATAGCTTTACTTAAGGCTTTCTTTATAAAGAAGGCCTTTTTTATACCGTTTTTTGGTCACTTGACAAAAAAGCTTAAAAAATGTATACTTTATTCAGATAACCGTGTAACCTTTCTAAACCAAATTTTGTCTTTATGTGTGGAGGCCGCCAAAAATTCCGCAAGGAGGTGATTCGAATGAATGATTCAGAGATTGTAGATCTGTATTTCAAAAGAGACGAGAACGCTATTGTTGAAACCCGCAATAAGTATGATAGATATCTTACGGGCATCTCCTATAATATTCTTCGCGACTTCGGAGAAGCAGAGGAGTGCACAAGCGATGCATATCTTAGTGCGTGGGAGTCAATTCCGCCGAGCCGCCCTACGTTTCTCGGTGCGTTTATCGGTAAAATAGTCAGAAACATTTCAGTTAATCGATACCTCTTTAAAAGGAGAGAAAAGCGAGGGGGAGGATTGACCGACGTTCTCTTAGACGAGCTCTCGGAGATTGTCTCGGATCCTGACTCCGAGTGTGAGGTTGATGAGAGAATCGAGATCCGCGATGCTTTGAATTCCTTTCTTTCGAGTCAGCCTTACCGTACCCGTGTAATTTTTGTACGCAGGTATTGGTATTCAATGTCGATTTCCGATATAGCCCGCACACTCGAGATCTCGGAGAATAACGTAAAGGTCATTCTTTCAAGATCACGGGAGAAGCTGAAGGAGCATCTTAAAGACAAAGGAGTAGTAATATGAAAAAGAATGAGGCTCTTTTCTCATCAATAAGCGATATTGATGAAAAATATATAGCCGAAGCAAACGTTGTTATCGGCAGGAAAAGAAAAAGGAACAGCCGCCTTGTGAAGCTCACTGCACTTGCGGCATCGTTTGCCATTGTGGTGGGCTTGCTCGCCTATTTCATAATACCCGGATTAGGTATTAAAAAGTATAAGGACAGTGAATATTATAGCGTTATAGCTAAGCTTGACGCTTATTACAAGCCGCTTCGTGATAAATTGAAGAATAACTACGGCTACGGAGGCGGCGGAAGGGATAATGCGGATAATTCCGCTCCTCCGCCCATGTCTGACGGAAAGGACAGTATGGATAATTCCGCTTCATCACCCTCGTTAGACAGTAGCTTGGATGATAGCGTCGAAAAGGACGAAGCGATGAATGGTGACTGTGAAACCACGGATAATCAGGTAGCGGGAGTAATAGAAGGCGATCTTTTCAAGAGGACGGATAAATATATCTATTATCTCTACGGTTCAACGGTTTACGTTTATTCGATAGCAGGGGAGGACTCCTCACTTGTAAAGAGGATAACCGTCCCGACTCCGGATAATTTCAAGTATGCAAACAAAAAGGGTGAGATGTATATCTCGAAGGACGGAAAGACCTTAACGGTAATCGCACCCTATATCAACACCTCGTCGAGGTCTGAGGTCGCCGTGATAACTCTGTCGGATATAGATACGGATTCCGTATCGAGTAAAATTGTGAAGGTAAGGGGATCTTACCTCTCCTCGAGGCTTGTGGACGGTACGCTTATGCTGTTTTCGACCTTCACGCCGGTTACGAATAGATATGAGGTCGACTACGATGATCCCGAGAGCTTCATCCCCTCGGTAGATACGGGTGACGGATACGAGTGTATTGACGCAGATGATATAGTCATTCCCGATAAGGTGACGGACGACGTATATACAGTTGTGGCAACCTTTAATCAGAAGGATTCATCCGTTATATCGACCGCGGCACTTCTCTCCTACTCGGAAACCGTATACGTTTCTAAAAATGCGATATACGTTACTATGGGCAAAAACGAAGCTGTACACGCAGGCGGATCTATGAAAAAAAGAGATATGACCGATATCACGAGAATAGCCTATAAAGAAGGCGAGCTCACTATCGGAATGACCTATTCCGTACCGGGCAAGGTGCTTGATCAGTACAGTCTCGATGAATACAACGGAGCTCTCAGGGTAGTTACTACCGTTAGCGATTTCGCACGCTTCACGGTTACCGACGAGCTTGTTGATACAAATAAGAGAGGGACCACAGCGAGCCTCTTCTGCTTCGACATTGAATCAGGTATTATAATAGGTGCGAAGGAGTGCTTCGCACCGGCAGGCGAGGAGGTCTTGTCCGTAAGATTTGATAAGGATACTCTGTACGTTTGCACGGCTGTTGTAGTGACGTTCTCGGATCCCGTCTTCTTCTTTGATCTTTCGGATATGACGAATATTACGTACACGGATACGGGTTATATAGACGGATTCTCGTCCTCTCTTATTAATTTCGGAGATAATCTTCTGCTCGGTGTAGGCGAATATGATTGGCAATATAACAAGATTGAGATATATACCGAGGTTGACGGAAGTGTCGTATCACTCGATAAATTCCGGATAGACGGTAGCATCAGCAAAGACTATAAGGCCTATTACGTCAATAGGGAAGAGAAGCTTTTCGGACTCGCCGTTTATCTGAACAAAAGCGGCATCCAAGGCAGAAGGACGGCATACGCTCTCTTTACCGAAAACGGGGGCAAGCTTGAGGTAGTGTATGAGACGTACCTCAACGCAAAAATAGACCTCACAAGAGCGACACTGATCGACGGTTATTTCTATATAATCGGAAACGAGGACTTCAAGGTGATCTCGCTCTCCGATTATAGATAAGGATCATTTAAAAACAAAGGAGGCCTTCTTTTCAGTAGGCCTCCGAAATTTTTATAAAAAGAAAAAGGAATCGGTTTTTACCGATTCCTTTTTTGGGACTCAAGACCGATTACTTAGCAGCCTCGTCCTTCTTAGCAACAACCTGAGTATCCTTGTAGTAGCCGCAAGCCTTGCATACACGGAAAGCAAGATTGTACTCGCCGCACTGAGGGCACTTTACAAGGTTGGTAGGAGCCTCAAGCTTCCAAACGCTCGAGCGTCTCTTCATCTTTCTCGAATGAGATACTTTTCTCTTAGGAACTGCCATTGTTGATTACCTCCTATGGTGAGCATGCGATACACGCATTCTCTATATGTTATTTTATTTTTCTTCACTTTTCATTTTCTCGAGCAGCTTACGGAGCGGCTCAAGTCTCGGGTCGAAATCATGCGTGTCGCAATCACAGTCGCCCGTATTAAGATCGTGTCCGCACTTCGGACACAGGCCGCGACAGTCATCCTTGCAGAGGAACCTCACGGGGAACTCCATCTCGAGCTGCTCACGGAGCTGCTCGTCCATATCAAGGAATCCGTCGTCAATTATCGCATAATCGTCAAGTCTGTCTTCATCAAGATCGCTGACTAACTTTCTCGGAGCTACGGTTTTCTCAAGGTCAAGAGAGAAATTTCCCGACACAGGCTTTAAGCATCTTGCACACACGGTTTGGTAGTCGACCGACATGGTAAGAGTCATTCGCATATAGCCTGCAGTGTTGGTGATCTCACCCTCCACCTTCATGGGAGAAGGAAAACTTACGCCGCTAAGAAAGCCGGCAGTGTCCTCGGGGTCAATGTCAAGCGATAGCTCATAGTCAAAGGTTAAAAGTCTCTCTCCTGCGAGTAGCGGTCTGAGATCGAGCTTCACGCGTGGCACCTCCTCGGAAAACAGTGTAAAACGGCAATTTGGCGTAGTTTAGGCTACGAATGCCCAAAGCCGTACACCATATTATATAACCTTTTATTATATTTGTCAAGTGTTTTTTGCAAGTTTTAGAAAACTTTTTCCGCTATTTGTCCCTCTTTTAAAAAAGTCCTGAAAAAACGAAAAAACTCGGACAAAGACTCCTATACTTTAGGGAAAAATAATTGACAAGAGTCGAGGGTTGATGTATAATTGAATTACTAAATCACAGGAAGGCGGCATATCTATGTTAACCGATATCGAAATAGCACAGTCAGTCACACCAAGGCATATTCTTGAGATCGCAAGCGAGGCGGGTGTAGAAGAAAAATACGTTGAGCTTTACGGAAGAAACAAGGCGAAGCTTGACCTCTCGCTCCTTACCGATAAGAAGGATAAGCCCGATGGCAGGCTCGTTCTTGTTACAGCTATAACCCCCACTCCTGCCGGAGAGGGTAAGACTACAACTACCATAGGACTCGCAGACGGACTTAAGAGAATAGGCAAGAGTGTCTCGGTTGCACTCCGTGAGCCCTCGCTCGGTCCTGTTTTCGGAGTCAAGGGCGGTGCCGCAGGAGGCGGATGGGCACAGGTTATCCCCATGGAGGATATCAACCTTCATTTCACGGGTGACTTCCATGCTATCGGTGCTGCTAACAACCTTCTTGCCGCTATGCTCGATAACCATATCTATCAGGGTAACTCCCTGAATATCGACCCCAGACGCATCACCTGGAAGAGATGCGTTGATATGAATGACCGCCAGTTAAGATTTGTGACAGACGGACTCGGAGGCAGGGTAAACGGTGTTCCGAGAGAGGACGGATACGATATAACCGTCGCATCCGAGATCATGGCTGTCCTCTGTCTTGCAAGCTCGCTCACCGATCTCAAGAAGAGGCTCTCCGAGATCATTGTGGGCTACACCTACGATGAGCGTCCCGTAACTGCGGGCGACCTTAAGGCTGAGGGTGCTATGACTGCACTTCTTAAGGATGCTCTTAAGCCAAACCTTGTCCAGACCCTCGAGGGCACTCCTGCATTCGTGCACGGCGGTCCCTTTGCTAATATCGCACACGGATGTAACTCCGTTATCGCTACACGTACCGCTATGAAGATGAGCGATTACGCTATCACGGAGGCGGGCTTCGGTGCTGATCTCGGAGCAGAGAAGTTCCTTGATATCAAGTGCCGTATGGCAGGTCTCACCCCATCCTGCGTGGTTGTAGTTGCTACCGTACGTGCTCTTAAGATGCACGGAGGCGTGCCGAAGACGGAGCTTGCGGCAGAGAATCTCGAGGCACTGAAGCTCGGTATGCCTAACCTTCTTCGCCACGTATCCAATATCAAGAACGTATATAAGCTCCCCTCCGTTGTTGCAGTTAACCGTTTCCCCACCGATACCGATAACGAGATCGCATGTATCGTCGAGGAGTGTAAGAAGCTCGGTGTTAACGTTGTTCTCTCTACCGTATGGGCAGAGGGCGGTAAGGGCGGCGAGGCTCTCGCACGCGAGGTTGTAAGACTCTGCGAGGAGGAAAAGGGTGACTTCACCTTCTCCTATGATCTCGACCTTTCGATTGAAGAGAAGATCGAGGCTGTTGTTAAGAAGATATACGGCGGTGACGGTATATCCGTCCTCCCCGCCGCTAAGAAGCAGATAGCCGCACTTACGGCTCTCGGCTACGATAAGATGCCTATCTGTGTTGCTAAGACACAGTATTCCTTCTCAGACGATCCGACGAAGCTCGGTGCACCCACAGGCTTCACCGTAACCATCAAGAACGTGAAGGTGTCACGCGGAGCGGGCTTCATCGTTGTTCTCACGGGTGATATTATGACTATGCCCGGTCTTCCCAAGGTGCCCGCGGCAGAGCGTATAGACGTCGGTGAGGATGGAAAAATCAGCGGACTCTTCTAATAGGTTTTATTCGAAAACGCGACCCCGTGTCGCGTTTTCGTTGGTATATATGACAATTATTGTTTACATTGAGGTATGATATGAGACTGATAATCGCATCAAACAATCAGCATAAGATTAAGGAGATAAAGGCTATCCTCGGAGGAAAGTTCGAGCAGATAGTATCTATGAAGGAGGCAGGTATTTTCCACGAGACCGTAGAGGACGGAAACACCTTCCTCGAGAATGCAACCAAGAAGGCACGTGAGATAGCGGAAATATCGGGCTGTCCCGCACTCGCCGATGACAGTGGAATTTGTGCACACGCACTTGACGGTGCTCCGGGTATATACTCCGCGAGATTTGCAGGCGAGCACGGAGACGATGAGGCCAACAATGCACTCCTTCTCGAGAAGCTTAAGGATAAGGACGATAAGGGTGCTCATTACACCTGTGCTATGGTTATAGCGTACCCCGACGGCAGCCTTGTGACTTCCGAGGGCTATATGTACGGCACCATCACGGAGAATAGACGTGGCACGGGCGGATTTGGATACGATCCTCTCTTTATCCCCGACGGGGAGGTGCGAACCGTTGCACAGATGACCGACGATGAGAAGAACGCCATCAGCCACAGAGGAGCGGCACTCAAGCTTCTTCTTGAAAAGCTGTAATTTACCTTTGTTTAATATTAAGACAAGATTATCGCTAATTTTGTCTATATTATTGCTTTGTTTTTTGTTTATAATATGTTATAATAGTAGCGATCACTACGTTTGAAGGGAGTTTTCTCATGAAAAATGTAACTAAATTATTAGCCATCATTCTCGCTTTTGCTTTTCTTCTTCCGTTAGCTACCGGTTTGGTTAGCGGTGAGACGGAGACAGAGGTGCAGAATGATGAGACCTCACCCTCTGCCGAGGAGGTCATCGCCGATGCCCTTGTTATGAAGGTTAAGGCTGACAATTCGCTTTTACGCGGAGAAAAGAAGCCACTCTTCGCTGATGAGAAGGGGAAGGCTTACGGTGCACCCTACAAGGCAGACGGTACCGTTATGGTGCCTCTTAAGCCGATTCTTGACTACATGGGCCTTGCCTATGAGTCTGACGGTGCATCCAGATACACCGTAATTCTGTCAGACAGATATTTCACTCTCGTAGCAGGTAACGTAACTACCGAGGGGACGGTGATACTCCTTACTAAGGCACCCGTGGTAAATACCTTCGATACCAACGAGGTTATGTTTATTGCTCTTGACGACGTAGAGACGCTCTTCGAGGGCTACTTTGTAACCTATGATGCCTCGGGTATGATCTTCATTGCAAAGCAGGATGAGTTCGTTAACAGAGCGGATGATTCCGACGAGCAGCTTATTAAGGATACTGCGAAGCTTTTCATCTACTCGGATATCGACTTCAGAACTCTTGTTAACGCAGATGGTAAGAAGCTTGTAGCGGATTACAGATCCTCGCCCATAAAGGACAAAGCGTCCTTTATCGCCTCCTTCAACGAGCTTCCCGAATTTGCTGAGCTTTACAACATGTTCAAGGACGGTACGAACAACTTCCAGCACCCCTACATAAAGACTAATCAGGAAAGATTCGACTTGCTCAATAATACCTACCTCGCTACTGAGTCGAATGCATACAGCGAGTATTACGATGAGGAGCTCAAGAGCTATATTGAGACTCAGATCGTATATGCGGACAAATATCTTGCGAAGTACGTTAACTTTAATACCGACGGCACCTACGCCGGTCTTAAGGACGGTCACTGGGTTTATGACTCGGAGGGTAAGGCTAACCCCGGCTCCGGCTGGAGCACCGAGGTTGTAGAGGGTGTTGAAAACCACTCCGTATCCGAGATGCCCTATATAGGCGACGAATATAACAGAAATGCCTCAACGGGAAAGGGCTACGGTCAGGGATATGACCCTGCGGGCGGACGTCTTAACGTGCTCTCCGACGGTGAGGACTGTCTTGTAGGAGCTCTCGAGCCCGCCGCACTTGCTTATCAGATCACAAGAGACGAGAAGTATCTCGCCTTCGCATACGATTGGATGGTCGCACTCTGCTCCTGGCAGCACTGGGGCCCCGGTCACTATCTCAACTGTGCTAACACCGCACGTCCTCTTGCTACTGCGTATGACTGGCTCTACAATGATTTTGTAAGAGTTTACGGACAGGATGCTGTGGACGCTCTCGCTGAGCGTATCTACGAGAATGCCGTATATGAGGCAACCGTTACACTTACCGGAAACCTTGATGAGCACGGACGGTACGGTGACTCCTCACGCTACTGGGCACACGTAGGTAACTGGAACTCCTGCGGTACTCTCGGTATGCTTATCGCTTCTCTTGCCGTTATGGATAGGGAAGAGTATCAGGCGGACTGCCTTTACGTTATTGCCGCATCCCTCGGTCATTATATGGAACGCGGTATGACCTATATTACCCTTGACGGCGGCTATCGCGAGTCCTCGGGCTATTGGGGTACGGTCAGATTTATGCATATGATCAACAAGATTCTTCAGGATACCGCAGATACCGATTTCGGTCTTGCAAATTATCCCGGTCTTGACACCTCCGACTACTTCGGCTGTATGCTTGAGAGCGGAGCCTACAAGAGATGGAACTACCACGACGACTGGACAGGCACTCAGCCGAGCCAATGGTATTACCTGTCAGCCGAGCTGTACGATAACCCCGAGTACGCTGCGATCAGACACGAGCAGATACGTAGCGGCGACGCGAATAAGGCTCCGCATCGCTGGGACGTTCTTTATTACGATAAGACAACTATTGATAATCTCACGTCATCTAACCTCCCCCTCGACTACTCGATGACGAGTATCGATGCTACCATCGTCCGTGATTCGTGGAAAAGGGATGGCCTTTTCGCAGGACTTATGGGTGGTTACAACAACGTAGCACACGGTCAGTACGACTCGGGTAACTGGATATACGAAAACAAGGGCGTCCGTTGGTTCTGCGACCTCGGAGCCGATAACTACAACCTCTATGGCGGAGGCTTCGCCATGGGATATTATAAGTATTCTGCCGAGGGTAACAATACTCTCGCTCTTACCAGTGACAATGAATACATTCCTCACGGTCAGCTGAGGGATGCGAAAGCGAATGACGATACCATAGGAGGCCAGCTCATTTCGTACACTAACAACGAGTACGGCTCTGCTACCGTCATTGATCAGCACACCGTATACGGTACTAAGGTAGAGTACGCATACCGCGGAATGCTCGTTACAAATAACAGACGCACCTTCGTTATTCAGGACGAGGTGAAGACTACCACGCCTGAGACCTTCTACTGGTTCGCTCACTACGATACTACCGTTGTCGGCAGCGTAGAGATCTCGGAGGACGGCAGAACAGCATATATGTGGGCTATCAGCTCTGAGAACGTTCTGCAGAAGCTGAGAGTGACTCTTCTGTCTGACAGAGAGGATCTCCGCTTCGAGATAATGGATACCTACACCTTCACTCTCGAGGCGACTCCGAGTCCTGATTATTCTCCCTCTAACAAGGAAGGCATTAGAGAGGACAACAGAGAGAAGTTCAGAAGGCTTGCTATCAAGTGTGAGAACGTAACCGAGCTTAACCTCGCCGTTGTAATCGAGATCGTTAACGGCAACGATCAGCCCGAGCTTGGATATACCGAGATCGTTCCTATGGCTAGCTGGACGGTAGTGAAGGGCGATACCCCCACGATTGCTCCTGACGGTCCTGCATACACCGTATACTATGCTGACGGCTCGTCGGTGGACTTTATCACCGCAGACCTTGCTGCGGGTATCCTTGAGAATCCCGATTCTACGGAAAGCTGGACTAAGGAAAACGTCGTCAGGGTAGAGTGTCACGACAACGTATTCCTCAGTGTTACCACTAACGTAAAGCCCAATAAGCATCTTACTATAAATCTTAACGGTAATTTCTTCTACCAGAAGAAGCTGATAAGAGTCGGTCAGTCTATGAATACAAAAAAGCAGTCGGGCAGCCTTACCGTAAACAACGGTACCTGGCGTGCGAATGCTCTTGTTCAGCTGAGATACGGTACGTCCTTCACGGTGAATGACGTCGATTACGCAACCTCTATGTCGTTTATCCGTGACGAGGGTGCAAAGGTAGTTATCAATGACAGCCGTGTGCAGGTAGATGGCAATTTCCTCTACATTTGTTCTAATGCAAACTACGATGCATCAAGCGGACACAGACTCATAATCAACAACTCCGAGATCAGGGTAACTACCTCGCTCATTGATTTTAAAGAGGGCCATCCCGATTACAAGAATTACCACGACGTATTCATTCTCGGAAATTCATCTATCTATATTCCCGACTACACTCCCGATAAGCTTGTTTCGTTCACGCTTGGGTCTGTTGACGTAGTCACTAACTTCAACGTTGCAAACGGCGTTAAGTTCAATTTCGAGGGCATCGTCCTTCCCGATAACGTTGCTACCGATGAAATTACACGTACCTTCACTCTCAGCTATCGCTCGGATATGTCGATGAATGAGGACGGTGGAGTCAATATCGGAAGTGCTCTTACCTCTGAGGAGGAGGGGGTATACGGTTACTCCAATTATATAGTAAAGATCACGGATAGCGGCGATGAGGAATATCCTTACATAGTAGGACTCAGCACCGACGTCTCCTTTGAGGTCTACCAGAATGACGGCACGAAGCTTTACTACTACGTAAACGATCTTGTAAAGGCTCTTCCTAACTCCAAGGCAGTGCGTGTAGTTATCCTTAAGGATTCCGTGCTCACAGCCAACGTAGCTCTTGGAGGCTCCCAGACACTTCTCGTCGATCTTAATAAGAAGACACTGACTGTCAGTGCAAGATTTGATCTCGGCGGCTCTTCCACTAAGCCTATTGCCTGTACGTTTACCGTTAAAAACGGTAATATTGTGAGAAAAGGCGGCGACGGCTTCTTAGCACGTCTTGGCACGACGCTTATATTCGAGGACGTTAATATCACATCTACTGGCGGAAACATCCTCTGGGATAACGGTGCAAGCAAGATAGTCTTCAACCGTTGTACTGTTGATGCCGGCGGTAGCTTCATATATTCCCGTCTGACCGTACCGGAAGGCGTTGCAATGGACCGTAACATGTTCATTGTAGATTCTACCGTAAACATAGGCGTAGCTTTCTTCAGCTATGCAGAGTGGACAAACGCAAATGAGTATAGAGACGTATACGTGCTCGGAGATACCAAGCTTACCTACGGAATTTCGTTCAATTATTCGACCACCCACCCGATAACCTTCACAAAAGCTGATTTCCGTCTCCACTTGGAGAAGGGAGCACTTGTCTCAAAGGATGGCTTCGGTCTTCCCGAGGATAAGGCTACTATAACCTACAAGGCCTACGGATACGAGTACGTAACCCTCGACGATGATTACACGATAGTTGATTCCTACGTGTATTCCAGAGCTGCCTTCGTTGCAGACGGTGCGTTCTTCACTGTTTATGCACCCTACATCGTTGGCGTAAAGAGCTCTCTTACTCTCTATTCCGACTTCACCATCAACTTCTTCCTTCCCGTAGAGGGCAATAAGATAGACAAGGTTGTAGTATACGGAGACGAGTATCTCATCGATGAAAACTGTGCTACCTACGTGGATGCAAACGGCACTGCTTACTACAAGATTGCCATAAGAAACGTCGCTCCTCATAGGGCGGCTGAGGATATCGAGATGTACTTCTACTGCGGAGACATCTCGGAGAAGAGAACCTTCTCGGTTATCGAATACTGTAAGCGTATCTTCAGTGACTACAAGTATCAGGATACCGCTAAGCTTGCGGCGAGCGTTGTAGATTACGTAAATGCGGCATACGAATATACCAAATCTGCGAAGCCTCTTGCTCTTACCGAAATGCTTGCATCGACCGCTTACAAAAAGAACCGTCCCGAGGCTATGCCTGCTGACATTACTACCACGAATAAGAATAACGCAGGTGTGGCAATAGCGGGTGCTCAGCTTGATATTGGTGCCAGCCTCTACTTCAGATTCAACATCAAGGAGGGCTTCACCGGCACACTTAAGCTTAACGGAGTTGCATATAGCATAAAGGACGGCCTCTACGAGGGTCAGAGCTTTATCAATATCGGCGTACGTGCATACGATATGTACGATCCCGAGAAGGCCATCACGATCGAGGGTACATCCTCTGACGGCACTGCCTTCAGCGGTACGTACGATCTTCGTGCTTACATCATTAACTCCGACAAGAAGGACGTTCCTCTTGCGAAGCTTCTCTCCGCTCTCTATACCTACTGTACCGAGGCTTACTCGTACAGATACGGCATAGTCGTAGAGCGTCCCGACATCGGAAACACTCCCTCGATTGACATAGTTCTACCTTAAGAATAAAGGAGAGGGAATAATTGACGGCAAAAAAGCATTGCTAAGGAAATACCGCTTTTAAAAATATTTTCCCATAAAGCAATGTTTTTTTGCCAAACTACTTTACAAATCGGTTTTATTATGATATAATACCGTTTGGCCTATTGCTTGGGTTCGTGTATGGCATAGCTCCGTTTTGGTAAAAGCCTCTGCGTGGCTCTCGCATTTCACCCGCACCTATCTCGGCTTTAGGAAATAAATTTTAAGAAAGGTGAAGACAATGATTTCTAAGGAAACAAAGACAGCTCTCATTGAGGAGTACAAGATCAATGAGAGAGACACAGGTTCTCCCGAGGTTCAGGTAGCTATTCTTACTAACAGAATCAATGAGCTTACCGAGCACATGAAGAAGAATCCTAAGGACTTCCACTCTCAGAGAGGTTTGTCCAAGATGGTCGGCCACAGAAAGCAGCTTCTTAACTATCTCGCGAAGAAGGATATCGAGAGATACAGAGCAGTTATTAAGAGGCTCGGTCTCCGTAAGTAATTTACGGTTTTGGTCGGTATACGAGACGGGAACGAGCTTGTCAGTCGTTCCCGTTTCTCGTAAACTCCCCCTCTTTAGGGGAAAATAGCGGAAAATATAACAAAACAAACAATGAGGGACGGAAGTAGCAGTTAAATATGTATCCGGCAGGCACGGGGATGTATTTAAGTGCTATGTTCGGACCTCGCAAAAAAACAAAAATGGAGGATAAGAAAAAGCAATGGTAGAAAATTTCAAGACATTTGACGATTACAAGGTCTTTACATATGACCTTGCAGGCAGACCCCTTGTCGTTAAGACAGGTAAGATTGCGGGACTTGCAAACGGTGCCGCTCTCGTTCAGTACGGTGAGACCACCGTTCTCGCTACTGCAACCGCTTCCGCAGCACCCCGTGAGGGACTCGACTTCCTTCCTCTCTCGGTTGACTACGATGAGAAGATGTACGCAGTAGGTAAGATCCCCGGAGGCTTCCTCAAGCGTGAGGGTAAGCCCTCTGAGAAGGCAGTTCTCGCAGGACGTGTTATCGACCGTCCCGTAAGACCCCTCTTCCCCAAGGATCTTCGTAATGATATCTCTCTTCTTCTTACTATTATGTCGGTTGACCCCGACTGCTCGCCCGAGATCACCGCTATGATCGGTGCATCCATCGCCCTTTCCATCTCGGATATTCCTTGGAACGGACCTATCGGCGGCGTGTTCATGGGTCTTGTTGACGGTAAGATCGTTGTTAACCCCACCGCTGAGGAGAGAAAGGTTTCCGATCTTGAGCTTACGGTAGCTGCTTCTCTTGAGAAGGTAGTTATGATCGAGGCCGGTGCTAATGAGGTATCGGATGACGTTATGTACGATGCTATCATGCAGGCTCACGAGGAGATCAAGGGTATTGTTAACTTCATCAATGATATTGTAGCCGAGATCGGTAAGCCCAAGTTCGAGTATGCTTCGGGCGAGCTTGATCACGATATGTTCGATGAGATCTTCGCTCACTGCGAGTGTGCGGTTATGGAGGCCCTCGATACCGATGATAAGAACGTAAGAGATGCTAAGATGCAGCCCATCATGGACGATATCGTAGCAACCTTCGAGGAGAAGTATCCCGATATCAAGGTTATTCTTCCCGAGCTTATCTACAAGATTCAGAAGAAGATCGTTCGTCGCTGGCTCCTTGTTGACAAGAAGCGTGTTGACGGCAGAAGAATGGATGAGATCAGACCTCTCGCAGCAGAGGTTGGTATTATTCCGAGAGTTCACGGCTCGGGTCTTTTCACCAGAGGACAGACTCAGGTTCTTACTATCGCTACTCTCGGCACTCTTTCCGAGGGCCAGAAGCTCGAGGGTCGTGACGACGAGACCGGTAAGAGATATATGCACCACTACAACATGCCCGGCTATTCGACGGGTGAGGCTAAGGCACTCCGTTCTCCCGGCAGACGTGAGATCGGCCACGGCGCTCTTGCTGAGCGTTCGCTCGTTCCCGTTCTTCCCAGCGAGGAGGAATTCCCCTATGCTATCCGTCTTGTATCCGAGGTTGTAAGCTCTAACGGTTCTACCTCTCAGGGCTCCGTTTGCGGCTCTACTCTTGCACTTATGGATGCAGGTGTTCCGATCAAGGCTCCCGTTGCAGGTATCTCCTGCGGTCTTATCACCGCTGAGGACGGCTCTTGGGATACCATGATCGATATTCAGGGTCTTGAGGACTTCTATGGCGACATGGACTTTAAGGTTGCAGGTACTCACAAGGGTATTACCTCTATTCAGATGGACCTCAAGGTTGACGGTCTTACTCCCGAAATCATTAAGAGAGCTCTCGAGACTACTCACCAGGGTAGAGACGAGATCATCGATAAGATCCTCCTTGCAGCTATCCCCGCTCCCAGAAGCGAGGTTTCCGAGCATGCTCCCAAGATGATCTCCATGAAGATAGATCCCGATAAGATCAGAGAGGTTATCGGCTCGGGCGGAAAGGTTATTCAGAAGATCGTTGCCGATACCGGTGCTAAGATCGATATCGAGGATGACGGCTCCGTATTCATCGCCGCTGTTGATAAGGCAAGTGCTGATAAGGCTAAGGCTATTATCGATGCTATCGTATTCGAGCCCGTTGTTGGCGAGACCTACGAGGGTATTGTTACAAGAATCATTCCCATCGGTGCATTCGTAGAGTATGCTCCCGGTAAGGAGGGACTCGTTCACATCTCTAAGCTTCAGAAGCAGAGAACCGAGAACGTTGAGGACGTAGTAAGCGTTGGCGATACCGTAAGAGTTAAGTATCTCGGTACCGATGAGAAGGGCAGACAGAACCTTTCCATGCGTGACGCTGACTAATTCCGTGGATTGAAAATATCTAAAATAAGCGAAAAGGACGAGAGAAATCCCGTCCTTTTTTTGTATCGCTTGCAAAAAGTGAAAAACAGTGTTACATAGACCCCGTGTTAAATAAAACGCCATAGCTAAGCATGCTATGGCGTTTCTAGTATGTAAATAAAGGTTTACTTTTTGTGCTTAGCTCTGTACTCTCCGGGGGTAATTCCGAGCTTTTTCTTGAAGCAGGAGGTGAAATAGCTGTAGCTCGCGAAGCCGCAGGAGGTCGCGATGGAGGTGAGGTCCTTCGAAGTATGCTTCAAGAGATATTTTGCATTATCGAGTCTGATCTCCGTCAGCTTGGCGATGAAGCTGATGCCGTATTCCTTGATGACCATCCTCGATGCGTGTCTCGGAGAGAGGCTGATATCTGCGGCAAGATCCTCGAGCTTGATATCCTCCATATAGTGATCGTGAAGGAAGCGGTCGAGTCTGTCGTGCCAATAGCTTGTGTACTTACTGCTGTTCGTGGTGAAGATGCCGGATGCGTCGAGCTCCGAAAGGCGTATGACCTCTATCAGTATGCTCTGGCAGAGCGATTGAAGATACGTAAAGAAGCCGGCGTGTCTATCGACGATCTCCTTGCAGAGTCTGTTGAAGAGGGGGGCGAGTACGTATCTCTCGTCCTTCAGCGTTGTGATCTTATTTAAGAGCTCCTCGAGCGATACTGCCGAGGGGACGTTTTTATTCTTGATGGATATACGCAGACTGTACTGCACGAGGTTGGGGGTTATCGAATCCTCGGTCTGATAATGAGTTTCTCCGGGGTGGAGCATTACAAGATCACCGCTGTGCAGAATGATCTCGTTACCCATGATGACCTGGTTCGAGCTACCGCTCGTCAGATATCTTAGCTCATAGTCACCGTGGTTATGCGGAGAGGATGCACACATGGCACCGCCGACTCTCATCATCTCGCTCAGGTGGAAATTAAGCTTTACGTCGCAAAAGTTAACGGGTACGTTGAGTGAAAACGGAAGCTTCTTCAGCATATCACTTGCCTCTCCTTTCTTTCGGTCTTCGGTTCATCACTCGGATGCCATTTAAAGATGATAGCACAAGTTTGAAAAAAATTCAAGGGATTTCAATAAATTGTCATAAAAAATTCATTTACTGTCCTTTTATTAAACCTTGGTGGCATTATAGACCATGTGAAAAATGAATAAAATTGAAAATATAATTTTGTTCAAAACGTAGAAAAACGCGTTTTTTCGTTTTTGTTTGGAGAACTTATTCGTGAGTAATTGTGCAACATAAACAAGGTTTAATTTACTATTA
Organism: Eubacteriales bacterium; assembly: GCA_045633405.1. Taxonomy (GTDB): domain Bacteria; phylum Bacillota; class Clostridia; order Oscillospirales; family CAG-272; genus UBA1740. The sequence goes on along the minus strand of JAZQYD010000058.1, from coordinate 100,649 downwards.
GAAAAATAGACATATTTGCTTAAAGTATGTCATTATTCTTTATTTACAAATTTAATTTCATATGGTAAAATGTTTATATCGAAATTTATTTTTCTTTATATAAAGAGGAAAGGCTGGTAAAACGATGAAAAAAGCTTTGCTATTTACGTTGATTTTGCTGTTATCCTTCTCTGTGCTTGTTGCTTGCGGTGACAAGGGCAATGAGGGTGACAATAACAATAATACGGGCAGCACCAATTGCTCTCACGAATGGGAAGACGTGGTTGATGATGAATATCTGAAATCTCCCGCCACATGTAAGGACGCCGCAGTCTACGATCAGAAATGTAAGCATTGCGGTGCCAAGGGCGGTAAGCCCTTCAAATCGGGCACAACAACCGACCATCTCTACGTTGAGTATGCGGACATCCAGTACCTTGTATCGGGAGCAACCTGCTCTAAGCCTGCGGTATTCAATACGTCCTGTACTTACTGCGGTAAGACCGGTACCGATACCTTCGAGGCAGGAAACACTACCGCTCACAAGAGACAGGAGTTTGCCGACGTACAGACCTACGCCGCTCCCTCGACCTGTGATCACGGTCCTCTCTATTATTATTCGTGTCCCGACTGTGATTACATTTACGAGGATACCTTCGAGTTTGGACCTAAGCGTAAGCATTACGACTCTCACGGCGACTACATCTGTGACTCCTGCGGTGCTACGATGAAGGTCTGGACCGATGATCCCTCGGTTGAGAACATAACCGACAAGCATGAGTTCGGTACGAACTGATTACGGTAAAGGAGGATTGAAAATGAAAAAGCTTATAACTCTCTTGATCGTTATCTCACTTTGTCTTCAAATGATGATCATTCCCACCTTTGCCGCCGATAATAAGGATGAGGTTATCCAAACCTACAATGCAGAGATCATGAACGTCAAGGGCGGAGCAAGTGCTATCGCCACCATGACCTTCGACGACGGTGTGCACAACACCAGCATGGCACTCTACACTCTTCTTAAGCAGTATGACCTCAAGGCTTCCCTGATGGTAGTGCCAGAGAGAGCGGAGACCTCGCAGGGCTCTTACTCGAGCGTAAGCCAGCTTAGAGAGTTCTCGAAGGACGGATACGTCGATATTCTCAGTCACTCGTACACTCACCTTTATATGCACGATGACGGTGAGAACGCTGTGAATAACACTGAGGAAAACATTGCGAGAGAGGTCGTTGATTCCTACAACTACCTGAGAAATAAATTCCCGAACCAGTATCCCATCTCGATGGCGGTACCCGGAGGCAACTACTCGAAGGATGCCGAGGCCGCTATGATGAGTACTTACTACGCGGCGAGATACAAGAACTCCACTGCATCCTTAACAAATATACAGTCTCTTACCCCTGCCGAGAGCATTGAGGGCGGAGGATGGTACAATCTCTCCAATATGTGGCTTAAGGACAGCAAGATTGCAGACGGCAGCCTTATCGCTTACCTTGATGCCTGCGTACAGCAGGGCGGATGGTTCTTCACCGGATGCCATAACTTCGATCCTAACGGAGGAAACTACGATATCTCCGTAGAGAACCTCGAGGTTCTTATGAAGGCATTGAAGGCTTATCAGGACTCCGGCGACCTTTGGGTAGCAACCTTCTCGGATGCTACGAGATATCTCCGTGAGTATGAGTCCTCCACGGTTAAGCAGTACAGAACCTCCGAGGCTATGTTCGTTGAGGTCGAGATGGCAGAGAGAACTCCCGGCGGACTTCCTCTTACCGAGAGCATCTTTAATATGCCCCTGACGGTCAAGGTCGTTATTCCCGATGGATGGGAGAACGTAAGATTCCGCCAGAACGGTGTTGAGACCATCGTTAAGTCCTTCAAGCGGTCGGGTACGACCTATGCTTACGTCGACGTTGTTCCCAACAGCGGCAGAGTATCGATCACCAACGCTGACGAGGAGATTGCGAAAACTCCCGTTAAGGCGACTCTCACTAAGGTTAAGGGCGGTGCAAACGCTATCGCTTCTCTGACCTTCGACGACGGAAAGGTTAAGACCGCATACGAGGTTAACGAGCTTTGTAAGCAGTACAACTGTAAGGCTTCTCTGATGCTCATCACCGATAGGATCGATGCATCCAATCAGGCAATGTGGAATCAGTTGTTTGCCGAGGGCTACGTTGCACCCGAGAGCCACTCCTCAAATCACGAATATCTGACTCCCAATCCCCCGAGCGGTGTGACTCCTGAGGAGCATGCTAAAAATCAAACTCCCGAGAATATAGCGGATGAGATCACGGGCTCGCTTCACGATCTTCAGAGATGGTTCCCGAATTATGATACTCTCAGCTTCGGTATCCCTTATTCGAGCTATTCGAAGGAGGCCTATGCCGAGCTTAATAAGAGCTTCTACTCCTCGAGAGGCGGTGTGTGCGTTCTTACGTACAGCGGCTATCAGGGTAAGGTTCAGTCGCTCGATCCCGCTATCGGCTACAAGGCAGGCGACTGGTATCAGCTTCTCGGTGTCAGAATGATGGGCGAGAAGGCAAATCCGAGTAACCCCGATCTTAACGGAGGAGCTCCCGTTGAGAATTATGCAGTTCTCACTGTTGAGAATATCGTAGGCTACCTTAACCAGTGCGTTAAGGATGGCGGATGGTTCGTAGCTACGGCTCACGGCATAGTGCCCGGTGAGAACCTTGATATCACGGTAGAGGACCTCGGACAGATTATGGCTGTGATGCAGAGGCTTCAGGATCAGAACAAGCTCTGGGTTGCAACGTTGAGCGAGGCTACCAAATACATAAGAGAAAGACAGAATTCCAAAGCTACCGCGTATATGACCTTCGACGGTATGTACGTTGAGGTAACGATGGACGATATGACCGAGGACGGTCTTCCTCTCACTCCCGACGTCTTCAATATGCCTCTTACCGTTAAGGTAGAGCTTCCCGAGACCTGGGGCAGAGTAGTATACTCCCAGGCGGGCGGAGAAGAGAAGACGGCATACGCCTTCATCGAGAACGGTGTAACGTATGCATATATCGATCTCGTTCCCAACGGCGGTGAGGCATTCGTAACCAATATAGGCGATCCTACCAAATACGTTGAGAGCCTCGGTATGAAGCAGAGCGTTTCTGCATATGAGTCTCTCACCTACAATCTCTTTATCCCCACAGACAGCTACGTAACCGGCGTTTATTACGGTGCTACCAAGCTCGACGGTACGAAGCAGGCTGACGGTTATACTCGCTACTCGGTAGGTGATATCAAGCTCACCTCCTCGGCGAAGGAAATGACCTTCAGAATCAAATTCAATCCCGATTCGGGATACGTTGATTACATATTAAAGAAATCAATTATATCCTATATGACCGACGTGATAGAAAGCGAAGCGACGGTCGACATAGAGAAGCAGCTGGCTTACGACTTCCTAGTCTATGCAGAGCATATGCTGGATAGATTCTCAACGGAAGAAAATGCTAAGCTGGATGCAAAGGAGGCCGTTGCCTTGGCAAAGGAGAAGGGTCTTACCTCGACTCCTCCTACCGGAGTCTCCGCTGATCTCGGTACTGCAACAAACGTGCTTAACGGTGCCGCCTTCGCAATAAACGAGAAGCCGTACTACGTCTTCTACGTCAACGAGGGCTTCACGGGAACGCTGACCTTCAGCTACGGCGAGGGTGACAGTAAGGTCGAGACGAATTATGAGATTATAAACGGCTACTACCACTGTAAGAAATACGTAATTTACGAGGTAGACACTGTTTACAACCTCTCCGAGAATATTACTATTACCGCCACGGGAAAAATAGATAACGTGGCAGTAAGTGCCTCGGGTGCATACTCACTCGCTAACTTCGTCGAGGGGCTTGGCGGAAACGCGGCTCCCGAATACGTGAAGGCACTGTATTCCTACGTTCTCTCTGCTAAGAGCTATCAGATAGCAAAAGCAGAGAACTCAAACGGTTAATATTGCACGGTTAAAGTGCTAAAATAAAGATGGAGGAATCCAAATGAAAGGTAAACGCATTTTTTTGGGCGTTATAATTGCAGTAATGCTTCTTGCAGCTGTTGCCCTTGCTGTATTCGCAAACGAGCCCGCACCCGAGCCCGAGTACACCGGTACTGTGTCAGGAGCTGAGCAGAAGCTTGGTGTCGTAGACACTAAGGGCACGTTAAAGGAAAAGATCGGTGCTCTCGATACTGTTCGTGATTACATCGATACAATAGATCCCGCCGCAGAGGGTCTCGATGCATTCCTTGAAAAGTTTGAGGCCAAGAAGCTTCAGATCGCTAAGGATATCGTTGCTGAGGCTAACGGAAAAGCCGAGCCTGCGGATAAGGAAGCTTCCTTATTATTATTAACGAGCTTCCTCGCTAATCACGATGTCACCGATGACTCCGAGGGAGATGACAATCTCTTCACGACCGTCGAGGCTCTTAAGGCTGATATCGCCGAGAAGTATCTCGAAGCCGCACAGGTTGACGGACTTACTGCCGATGACAGACACGCAGTGCTTAATAGCCTGATGGCTTACGTCGCAGCTTACTCTCCCGAGCTTCGTGAGGGCTTCACAGCTGATCTTGAGGCTGTCAATCTCGTTTGTGCAAAGCAGTATTTCGCACTTGAGTTTGATGCCTTCTACGATCTCGGTGCAAACCTCAGAATCCTTTCGCTCTTCATAAAGGAGCATCCCGCGACTAACGCAGAGGGTTACAACGAGTTCTATACAGAGTTCGAGCTTAAGCTTGGAGCATACCGCTCCGAGATGGAAGCGAAGAGAGAGCAGCTTCACAAGCTCAACCACCTTGTTGATCTCGATAAGGTACCTCTCTCCAACCACGATTATACTCCCTCCGACGGAGTAACCAACCCTAATAACAAGACCGGAGCACTTCTCGCAGAGAATAACCTCAGTCCCCAGAAGGACGTTATCAGCTTCATCGGTCAGGACGTAGGTATGGACGGCGACAACGGATACTACACCGTTAAGTACGAGCTTACCGGAAAACAGATGGGTGCCGCTGTTACAGTCAGCAACATCTCTCAATCCGTTGTATTTGAGTTTGATTTCACTACCTTCTCCTATCTTCCCATTACGGGTACCACTCTTATCAACGTAAGTGCAGGCTCCATGAAGGTTAACTCCTCCACCTGGACGCCTGTCCTGATCTCCATTACCGCTGACGGTCACATTGTAGCGGGTTCAAATAAGGATAACGTTCTTGTCAAAAACGCTATAACCAAGGGCGAGTGGACTCACATTTCCATCGTTCTCGACTACGATACAAACCTTATAGACGTCTACGTTGACTACGAGCTTGTTCTCGCAGATTACTCGGTAGCACACGCCTCTAAGGGCTACGTAGCAGCTCCCACTCACCTCAGATTCAACACTACCGCAAACGTTCTTGACGGTGAATTCAACATTGATAACCTTCAGATATATCAGGGACACGCACCCCGTAAGCTTGATTTCTCTACCACTCATACCGATGAGGAAAAGTTCGTATTCTACGTTAACCAGATAGATAACCTTGGACTTTCCTTCTATGCAAGAAAGACCTATTACGATACCGCTGTTAAGGCACTCGGAAACTACTATCTTGACGGTGAGTATAAGACGGCTAACCCCGAAACCATCGCCGCAATAGATAAGCTTGTGTTCTATGGAACCGCTCCCGATGAGGATACTCCCTCCGGTTACGAGAAGCTTTTGCAGGATCTGTCCGATTACAACCTCGCAGAGCTCACCGCAGCTGTTAAGAAGGTAGCGGATATGCCTAGAACCGAGTCCAACACCGTGGACAGAACCTACTTGCTCGAGCGTGCGGATGCCGCTCTCGCCGCATACGGTACGTACATATTTGATAACGCCGCTCTCTCCGAGTGCGTTGCTAAGCTTAACACCGTAAGAAGAAACCTTGCCGAGGAGGCTACTCTCTCGCAGTTCGTAAGTGCTGTATCAGACTTCTATGCAGCAGCGTCCGTTGCTAACATGCAGGAGGCGTTCAAGAGAGCTACCGACCTCTATAAGTCTATCGATCCCGCCCTTGCATCCTCCGGCTTCCCGAAGTTCAATGAGGCGTATGCTAAGTACGACGATATGGAGTACTTGCTTCGTGATAAGATCATCATCGAGAACTCGAAGCGTCTTACCGCTTGTATCGCATTCGTAAGCTCCTACGCTCCCGAGACCTGGGATGAGAACTATGAATACCTTCTCACCTACGTGCTTATGGCTCGTAACATCATAGAGGAGGGCAATTACGATCCCTACTACAAGAACGGTGCACAGGCAGTAGAGGACTTCGAGCCTATGAGCGAGTACTTCTACGCTAAGATGCAGCTCAAGTATATCGAGCATATTGAAGAGCAGCTTGACCGTGCTGAGAAATCCGATAAATATTTCGAGAAGCTCGGTATCTGCATTAAGCTCGAGGATTACATTATCGAGAATAAGCTTCAGGATGCCAGTGAAAGAATGAATCTCCTCATCGAAGAGGTTCATGCACGTCTTGAAGAGCTTAAGGGCAACAGAGCAGAGTACGAGGCTCTCCTTAAGGCTAACACAGTAGAATTCGTTGAGATCTGTAAGGGTCTTATAGGCTCCATCGATTACTCTACTATGAAGAGAATAGTCGACGAGGCTTCCGAGTACTACTACATGATGGACGTTAGCGATGCTTCCGCTCAGGATGCTATCGGTATTTACGTTGCAAGATGTGTCGAGATCGACGCCGTTGAGGCTTATGCAAACGAGTTTATGATCGAGGTTGCTCTCATTGATGCTATCGGCTCCGATATGCTCACCTGCATCGTTTCCGCATCCCGCTACCTTGATAAGCTCGAGATGAACGTTGCCGGAGTTAAGAACTCCATAGCCCGTCTTGAGGCTGCTTGCGAGGCTTATGACAACGGTATCAAGAGCATGAACGCTGAGATCGCAGAGCTCGTCGATTACTCAATGGCCTCTACCAACACCTGTACAGTAGCTGCCTGCATTATCACTCTTGCAGTCAGCATAGCTAAGTAATAAAACGAAAGGAGAAAAAAATGAAAAAAAGTATTTTTGCAAGACTTGTATCCCTGCTACTCGCACTCTCCGTCGTTTTATCCGTCTTTACCGTTTTTCCTCTTGCTGAAAAGGAAGAGGAAGAAGATCCCCTCAAGGTTATCTATAACAGAACCTATGAAGAGGGATGGACCTACGCTAACGGAATGAATTCCGACTTCCAGGGCGAGCTTGATATCAATCTCACCTACACCAAGATGAGTGCATCCTGGTATAATTACTACCTCCGCTTCGCTCCCTCGGGAGACATGGGCGGCTACGTAGCAATTCCTCTCGGCGAGGATAGCCCCTCTGAGGGTAAGCTCTTCTTCGAGATGGACTTCAAGGCTTCCGCAGGCAACAACATCGGAGGCATCGTAATGTTCGAGGGTAAGGGCGAGGGAGCAAACAAGACTCTCAGCCACATCGTAACCATGAACGAAGGATCCCTCTACCTCCTCGGCGAGCGTGTTGATGACGTTCCCGATGAGTGGACAACGATTAAGTTCGTATTTGATTTTGATTACGCAGAAACCGCAGAGGATGCCGAGGACAATGAGTACCTCGTAACCGTAACCTACGGCGATAGCGTAGTTAAGTCCCGTGTATACAAGGCTCCCGCTGAGTTCGGTGTATCCAAGCTTCACTTCGGTGCTCAGGAGAACCTCTTCGGCTTCGAGCGTGATGGCGATGAGTACTTCATCGATAACGTTAAGGTTTACTACGGCGTTGACGAGTCGACCGAGCTTGATCCTAAAGCTTACGGCTCCGCTATCGATTCCACTAAGGCTCCCGACGTTACCCTTCAGGGTGTCGGCGGTGTTGGCGGAAGCTTCCTTTCCGGTCAGCCGAGCTTTGAGCGTCTCCCCATCGGTGATGACTCCGTACTCATCCACTATAACAGATACTGGAGTGAGGGCTGGAGTTACAACAACGGTACCTCCTCTAACGCAGAGCGTGAGAATGACTTCTCCATCGCTACCGACTACGCTACCGATATCAATAAGGGAGATTCAGGCTTCTACAACTACTTCCTTCAGATGGTACAGCGTAACACTCAGAACGGCTTCATCCGTATCGTAGCTACCTCCGCTGTTCCGAAAACAGGACAGACCTTCTTCGAGTTCGACGTTAAGGCTTCTGTCGGTGCTACTACGGGTACCCTCGTTGAGATGATCGCACCCGATACATCCTCCTTCGCTCTCGCAGGCATCTCCGGCGGTAACCTCTCTGTCCTCGGACAGATCGCAGGACCTATCGGCGAGGAATGGTGCCACGTAGCTATCAAGATTGACTTTGACTACGTTCCCGAGAACGGAGACCCCACAGCAATTAAGTTCACCGCATACGTCGGTGATAACCCCACTCCCATTGAGTCTATCAGATATCTCTCAACCTCCAACGCAAAGCTTAAGGGCATTATGAACCTCCGTATCGGCAGATCCGGCGGCGGTAACGTTGGAGACTGGTGGGGACTCGATAACATGCAGCTTTATTCTGCAACCGATTTCGCCATCCTTCCCGATGACAACTACGGTTCGCTTGTTAACTCTACCTGGACTAAGGACTTCGCAGTTGACTCCGGTGCCGCGATGCCCACGATCCCCGAGATCGTTGAGTCCGCACTTGTAATGAAGGTCGGTGCTGACAGAGTACTTCTTAAGGGTCAGAGAGTTAACGTCTTTACCGACGAGGACGGTGTCGCTTACGGCGGACCTATCAAGAACGAGTACGGTAAGGTAATGCTTCCCCTTGAGACTATACTTCAGTATACCTCTACTCCCTACGAGTACCACTCCGGTAACCTTGCGTGCGATATCTTCGTAAACGGTGAATACACCTCCATCGCAGTCGGTAGAAATACCGCTGAGGTTAAGGGTCAGACCTATAAGCTTTCCGTTACTCCTATCATTAAGTCCTTCGGTGAGAACAGACTTATCTACATCGGCCTTGATGATATAGAGGCTCTCTTCAACGGCTACTACGTAACCTACGATGAGACGGGTCTCTTCTTCATCGCTGAGTATGATGAATTCATCAACAGAAACGATAACGAGGAGTTCATGCACGAGACTGCTAAGAGATTCCTCTTCGTCGCTGATGAGATGACCGATCAGGAATACTATGAGCTCGCTAAGGAGAACACCAACAACTTCACTCACCCCTACATCCTTACCAACCAGGAGCGTTTCGATATGCTCCACAATACCTACTACTCCGCACCCGGCGATGAGTACTTCGACCAGGAGCTTATCTGGTACATCCAGACTCAGGTTGAGTATGCTGATTCCTACCTCAAGAAGTATGCTATCCTCGATGACGACGGTAACTACATAGGTATTAAGGAAGGTCAGTGGAAGTATAACTCGCAGGGAATGGCATCCTGGGATACCACCCAGCCTACGGGTAACCACTCCGTAACTATCATGCCTTATCCCGATTCCGGCGGATATGACCCCGCGGGCGGACGTCTTAACGTTCTTTCCGACGGTGAGGGATGTCTTGTAGCGGCTCTTGAGCCCTGTGCACTTGCATTCCAGATTACTAAGGATGAGAAATACATCCGCTTCGCATACGACTGGATGGTCGCTCTCTGTGCCTGGGAGCACTGGGGCCCCGGTCACTACCTCAACTGTGCTAACACAACCCGTCCCCTCGCAACCGCATTCGACTGGCTCTATAACGATTTGGTTATCCTCTTCGGTGAGGAAGCTGTTCAGCACATCGAGGACAGAATTTATGAGAACGGTGTCTACGAGGCGTGGGTAACACTTCCCGGTGAGCCCGGCTCGGGTAAGGATCATAACACTCCCGAGCACGTAAGACCTAACGGCGGTGACTCCTCTTACTATTGGAATCATATCGGTAACTGGAACCCCGTCTGTGCACTCGGTATGCTTATCGGTTCGCTTGTAGTTATGAAGAGAGATGAGTATGCTGATATGGCAGCTTGGGTTATCAACAGAACCATGTTCTACTATGCTGAGAACGGTATGACCTACGTCACCTTCGACGGCGGTTACCGTGAGTCTGCAGGTTATTGGGCATGTGTACGTTTCATGCACTTCATCAATAAGATCATGCAGGATTCCTTCGGCACAGACCTCGGCTTCTCCACTCTTCCCGGTATCGATATCACCGACTACTTCGGATGTCACATCGAGAACTCTGAGTATGAGAGATGGATATTCCACGATGACTGGGCAGGTACTCAGCCCTCCTACTGGTATTACCTCTCCGCACAGCTTTACGATAATCCCGAGTATGCGGCGATCCGTTATCTCCACATTCATTCGGGACATAAGGGTAAGGTTCCCTTCAGATACGACCTCTTCTTCTACGAGCGTGAGCTCATCGAGGGAGATCTGAGCGTTGAGCTCGGTCTCGACTGGATAATGACGAGTGTCGATACAACCGTATCCCGTTCCTCCTGGGAGCCCGGTGCACTCTTCACCGGTATCATGGGCGGCGGAAACAACGTTGCTCACGGTCAGTATGACTCCGGTAACTGGATCTACGATAACGGCGGTATCAACTGGTTCGTTGACCTCGGTGCCGACGACTATAACCTCTACGGAGGCGGTCTTGCAGGTAGATACTATAAGTATTCTGCAGAGGGTAATAACACTCTCGCTATTACAAGTAAGCCTGATGCTCTTCCCGCAGGTCAGCTCAATACCGGTTGGGGCCAGATCGTCTACACCAACGTAAACGAGCACGGTACTGCTACCGTTATTGATAACTCCTCCGTTTACGGCGGATCTGCTACCGTTTCCTACGCACGTCGCGGTATGTTGCTTACCAACGACAGAAAGACCGTTGTTATTCAGGATGAGGTTAACCTCGTTCTTATTCAGGACCTTTGCTGGTACGCACACTACGATATCAGAGAGGTTCAGGCTGTTGAGATTACACCCGACGGCAGAACCGCTTACCTCACCTCCAAGCCCACGCTTCAGGGTGAGAAGCAGACTCTCCGTGTCTCGCTTGTAACTGCTAACAGAGGATTTAAGTTCAGTATTACGGACTGCTATACCTTCACTCTTGAGGGTACACCCCAGCCCGACTACTCGGCATCCATGAACGGTATCTCCGAGGGCTCAAGACAGAATTACAGACGTCTTTGCATCGAGGCTAAGGGCGTACTTAAGTTCGAGGTCGCAGTTGTTATAGAGCTTATCGATCCCGATGCACCTATCAAAGAGGGATACACCCTTGGTTGGGAGGGACAGAAAACGTCTCTTCGTCCCATGCTTACCTGGGTTCCTGAGGCTGATACAAGAGTAGGTGTAGGAGATGGAATAGGTAACGGTGACCTTGACCTTCGTCCCGCTCCCTCGCTCTATCAGATTGTAGGTAACACCAACGATCTGCTTGAGTGTATCGCAAGAGGACAGTATCTCGGTGCGGATAAGGAGGAGTTCTTTAAGCTCCTTGCAGCTAACGAGAACATACTTAAATTCTTCGGCAGAGACGGATATCCCGATGAGCTCGCTGATGCTATTGCCGATAACGATGCTGCTAAGAAGACATACGATAAGTATCAGGGACGCATTGATGAGGCAACCGATGCTGCACTCGATATCGTAAACAGCCTTATCGGATTCTAATTTACAAATATTAAGTAACAACTATATAGAAATTGTATATATTGTTATATTTTACTAAGGTTTATTATTAAACCGAAAAGCCGAGATCTCGGGGCGGCAACGCCCCGAGAGGAAGGCACGGGATATTCCCGAGTGTGCTTTTCCGCTCATCTCTTTGTATCTTCTTTTGAGATGGAGAGGGAAGAGCGAAAAAACATTATTTGCATTCAGAAAAATAAACGTATAAATCGAGAAAGGAAAAAAGCAAATGAAAAATCTCGCGAAATACTTAGCACTGTTTTTAGTTGTAGCAGTGCTGGCGGGTGTATTTGCATTCACCGTTTTCGCTGATGACAATGCATCAAGTGAACCTGTAGCCTCGACGGTAGGTCAGTATACCGCTCCCGAGGGTGCATGGACTCCTGCTGATGACTCCGTATACTTCGCAGTATGGTCAACCGAGGCAGATTATTTAGCAGGTAACGTAGACCCTCTCACTGTTGGTACAACAGATGAGATCCTTGAGGCTCACGTTGGAAATAAGAGCGATGAAGAGCTTACCTACTACGTAGTTCTCTTCAAGGATTGTAAGACTCAGAAATCCGCTCAGCTCACCACCGGCTTGAAGACTAAGCTTACCTTCAACCTTGCCGGAAAGACTCTTACTATTGCAAACGGCTTCAAGATCGGTAACTACTCCGGTACTCCTACCACCGCCGAGCTCACTCTTGAGAACGGCTTCGTTAAGCATAACGCCGGTAATATGCAGCTCAGAAGATTCTCTAAGCTCTACGTTACCAACGTTGATTACAGCGTAGTTAGTGCTTGCCTTGACTATGATGACAACGCCGCTCTTATCCAGTTTAAGGATTCTAACCTTAACGTAAGCGGTCCTGCACAGTTTATGTTCGCTACCAACAAGAACGTTGTTCCTTGTCAGGTATACTTCATCAACACCGACGTTGTTACTACCAACACCACAGTTCCCCTCTTCGCAATCAATGCTAACAAGGATACCACTACTACCGAGGAAATCGTTAACATCAGATTTGATAAGGACTCGAGCATTAAGAGAGACGCAGCCGTTCCGCTCGTAGCTATTAACAGAAGCTTCGTTGCAGGCTCGGATACTCCCTATTATCTCTCCGCTCCCCAGAACCTCATCTTCGAGGCAGGATGCGTAGTTTCCGAGAATATCGCTCCCGTTGAGGGTCAGGGCTACTCCTATGTGGTCTCTCACTACAACCAGTCTTCCGGTAACTGGGGTCCCAATAATGATAAGGACACCTCCGAGGGCCGTTACACCATTAACTATGACGGCGGCTTCTCTCACGGTGAGTTCGCAGTCAGAGTTGTTGAGCCCGGTACCAACCAGCTCATCTCCTGGACCAACGAGCCCGTAGCAGGCGGCGTTAAGCTTACCGCTAAGGCTTCCGAGGGATGGACTCCCGATGCAGATCACGCAGGCATCACCTTCGGTGTATGGGCATCCGAGGATGATTTCCTCGCAGGTGAGGGTCCTAAGTATTGGTCTACCACCGCTACTGTAAGCACCGATGAGATAGGTACCACCGACGGAAGCGGCACTACATACGGTCAGGATTTCGTTCCCGGTTACGTACGTCTCTACACTAATATTACAAGTGTGGCAGGCTCCCAGGGCCAGATCATCACCGGTGGTACCCAGAAGCTTACTATTGATCTTAACGGCTTCACCTATACAGACGCAAAGGGCTTCCGTGTAGGCGGCTCCTCCGAATCTCACCCCCTGGCTTCTCTTACCATAAAGAACGGTGTTTATCTCCGTAAGAACGGTCAGTTCCACGCTCGTTTTGATTCTTCCATTATCTTTGATAGGGTATCCTTGATTATAAACACACCCGTTTATGATCCTGCAACAAGTGCTGGCTCGTTTGAGAACATGAGCATGTTCTACGGTCCTGGACCCGACCTTGTTTACTTCAAGGATTCTTCCATCCTTATCCTTAACGGTCAGAACTTCGGTAATCTTCAGTATAGCAAGGATGGTGAAACTGTTCAGAAGTTCATATTTGAGAATACCGATATCGAGTACGGCAGATACGCTCCCTTCCGCTCGCTCTTCAGATTTACAGCCAACTCCTCTTATAAGAGCTTGGTTTACGATATCTACTTCGATGAGAACTCCTCTATCAAGGGTGACTTCACTAAGGTTGGACTTGTTTCCATCATAGACGGCGTTCAATCTGAGGATAAGATCGATATCAACGTTTACACCGAGCTTGGCTTCAAGTTCTCCGATAAGGCGGCTCCCTCCTTCGATTGCGACTACACCGCATTCGGTGGCACCGTCGAGAAGCTTGCTACCTCTAACGCTGATGATGCGATCTTTACTTGGATTATCGTAAATCCCGATACTACCGAGGAGGCTGTTGGTGCAGCAAAGCTTGCTGTTCTCTACGGTCACTATAACGGTATGTACACCTACGCCGCTAACGCTGATGAAGAGTATTCGAAGCTTTATCAGTTCGTAGAGCTTGACGCAGACGGTAAAATTCTCAGAACCTGGCCCGTAGGAACTATTTTCGGCTTCGACAGTGCTGCAGCTAAGGCTCCCTTCAAGACCGCTAACGGTGCTACTATCAAGTTCTATAACGATACCGTTGTAAGCTACACCGGTACGTATCAGGATTATGACGTAACCTTCGACCTTAACGGCTGCACTCTTTACTTCACCGGTACCGAGAGATTCCAGTTCGGCTTCTCTATGTCCGGTCAGTGGAAGGAGAGAAAGGTAAGCTTCATCAACACGAATACCGAGAAGAGAGGCGTACTCGACTATACCGGATACACTAATAGCAATAACTTCGTATTCCAGAACCGTCCCGGCTCTATCATCACCTTCAGTGACGTTGATATGAAGCTTAAGAACTCGCTCTTCACTGAGTACGGTGCTAAGTCTATTACCTTCAAGAACGTTAACTTCATCAACACCTCCGGTCAGTCTCAGACTCTCATCGCAGGTGGCTTCGATCCCACAACCTCTACCGCTTACACCAATGCGGGCGGCGTTCGTGAAATCGTATTTGACGGATGTGTATTTGACAGCCATATCTACGCTGCAAGATGGACCCACACTACATATGAGTCGAATAACACTCAGGTTAACTACAACGATAAGATCAAGGTAACCGTTAAGGGTGGAACCGTTCTTGCTAACGACTATGCCGCTCCCTTCACCGTTGCAGGCATCGGCGTTCAGAGCATTGAGCTCAATATCGATGCTGATACCAGGTACACCTCCTTCGGTGCTGAGGCATTCCGCCTTGAGAAGGGTAATGCTACCGTTAATATGAACGGCTATGCAGTTAAGGCTCTTAAGCTTGATGCAGAGACCGGCTACTACGTACCCGCTCAGTTCCCCACTCTCGTGGCAGGTGACCTTCAGGCTAACCTTACTCTCTTCACCGACTTTAAGGTTAACTTCTTCACTAACCCCGATAAGATCGTTGCTATTTATAATTTGGACAGAGCTGCCCTTGAGGGTATCGAGTTCCAGGGTAAGGTTAAGTACACCTCCCGCTACAACGTTCACGAGGCTGCTGATGATAAGATCTACTTCATCGCTATCGCTGACGGCGACTCCGTAGTATACGTAAGACTCGATTACTCCGTACTTGCTTACGCTGAGGCTCTTATGGCTTCCAATTCGTCTGACGATTCTAAGGTGCTCGTTTCTGCAGCTATGGCTTACGTTTCCGCAGCATATACCTATGCAGACAAGATCGCTCCTTCCTTCTCCGGTGTGGATTATGAGAAGCTCGATCTTCCCGAGAATATTGCTGATTCTAATCTTACCTCTGCTATCAAGGGCGTACAGCTCGACCTTGACTCCGGCTTCAAGCTTCGCTTCAACATCGCTGAGGACTACAACGGTACTCTTGCAGTAAACGGTGTATCCTACGAGGTTGTTAACGGTGCATACAACGGCATTACTTACGTAAACGTTGAGCTTCGTGCATTCGAGCTTCTTGATGCCAGCATCGAGATCGTAGCAGGTGAACAGACAGGTGCTTACAGCATCCTCAACTACATCGACTTTGCTGTTAACTCCGATGACCAGAATCTCATCGATCTTGGTTACGCAATTTTCGACTACATCTACTACGCAAAAGATTATAAGGCAAATCATCCCAATCTCGACTAATCAGGAAGGAGAATAGATAATGAAAAAGTCTATTTACGAGACTCCTGAAATTCTCCTTACCACAGCCGATGAAAAGGACGTTATCTCCACCAGTGCGGGAGATACTCCCTTCGTTGATGCCTTTGATTGGTAATTACTGATCGCCGTAAGGCGACCTTGGCACCGGCCGTATGGCCACCTCCTGCCCCTCAGGGCAGGGGGAGAGGTGCTGAGAAAAACGTGCGTATTATCTTGTATTTTGTTTTCCGTGATGGGTATGACCTCTCATATCTACCTCCGAAGGCAAAATTCCCAAAATAAATATAAAGGAAAGAAAGAAATGAACACAAAGGCGAAAATTCTTGCTCTTGTGCTCGCACTGACTCTCGTTTTAGCGGTTGTATTCGCTATTACGGCAGCAGCAAATGAAGGCACAGAGACAGACACTCCCGTTGAGGCTACCATTACGGCGGCACCTAACGGAGCCACGGGTATCGCGTCGATGACGTTCGACGACGGTAAGTGGAACACAGCACAGCTTCTTAATACTATCTTCAAGGATTATGACGGAATAAAGGCATCACTTATGATCTACGGTACCCTCGGCGGCAAGGATGCTGCTCTTTGGAACGGCCTCTTTGCAGAAGGCTACCTAGTTCCCGAGAGCCATTCTATGACCCATATGAATTTGGGTAATGGCACTGCGGGTGATGCACTCTCCATCGAGGAGAAGAGAGCGGAGATCTGCGGATCCTACGACTTCCTTAAGAGTAAGTTCCCGAATTACGACATTCTCGCATACGCGATCCCTAACTCAAACTATGACGCAACCGAGCTTGAACTTGTAAACGAAAAGTTCTACGTTGCACGTACGGGTCTGTGCGTTCTGTATAACTCAGGCCAGAGGGGGAAAATGCAGTCGCTCAATCCCACCTTCGGAACAGAATACGGCTCCTGGATGAACACCTATATGGTCAGAATGCAGCCTAACGCGAGTGCGTATGCAAAAACCAATTCTACTGCAAATATCATCAAGTATCTCGATCAGTGTGTAGCTGACGGCGGCTGGTTCATCTCTATGTCCCACGGAGTATCTCCTTCCGACGGCACTCCCGAGGTCACCGAGGCACAGCTTCGTGAGATTCTCGATGCTATGCAGGCATACGTTGATGCCGGTAAGCTCTGGGTCACCTCTATGACCGAGGCTACCAAGTACATAAGAGAGCGTCAGAACTCCACCGTTTACGCTTACGAGCGTGGCGGAGTGATCTACGTTGACGTTAAGATGGCGTCTACCACTGCTGACGGTCTTGAACTTGACTCTGACGTATTCGATATGCCCCTTACCGTTAAGGTTACCGTTCCCACTACCTGGAAGTACGTTTCCTACAGCCTGAACGGTGTGACCCAGACAGTACGTACACGCGGCAATGCGGCAGGCAGATACGCTTACGTAAACGTTGTTCCTAACAGCGACACAGTAGCAGTTACCGACGGTACTCCCGATGATGAACGTGTAGTTGTAGGCTCGTACACTCAGCCCGAGGGCACATGGAAGCCCAACGAGGGCTCGGGCGTTAAGTTCGCAGTATGGGACAGCGAGGATGATTTCCTTGCAGGTGTAGTTCCTACCGAGGATAATATCTATACTACCAACGTGCTTGACGAGAATAACGTAGGTCTCAAGAGAGGAGATACCACGGTTAAGTCTAACTACGTTCACCTCTTCGACGACTGCGTTACCACTACGAACTCCCAGCTCTACGTTGGCTTCAAACAGTCGCTTGTAATTAACCTTGGAGGTCACTCGCTTACTTCCGGTAAGGGTATCCTTATCGGTGACTCCTCGGGCTCAAAAACTCAGGCTAAGCTTACCATCAAGAACGGTACCTTCTATCACAACGGCGGAAACGTTCAGTGCCGCGGTGAATCCGAGCTCCGTTACGAGAACGTTTATTATCAGGTAGGCGGAGCGTGTATGAACTACGATGACGTGGCAAGACTCATTGAGTTCAAGGATTGTACTCTTAACGTAACAGGTGCTGCTCACTTCGCTCTCGGTACGAGAGCCGGAAATTGGACTCCCTGCCAGATGACCTTCATCAACACCGACGTTATCACCGCAGATTCGAACGAATATCTCTTCCGTATCAATCTGACCGCTGATGCGACAACACCTATCAATATCAGATTCGATAAGGATTCGAGCATTACCAGACCCTCAGGCAAGCCTCTCATTGTATTTAACAGAGGATATAATCCCGATAACGACTCTCCTATTTATATTAAATCTCCTCACTACCTCATCTTCGAGGAGGGATGTGAGGTCTCCGAGGCTATTGCTCCCGTTTACGGTCGAGGATACTCTTACACCGTACAGCACTACAACCAGTCGAGTGGTAAATTCGGTCCTAACGGTTCCAACCCTTATACCTCCGACGGACAGTATCTCACCTCCTTTGACTCCGGCTTCACCGACGGTACTCTCTTCGTTAAGGTTGTTAAGCCCGGCACTAACGTAATGGTCAAGTGGAAGGGTGTGACTACCGATGACGGTATCGTAGCTCTTGAGAAGGCTATCTCCACCGCATGGGAGCCTACCGCTGAATATGCGGGCATTACCTACGGTCTGTGGGCGACAGAGGCTGATTTCCTGTTAGGTAAAGCTCCTACGAAATGGTCTACGTCCACTTCCTTCAATAATACCGATCTCGGTATAGACACAAACGGTGCTAATATTTCAGGTACACCTGTTGTCGGATATATGAGATTCTATGCAGATCTGACCTCTGCATATAAGGATGCCTCGAATTCCGCAACAAAGCTTCAGATCATAACCCCCGCCGCAAGATCCTTCGTTATGGATCTCAACGGCTTCACCTTTAACGATGCGGTAGGAATGAGACCCGGAGGCTCCTCGACCACTCACCCCGACGCATACTTCACCGTGAAGAACGGTATCTTCCAGCGTAAGGGAGGACAGTTCCAGATCCGTCAGGACGTTAAGGTAACCTTCGATAAGGTTCTTGTCGTCAATAACGTATCTAACTTCTTCTACGGATGTTCTCCTGACCTTCTTAGGTTTAAGGATTCCGTATTCCTCAATCTCAAAGGCTACGGCCTTCATATGGGTGCTCCCTATACGAATCACGGATACGCTGTTTCCGAGATTATTTTCGAGAATTCCGATATTATGTATATGACCGCTCCGGTAGAACCCCTCTTCCAGTTCTCTGACAGTGTATACGGTGACGGTATATACGACGTTATCTTCGATCAGAACAGCTCGATCAATATTGATTTTGCTGACTTCACCCTTGCAAGACTTACCGAAACCTATGATTATGCAAAAGATTCAGTTTATAACAATATGAAGATACGCATTATCATAGAGGACGGCTTCACTGTTCCCAAGGGGGCGACGCTTACTTACAACTGCACTTATGTAACGGTTGATAAGGCGGCATCCAATGAGGCTTCTGCGAAAGCATCCAAGGAAGCTACCGATCTTGAGAATGCAAAGCTTGAAGCACAAGGAAAAGAGCCTAATGCAAACGTAGTGAAGACGGTAACTGTCAGCAGCTCCTCGACACTTGCATCCTCCACCGCAGCTGACTCCAAGTTCTCTTGGCTCGTCTACGCTCCCGGTGATCGCTCGAACGGAAGCTCCAAATATTACAGTGTAGAAAAGACGACGGGTCATTACAATGCGACCGACAGACTTATTGCCAACCTCGGCACCTTCTATCAGTACGTTGAATTTGACGCTAACGGCAACATTCTTAACGTATGGCCCATCGGCTCGGTATTCGGATATGACGTGACTGCTCCCATTCCTCATGCTAACGGTGCAACCTTCAAGTTCTTCCATGACACCATTCTCAGAGAGGGAGGAACCTATCAGAACTACAACGTCACCTTCGACCTTAACGGTTGTACTCTTACGAGAACGGGAACCGGTCACTTCCAGATCGGTCACAGCCGCTCCGCAGTGTTTGAGGAGAGACTTGTCAAGTTCATTAACTCGAACCCCGATAAGAGAGGTACACTCGACTTCTCCAACAGCGGCTCTGCTATCCAGAACCGTCCCGGCTCGACTGTCGTGTTCGAGAATATCGATGTTATTACTAAAAGCTCGCTCTTTACCGATTACGGTGCAGTATCCATGACCTTCACTAACGTTAACTTCACCAGCCCGAGCGCCTCTGCGGTTGTCGCAGGCGGATATTCGTCACTTACCTACTCAGGCTTTACCGAGAAGGGCGGCGTACGTGAGTTCGTATTCGATAACTGTACGTTCGATAAGGTAAGACCGATTTCCTGGAATCACTCGATCGAGGATAACGTCAGGGTTACCTTCAAGGGTGGCTGTGTAATAGATAATGCTTCCTTCTATCCCATTCATATCGATAATGCGGGTGTCAAGAAGCTGGAGCTTATCGTTGAGGAGGGTACCGTCCTTTACAACCCCAACAGCTCTATCGTCCATCTTTCTTCCACTGCTGTCACTGAGGTTACGGGCGGTAAGATCACAGCTCTCGAGATCGTCGATGGCAAGTACGTTGTATCCGCGAAGCCCGAGACACTTAAGGGCTCCGACCTTCAGTCCAACCTCACTCTTTACACCGACTTCCAGCTTAACTTCTTCGCTAACCCCGATATCATCAAGGGCATTAACATGAACGGTGTCGCACTTGAGTCTATGGAGTTTGAGGGAAGAGATAAGTACACCATCAAGGGTATTACCCCCAACACTGCCGCAGATGATATTCTTCTCTTCGTTTATGCTACCGAGGGCGAGAAGAATTACGTTCTTCCTCTTACCTACTCGATACTCACATATTCCGAGCAGATCATAGCAAAGACGAATGACGACTCCGCAAAGCAGCTCGTTTCCGCAGCTATGGATTACGTGAAGGCTGCATACGTCTATGACGGCAAGGCTGCTCCCGTATTCAAGGGCGTTGAGTATGACAAGTACACTGCCGGTGCAGATGCACACAACGTGCCCTCCGCTATCCGCGGTGCACAGCTCGACCTTGATTCAGGCTTCAAGCTCCGCTTCAACATCAAAGAGGGCCACAACGGCACGATAGTTGTTAACGGCACCTCCTATGAGGTAAAGAACGGTGCTTACAATGGCATAACCTACATCGAGGTTAACATGAGAGCATACGATCTCTACGATACCAAGGTAGCGATTACCGCAGACGGTGTCACGGGATACTACGCTCTTGCAAACTACGTTGTATTTGCTAACGCAGATGGAAATCCTGAGAATCTTAAGAATCTCGCCAATGCACTTTACAACTATGCGGCAAATGCTAATAGCTATAAAAACAATTTAGATAATTGACTTTAGGAAGGAGAAATATTAAAATGAAGAAGATTTACGAGACACCTGAAGTTCTCCTTACAATCGCAGAGGAGAATGACGTAATTTCCACCAGCCAGGGTGATACTCCCCCCATGGACCTCTTTGAGTGGTAATGCTGCGTAAGCGTCTTTAAGTGCACGGCCGAAAGGCCGCCTCCTGCCCCACGGTGGGGCAGGGGGAGCACTAAGGATGTTCCAAGCTTCTGTATTTCGTGATGTGCATGAGAGGCTTATGTATATCACGGAGCACAGAAGTGCCCCGAATTAGCTAAATTTTGCAGGGCTTTTGCTACTGCATCATATAGTGTTTTTGTTTCAGAAATAAGCAGGTAAAGGAGAAACCAAATGAAGAAACACACACGGCTTTTGTCACTTCTTCTTGCACTTTCGCTTCTCTTGACGAGCGTGTTCACCACGACCGTATTTGCAAGCGAGGGTGATGGAGAAACCACCAATGATTCGACGACTGAGAAGGTTGTCGGCTCGTATACTGCTCCTCTCGGATCTTGGATTCCCTCGGATGGGGGTATCAAGTTCGCTGTATGGGCAACCGAGGCTGACTTCTTAGCAGGAAATGCACCTGTTAAGTTCTCACTCAACAATGTGATCAGTGAGGAATACGTCGGTGGAAGAGATACCGAAAAGAAGACCTTCTACGTTCATCTCTTCGCTGACTGTGAAATTTATCAGCCCGGCTCTGACGGAAAGGCTGCTCAGCTCTACACGGGTAAGAATCACAGCGTTGTGATCAACCTTGCGGGCTTTGAGCTTACCGTTCCCATGGGTGTCAGAATCGGAAACAGCTCCGGCGTGACTACTACCGCTACCTTCACTGTGAAGAACGGTACCTTCAAGCACACCGGCGGCCAGATCCAAACAAGACGCCAGTCAGTGCTGAAGTACGATAACGTCGTCTATAACTACACCGGCGGTCAGATGGTCTATGACGAGGCTGCTAAGCTTATCGAGTTCAAGGACTGCGTAGTAAATATTCTTTCTGCGGCAGGTAACAACTTCGAGCTTAGCGTAGTTAACGATAATTCGTTCACTAATGAGCTCAGATTCATCAATACCGACGTTATCCAGACCGAGGCTCCCATAGCTCCCCTTGTGAGAATTTCTACCTCTCACGGTGCGGATGCTAAGCTTGCATACAGAGTATTCTTCGATAAGGATTCCTCTGTTGTAAGACCCGGAAATATGCACCTTATCGGTCTTAACTCCTCGAACCCCGACAGAACTACTGCTTTCCCTGTATTCCAGGTAAATCAGGAGGTTGTCTTCGAGGCAGGCTTCAGAATGTCGAACAACAACATTATAGATGAGTATCTCTATACCTACGTGAACAAGTCCTCGGGTAAGGCTCTTTACGATCAGAAGACTGTTCCCACAGCTGCCGGATACTCTCTCTTGAACGTATCCTTCGTAGATGGCGATCAGGCTGCAGACGTATACGAGACTGTTGATGATGACGGAATTATTACCTTCAACAAGACTCCCGACGGCTCGCTTGCATGGACTCCCGAGGGTGATACCTCAGGCGTTGACTACACCGGCATGACCTTCGCTATGTGGAAGAGTGAGATGGATTACCTCCTTGGTGAGCCTCCCTTCGCATTCGAGACCTCTACCACCATGCTTACAAAGGTTGTTGCTGCTTCTAACGCTCAGGGTACCTCTTATCAGAATACTGATCTTATTCCCGGCTACGTGCGTCTCTATGCTGACGTAGAGAATAAGCAGTCGAGAAACGGTCAGATCTACATCGGTACTAATCAGAGCCTTGTAATCGACCTTGGCGGACATACTCTGAACGATAAGGGTGGCTTCCGTTTAACAGGATCTGCCGAGTCCTCTCTTACCATTAAGAACGGTACGTGGAACCTTTCTACTTATGCAAGAGTTATGGGCACGGGTGCGGATTACTCGCTTGTCTTCGAGGATCTTACCGTAAAGGTTGCCTCCAACTACGATTTCTTAGATGCTGTTGCTGCCGATTACGTAAGATTTACCGACTGTGCTGTTACTATTGAAAACGGCAAGGCAATAAAGCTTGACGGCACAAGAATAGACGTGGGCACTGCACGCTCCACTCTTCTTCTTGAGGGCACGTCCATCGCATATACCACGACTGATCCCGCGGGCTCTCTGTTTGTAATTACAGAGAACGTAAACACGGATGCACTCTGGGATATAGTTATTGATAAGGAAAGCTCCGTTTCCGGTGCTGCATCTCTTATCACTCTTTCCGAGCTTTACAAGAGCGGTCTTTATACGTTCGTAGCTCTTCAGACTGTAAAAATTGAAAACGGTTTCCTTTACAACGGCAGTGATGCTGCTATCAATGTATATACATTCCTCGCTTACGATGCTTCTACCGGAGCTGCTAAGGAGGCAGAGATAAAGAACTCTGACGATACGCTCTGCACGATAACCTACGTTGCAAGCCTTGACGAGCCTGTCGATGAAGTGGATCCCAATCCCGATCCCGCTCCCGAGGGTGGTACTACTCCCTCTCCCGATCCCGGAACAGGAACCGATCCTACCCCCAAGCCCGAGCCTGAGCCCGACCCTGTGTATCCTACCGATAAGGGTCAGTACACTGCTCCCGATGGTGCATGGACTCCCGACGAAGCTCATAAGGGAATTACCTACGGTACCTGGGCATCTGAGGATGACTTCCTTGCAGGACAGCCTCCCAAGACCTGGAGCACCGATATAAACCTCGATACCACTGTTGTAGGTGTTAAGGATTCTAACGGTCTGGAATATGCCGATCCTACCTACGTTCCCGGATACGTTCACCTCTTCGCTGACCTTGAGAATAAGACTGCACAGGTCGTCTCCGGTCATGAGCAGAAGATCGTCATCAACCTTGCAGGTCATAAAATCGATGATACCAAGGGCTTCAGAGTAGGTGGATCCTCCTCTACTCACGTAAATGCGTCCATGACCATCAAGAATGGATTCTGGAACTACCTCTCCGGTCAGATCCAGCTCCGTTACGACGTTGAGTTTATCGTAGATAACGTTGTCTTCGATTCCTCTCACACTCAGATCTTCTATTGGGCGTCCGCTGACTTTGTTACCTTCAGAAACTGTCAGTTCATCTTAAGAAAAGATACACACTTCGGTCTTGCTGCCAGCTACGCTCAGTACGGTGCACCTCGCAGCACTCTTAACTTCGAGAACACCGAGATCATCTGCGTAGTTCCCATTACCAGACTCTTCGAGGCTGCTACCTCCAACTACGGTGTTACCTGTTGGGACATCCGCTTCGACAAGGACTGCTCTATTGTAGGTAAGGTTAACGAGCTTATCCTTATCGACGAGAAGTTTATCGGCGGTACGATCTACAAGGCACAGATTCAGAACATCTACTTCGAGCTTGGCTTCAGCTGCACCGACACAAGCATTCTTAACGGTGTTGCACTTTACCGTACTACCGATAACATGGGCGGCGAGGTTCCCAATACTCATATCAAGTCCTCCACTGAAGTAGGAAGTATCTTCTACTCGGCTCTCGTGCTGCCCGGAACCACTACTCCCGCAAAGGGCGAGCTCTATGCTGTATCCGACGGTAAGATCACCTCTCTCGTTGATTCCATCGAGGGTAAGGAGCTTGCATACGTAATCCTCGTTGAGGGTGCACGCTTCAAGATCGCTAAGATCGCTGATCCCGATGAGAACGGTGCTACCAAGATCACCTGCACTGAGCTTCAGTCCATCCCCGAGGGTGCTACCATCGTATTCCTTGCCGATCTTACCTATGATCCTACCGGCTCGACCGCAGGACAGGGAAGAATTCACGGCCTTAACAGAAATATCGTATTCGACCTTGACGGTCACACCTTCGCATTTGACGTTCGTCTTCAGCTTGAGAAGAGCTTCACCTTCATGAACGGTAAGATCTCCTGCGAGAACGCTACGACAATTCCGTTCTACGGCTCTGCTAAGGACGAGACCTTCACCTTCATCAATACCGATATCGTATTCGCGGTTGCTGAGGGCTCCGATGTTTACTACCTCTTCGAGGTTGTAAACGGTGACGTTGTTATGAACGGCGGTAGCATTTCCGCAGAATACAGAGTGGCATTCAGATTTATTAACGGTACTGAGAACCTCCTTAGCCTTGACGGTGTAAGGATTGTGGCAAGCTACGTTATCGACAAGACGTACTCCGAGGGCATGAACCTCAAGGTAAACGTTAATAACTGTAACGTAGAGGCTGATTGCTTCTTCAGACTTCTCGGCTCCTTCGCATCCGCTAACGGTGATAAGGCTGAGATCGTTATTAAGAACTCCGCTATCATAGGCGAGCTTGTAAAGGCTGATGCAGTTACTGCACACGCTATCACCGTAACCGTATACGATACGTACTTCTCCGTAACTCCTACCGTTCCTACCGCAGCAGGCTCTCTTGTAATTCCGAGAGGCCAGAAGCTTATGATGGTTGAGGGTGCAGATCTTCCCATCGCAATCAAGACTCTCGGTGCCGTAATTAAGGCTAACATCACTCTTGAGAGCGTATTCGGTATCCAGTTCTTCATTCCCAAGGATACCACCATCACTTCAATCACCATCGGCGGCGTTACCTACAACGTATCCGAGCTTACCAATACCGTAGTTTACGACGGCGTAGAGTACCTTCTCGTTACCGTTGAGGACATTCTTCCCTCGAATGCGGCAGAGGTTATCGACATCGTGATCGTATACACTGAGGGCGAGCTTGTGAACACTCTTGCTTCGGGCTACTCGGTTCTCGATTATGTTAAGACAGTCCTTTCCTCCGATATCAGCTTCTACGTTAAGGAAATGCTTGTAGCTGCTACCGAGTATATCGCAGCATCCTATCAGTACTCCGCTAAGACAAATATAGAGCTTGACGCCCTCAGACAGAGCGTTACCTACCTCGCTAATCTTAAGGAGAATGCAACTGCAGAGGATGACGACACCTCCATGTCGGCTGTTGAGTCTGCATTTAAGGGTGCGGCACTCGACCTCGGAGCTACCAACAGAATCCGCTTCAATCTCAATGAAGCCTTCTCGGGTACCGTCTCTCTCGGCGGCACTACCTACGAGGTAGTTAGCGGTAAGGTAGGCGAGCTTACCTATATCGATCTTGAGCTTGCGGCATACGAGATGTACAATACTGTAATCGAGGTTACAGTTGGCGGTGCTACCGGTACGTACAGCCTCGCAAAATACACCTACAACACGATGAACAATGACGGTGCTACCGATCTTGCTAAGGCACTTGTCAGTGCGTTCTACACCTACACCAAGTACGCTAACGTTTATTATAGCGTCGTGAATAATTAATTTGGAAGGAGAATAAACACATGAAAAAGATATTAGCCTTTCTCTTACCAATATTGATTTTATCTGTTACATTTGCACTTCTCGCAGTACCCTCATCGGCCGCTTCGACCGATGAGGTGGGATATGCGGTCTGGAACAGTGAGGCTGATTACCTCGCTAACCCCAACAAGCCCGTTGCTAAATATGAGACTGCGGCTCTTACCACCGATAAGCTTACCGGCAGAGGCTACGTTCTCTGTTACAGTGACGTATTGGTTTCCTCTCAGGTTCAGCTTGACAGACGTCAGAACATTATCATTAACTTAAACGGCCACAAGATGACCGCCTCGTCGAAGATAATCGTTAACGGCTCGTCTGCTCCCAGCTGGCTTGACAGAGCATCGCTCACTATTAAGAACGGTACTATCGAGCACATCTCGAGCCAGTTCATCCAGCCCCGTCCTAACAGTGAAATCTATTTTGAGAACCTTCACATTATTGAAAAGTCGAAGAGCGGTAACTTTATATACGACGCAGGCGTTCGTATCATTCACTTCAAGAATACCACCTTCGAGGTTGCACCCGAGTGCTCCGGTATAGCTATTCTCAGCCTTTCTGCGGCATACACTGCTAAGGATGCTGATAAGCTTAAGCCTAAGGAAGAAGACGGCACTATGCCCGACTATGAGCGTAACGTAATCTTCGAGGATTCCTACTATATCGATAACAGCACCGCTCACACCCATAAGTTTATATACGCAAAGTCTTCGGCCTACGACGTTCTTAACATCAGCTTTGCAAACGGTTCGGGCTTTAACTTCTTGGACGATACCTTCCTTGTTATAGATAACCCTGAGTGCGTTGCCAGCGTAAACATTTCCAAGGGTGCGAGATTTAAGGAGCAGAACATTCCCGTTAATGCTACCACCTTCTCGGTCAACTACTATGACTCCATTGAGGTTTACGGCGATAACAAGAACTTTGTTAAGTTCGGTAACGAGGTTCAGCTTCTTACAAGCGGTGAGCAGGATCCGGATAATCCTGAGCTCATCTGGGGTAATTCGGGCGATCCCGAGTATCCTCATCAGCTCTGCCAGTACCTCTGCAACGTTACCTGGAACATAAACGGAGTTGAGACTCGCGTTGAGGGCTATGCAGACGGTCTTAAGATCCGTTATCCCGCTGAGGCTGCAGGCTATTACAGCGAGGACGGCAAGGTTTACCTTGATATCCATGACGGCTGGTCCAAGAACGAGGACGGCTCTGATTGGGAGCACACCGTGACCGTTACCGATAAGGAGGTCACCTACTACGCAGTATTCTCTAAGGGTGAGGTTGCTATCGTTGAGTATTCCTCGTCCGATATGTCTGATGAAAATATCATCGGCGGTATCATCGGTGATACAATAACCAAGAATACCTTTAATGAATTCGGCGAGAATTCCTATATCCGTTTCTACAAGGATATCCACTACGATACAGATGAGAAGATCGTTATCGGCAAGAGCCTGACTCTTGACCTCGGCGGATACACCTTCTATAAGGATCTTGTCTTCTCGCACGAGTCCGCAGCTCTTGAGATTCTCGACGGAGTTGAGTTCACTATTATTAACGGTACCGTATCCTCCTCCCGTACCAGCCTCGCTGTTATAGATGGAACAGGTATTCTTAACGTAGGCAAGGATACAGTTGTTCTCTATGATACAGCGGCTCTTATTAAGATCAATAAGGGTACTGTAAACTTTAACGGTGCTACCGTTGAGCACAGAACAACAGACAATTACGTACCCGCTATTCTTTACACGGGTGAGGGTGGAGCAGCTACTGTTAACTTCACCGAGACTACCGTAAATGCGGCAGGTGCTCTTGCAACCTACCTTCCCGGAGCAGGTGCTCACGAGATGACTCTCAATATCAAGGATTGTGAGTACGTCGGTGCAGACAGCCTCTTCGCACTCTACGGAACGGTTGCCGACAACATTACCGAGGGCTCGAGGATGACCTTCACAATGGAGAATTCGGGTGCTAAGACACGTGAGGTGTTCGAGGTTCCCGCCCGCTCCAACGGTAAGACCTCTCTTGAGGGTACCTACACTATCGGCGAGGGCTGTTACCTTGATGCTATTCCTACCGTATCGAGCGGTGAGGTTGTGTTACCCGAGGGCATGCACGTGCTTGCGGTTGACCATCCCATCTTCTCTTACACTGTTGCTGAGAACGACCTTGCGTTCAAGTTTAACCTTAAGCTTACCGTAGGCTTCACCGCTAACTTCTACGTTCCCACCACCGAGGACGTAGCTTACTTCGAGTCCTACCTCGGAAGAGTTGACGTAGCTGACCTTGCTAAGACTACCATTGACGGTGTCGAGTATTACGTTGGCTCGGTTGACGGTATCTCCGTTTCGAACGCACTTGACGTTATCTCTGTCAAGATCGGATTTAAGGATGCTGAGGGCAACGTCTTTGCGATGAACATTGATTATGACCTCGTTGATTACTTCAGAGATCTTCTGAGTGATGACGATCCCCTTGTACGTAAGCTCGGTGCTGCTGCTCTTACTTACGTAAAGGCAGGATATGAGTACACCTCCAGCGTGCTCAGCATTAAGGCTCGTGAGCTTCTTGCATCCGAGGACTACCTTCTTAACGTTCGTCCCGGCAAGGACGTTATCGACCGTGATGACGTTGACAGAGGAAATATCGCTGTTGCCTTCAGAGGTGCTCAGCTTTATCTCTCCAGTGATCTCGCTCTCAGACTTAATATAAAAGAGGGCTTCACGGGTGATATCAACGTTCTCGGCACCTCCTATTCCGTAGTTGACGGAAAGGTTGGCGAGTGCACCTACATCGAGATCTCCCTCGGTGCTCTTGAATTCTACATGGACGTTATCTCGATCACCGGTACTGCTGAGGATGGCACTGCTATCAGCGGCGAATACAGCCTTATGTCCTACGTAAACGCTATGGAGAACAAGGATGAGGCTCTCACGCTTCTTCTCGATTCTCTCTTCGCATACTGCTACGAGGCGTTCGTAACCTACAACGGCGGAGTTCTTCCTCCTTACTTCGATCATACTCCTCCCGTAGATGCAGAGCTTCGTTAATCTTTAAATCTTAATATTTCCGTGCGGCTGTCCCTTAAAGACGGCCGCACTTTTTTTCCATTCACGTCAGTAAAATAATCAAATTAAATTATCATATTATCTTGACGGTGTCTTATAATTCGGGTATAATAGCCTTAGATAACAAATTATTCGGAGGATATAAAATGAAAAGCGGTATACGTCTTTTTGCAAGGAATAATTACAAGAGCGTGAAGGGCTTGCTCCTCTCACCCGAGGAATTCCGTTTCCACAGAAATTTCGATATTAAAGAGATCGCTCCCGAGCATGCCAAGGTCATTCTTGCACGTGCCGAGGAGAATCTTGACTATGAGATTACCACGATTCCTCTCTCGCTCTTCAGAGATAAGTACCTGACGGGTAACAGAAGCCGTTACGAGGCTGTCCATCATGAGAGACGTGCACTTCTTCTTTATATGCTCCTCGCTGAGCTGTATGAGGATAAGGGCAGATTTGTAGAGAAAATAGCCGATTTCCTCTGGGCTATTATGGAGGAGTCCAGCTGGGTAATTCCTGCACACCAGAGTAACTCTCTTATGAGGCCCGGCAGTGACGTGCCCGAGGTTTATGAACAGAGCGGTGTTCCCGGTCTCGATCTCTACGCCGCTAACTGCTCGGCACTTCTCGCCACTGTAAAATACTATCTTAAGGATAAGCTTGATGCTATCAGCCCCTACATATGCGAGCGTATCGACCACCTCGTCTACCTTCGCGGTATCCGTCCCTACATAGTAGGTGATTTTTGGTGGATGCACGCCGCTCACAACTGGCCCACGGGTATTACCATGAACATTCTTACCGCCACTGCCGCAACCGTATCGGATATGGAGATTCGCGAGAGAGTGGTAGAGAAGGCCCTGGGGGTGCTCGATAATTTCACCTCCGGCATGCCTGCCGACGGTAGCTGTGACGAGGGCCCCGGTTATTGGGGTGCGGGTGCAGGAGGCCTCTTCGAGGCTATGCTCCTTCTTGACGACCTCTCGGGAGGTAAGATCAACGTTTATAATGACGAGTACGCACGTAGCCTCTGCGAGTACATCAGTAAGGTAAATATTCACGATAACTATTTCCTTAACTTCGCCGACTGCGATGGAAGAATGAGACCTAACGGCGACGTCGTCGAGCTTATGGGTAAGATGCTCGATTCCGAGGAGCTCATCTCCTTCGGCCGTGCCATGGCGAAGGCATCCGGGTCGAGATACTTCTACTTCGCATCCTCTTACAGTGCTGTGAGAACGGCTTATACCGCTCCCGTCAAGGAGGCGACCCCCGTTGTAGCCAAGAAGTCCGTATGGATGTTCGGTAGCCAGATTGCCGTATTCCGTGAGTCCACCGATACCTCGAAGGGACTCTTCCTTGCTACGAAGGGCGGTACCAATGCCGAGCCCGGCAACCATAATGACGTCGGTGCACTCATCATATTCTCGGACGGTAAGCCCATCGCAGTTGACCCCGGTATAGGAAGCTATAACAACAAATATTTCGAGAGCAATTACAGATATCTTCGTTGGTTCACTAACTCCAACGCTCACAGCTGTCCCGAGATCAACGGCTATCAGCAGATACCGGGAGTGAATATGGCGTCAAAGGACGAGGAGTGCGATATAGACTCCCGTACCGTATCTATGAATATCGGTGACGCATATCCCCCCTCGGCAGGCATCGAGAGCCTTGTGCGTACCTGTCACCTAGAGGACGGTCTTATTACCGTCAGCGATTCGCTGAGCCTTAAGGCGGAGGGTGAATATATCTTCCACCTGAACCTTGTCAACGAGCCTAAAATACTTGACGGCGGCAGAGTAGAGATAGGAGAGGGAAGAGTGCTTTCTTACGATGCGGATGCATTTTCCGCTACCTATTCGAGAGTTGAGAATACCAACCTTCCTTACGATGACCTGAACATAGAGAGATGGTGGGAGGTAGAATGCCTCTTTGATCTTAAGCTTACCTCGAGGGGCGAAAAAATCACCTGCTCGATCTCTATTACCTGACAGTAAATTCTATAAAAACGCATTATGCACGACTACCAAGAAACATCTGCGGTAGTCGTGCTTCTTTGTATATATTAACCAAATCTTTGGTAATGTTGCCCAAAAAAGTTTTACTCCTAAATTGGCGAATTCTCTTGACGCTGTAAAGGAATTTCGGTATAATAACCTTGTAAAGTAAAATATTTAAGGAGGTATCGCTGATGAAGAGCGGTATTCGTGTATTTGCAAGGAATAATTTCAAGAGTGCAAAGGGTCTTCTTTTGCCTATTGAGGAGTTCAAATATCATAGGAATTTTGACCTCACTAAGATGGATCCCGAGAAGTGCGAGGTCATTATGAAGCGTGCCGAGGAGTTTCTTGTGGAAGAGATCGTTCCGATCCCTCTTTCGCTTTACAGAGACAAGTTCCTCACGGGCTCTAGAACAAATTACGAGAGCGTCCATCACCACAGACGTGACATGCTCTGCTATATGCTTATCGCCGAGATGTATGAGGACAAGGGACGCTTCGTTGAGAAGATTGCAGACGTCCTCTGGGCGATAATGGAGGAGTCGAGCTGGGTTATTCCCGCTCACCAGGCTAACTCTCATATGAGACCTAACAGTGACGTGCCTGAGATATACAGAGAGGAGGACGTGCCCGGCCTTGACCTTTACTCGGCTAACTGCGGTGCCGTTCTCGCTGTGACGAAGTATTACCTCAAGGATAAGCTTGATGCTATCAGCCCCTATATCTGCGAGAGAATAGATCACCTCGTTTACCTCCGTACCGTGCGTCCCTACATAGTGGGTACCTATTGGTGGTCTTATTCCGCTCATAACTGGCCTACCGGCATTTCGATGAACGTCCTTGTAGCGACAGCGGCTACCGTCTCGGATATGGAGATCCGTGAGAGAGTGGTTGAGAAGGCTATGTGGATGCTCGATAACTTCTCTGCGGGTATGCCCGAGGACGGTACCTGTGACGAGGGCCCCGGATATTGGGGTGCGGGAGCCGGCGGATTCTTCAACGCTATGCTCCTTCTTGACGACCTCTCCGCAGGTAAGATAAACGTATACGATGACGTTATGGTGCGTAACCTTTGCGAGTTTATCAGCAAGGTTAATATTCATGATAAGTATTTCGTAAACTTCGCCGACTGCCACGGTAAGGTTTCTCCCGACGGAGACCTCATCGAGATCATGGGTAAGATGCTTCGCTCCGATGAGCTTCTCTCCTTCGGACACACGATGTCTCTTGAGCGTGCAAATATATACTACTTCTTCGGTGCTCCTTACACCGTTGTGAGAAACGTATTCACTCCCACCGTGCACAAGGTCGATCCCGTTGTTGCGAAGAAGTCGGTATGGATGGACGGACACAAGATCGCAGTATTCCGTGAGTCGACCGACACCTCGAAGGGTCTGTTCCTTGCTACCAAGGGCGGTACTAACAGCGAGCCCGGCAACCATAATGACGTCGGTGCACTTATCATCTTCTCGGACGGTAAGCCCATAGCAGTCGACCCCGGTATAGGAAGCTATAACAACAAATATTTCGAGAGCGATTACAGATATCTTCGTTGGTTTACTAATTCCAACGCTCACAGCTGTCCCGAGATCAACGGCTATCAGCAGAAGACGGGAGGCTCATCCTCTGACGAGGTGTGTGACGTAGATGCACGTACCGTCTCGATGGAGATCGGTAAGCTTTATAAACCCGAGGCGGGCATCGAGAGTCTTGTACGTACCTGCCACCTTGAGGACGGACTTATCACTGTCAGCGATGCACTTAAGCTCTCGGAGGAGGGCGAGTATATCTTCCACCTCAACCTCGTCAACGAGCCTCAAATCAGAGAGGACGGCAAGGTTGAGATCGGAGAGGGAAGAGTTCTCTCATATGACCCCGAGGTCTTCACGGTATCCTACGACAGAGTAGAGAACAAGTGCCTTCCTTACGATGACCTCAATATACAGCACTGGTGGGGTGTAGAGTGCCTCTGGGATCTCAAGCTCACAGCCGCTGCCAAGGATAACACCTTCACCGTGACCATTCGTTAATAAGGAGATTTAAAAATGAGTACAAAGAGAAGCGGAATAAGAGTATTTAAGGAGTCGGGCTTCGTCGGACGTGCATCAGAGAACGTCCTCACCTATGATAAGTTCAAGCTCTTCTATGACCTGAAGGAGAAGACGGTTGACGAGGAAATGGCTAAGGTCATCATCGCCGAGGCGGAGAAGTATCTTGAGGAGCCCATCCCCTTCCTCCCTCTTTCGCTTTACAGAGATAAATACCTTACCGGTGTTCGCTCGAGATTCGAGGCGAAGCACCACAGCAGACGTAATATGGCGTTCTACCTCGCTATTGCCGAGAGCATTGAGAGAGAGGGCAGATTCGTTACCAAGCTCGCAGACGTAGTTTGGGCCATCCTCGAGGAGACCACCTGGATCATCCCCGCACACACCTACCACTCGCCCACAGCTCCCACCTCCACCGTTCCCGAGAACTTTACCGAGGACGTTGTTCCCGGTCTCGATCTTTACAGTGCTAACTGCTGTGCACTCCTCGCAGTTATCAAGTACCTTGTCGGTGACGAGCTTGACTCCATCTCCGAGTTCATCGGCAAGCGTATCGACCGTCAGATATACCTGAGAGGCGTTCGCCCCTTCATCACCGCTAAGTACTGCTGGTCGGGTGACATTCCCGGCTTCATTGATAACTGGCTCACCAACATTACCTCCAACATCCTCCTCGCTATGGCTCTCACCACCAAGGAGCAGAGCACGAGATGCAGAGTTGTCGAGTACGCTATGCACATTCTCGATAACTTCACCGCATACTATCCCGAGGACGGCTGCTGTGACGAGGGACCCGGATACTGGGGCGGAGCAGGCGGCTCTCTTCTTGACTGCCTTGAGACCCTCGAGGATATCTCAGGCGGTGCGATCAGCGTTTACTCTCATCCTCTCATCAAGAGAATGGGTGAGTACATTGCTAAATTCAACATCGACGGCAAGTATTACCTCAACTTTGCCGATGCACGTCCTAGACTCGAGCAGGACGGTAAGCTCATCATCCGCTACGGCTCTAAGTGTGAGCTTCCCGAGCTTGAGAGCTTCGGTAAGATGGTAGCGTCCAACAATAATCCTAACAGATACTACTTCTTCGGTATGTCCTACCGTGTGCTTAAGGATCTCTACACTCCTCCCTGCAAAAACGCTCCCGCCGTTCAGGGCTACCGCACGGTGTGGTACGATGCTTATAAGATCGCTATCTTCCGTGAGTTTACGGATACCTCTAAGGGTCTGTACCTCGCTACCAAGGGCGGAACGAACAACGAGATGCACAACCACAACGACGTAGGATGCCTCGTGGTATACTCTAACGGTAAGCCCGTCTTCGTTGACCCCAGCCACGGCTCGTATGATAACGGCTTCTTCGGCCCGACAAGATACGACAGATGGTTTATGAAGTCCTCCTATCACTCCGTACCCCTCGTTGACGGTAAGGAGCAGCTGGCGGGCGGAGAGTACGCATCCTCCGACGAGTGGTGCGACGTCGACAATATGACGGTCTCGATGGAGCTCAAGGGTGCATTCCCCGCTGATGCAGGCATCGAGTCTATGAGACGTACCTGTCAGCTTGACGAGAGCGTTATCCGCGTTAAGGATGAGGTAAAGCTCGACCATGAGGGCGATATTCAGTTCAACTTCGTCACAGTCGATGAGCCCACCGTTATCGAGGACGGTAAGCTCGGTATTGCCGATGGCAGAACCTTCACCTACGATACGTCGCTAGCACTCGTTATCGAGAAGGTAGAGAATACCTACCTCCCCTACGATGACCTGAGCTTCAGAGGCTCTTGGGACAGAGATTGTCTCTGGCGTATAACCCTCAGAAGCCACGGAACCTCCGCTACGAGCGAAATTACCATAGCTTAAAAGTAAAATCGAGGCTGTCCCGAAAAGACAGCCTCGTGAAATAAAAGCGTCTTTTCGGGACAGCCTTATTTTACGAAGGAGCAGAAAAATGAGAAGCAATATAAAGGTTTTTTACGAGTCGGGATATTTAAAGGGCAGCGTTATCGAGGAAGGGAAGATTCTGCCCTTTTCCGATTTCAAGCTCTTCCGTGATCTTACGGGAGAGAGGACCATAAACCCCGATTTCGGTGATTATATGGTGGAGCTTGCCGAGAAGATACTCGACGAGCCCATACCGTTCCTCCCTCTTTCACTTTACAGGGAGAAGAAAAAGACGGGAATCCGCTCGAACTTCGAGAACTCCCATCACAGAAGAAGAAAAATGCTCTTCGACCTCGCCTTTGCAGAGGCGTATGAGAATAAGGGTAGATTCGTTGAGAAGATGGCAGACGTCGCCTGGGCTATAATGGATGAGACGAGCTGGGTCATCCCCGCTCATACCTACCATTCTCCCACGGCATCGAATACAGACGTCCCCGAGACGATAAGGGAGGATGTCATCCCGGCACTTGAATTATATTCAGCTAACTGCTGTGCGACCCTCGCACTTGTAAAATATCTGCATAAGGATAAGCTTGACGCTATCAGCCCCGTGATCTGTAAGAAGATCGATCACCTTATATACCTTCGCGGTATCCGTCCCTATATAACCTGCTCGTTCAGGTGGATGGGCTTTGAGGGAAATAATATCAACAACTGGTCGACCAACGTCACGTCGAGCATCCTCTTCGCTACCGCGGTCACGGTGTCAAATACCGCTATCCGTAAGAGGGTA
The DNA here is from genome assembly GCA_045633405.1 of Eubacteriales bacterium. GTDB lineage: Bacteria > Bacillota > Clostridia > Oscillospirales > CAG-272 > UBA1740. Next base: position 64,333 of record JAZQYD010000058.1, on the reverse strand, counting down.
GTCGAGAAGGCTATGAGAATACTCGATAACTTCACCTCCTCCTATCCCGAGGATGGCTTCTGCGACGAGGGCCCCGGTTATTGGGGCGGTGCTGCAGGAAACTACTTCGACTGCCTCGAGCTTATCGACGATATCACGGGCGGAAGAATAAACGTGTACGGTCATCCGCTCTTAAGGAAGATGGGTGAGTATATCGTCAAATTCAATATTGATAAAAATTATTACCTCTGCTTTGCCGATGCAAGACCGAGAGTCGAGCACGACGGTAAGGTCATAATCCGCTACGGAGAGAAGTGCGGCTCGGAGTCTCTTACGAGATTCGGTAAAATGGTGGCACGCGATAACCCCGTAAGAAGATATTACTTCTTCGGTATGGCATTCAGGACTCTTAAGAATTCTTACATTCCCGAGATAACCGATGCCGAGACCACCAAGGCCGAGCGTACAGTCTGGTACGATAGCGGAAAGGTTGCTATATTCCGCGAGTCCGATGACACCTCTTTGGGTATGTACCTTGCGACCAAGGGAGGCACCAACGGAGAATTGCACAATCATAACGACGTCGGATGCCTCGTTGTATACTACGGCGGCAAGCCCGTTATTGTCGACCCCAGCCACGGCTCGTACGATTACGGTAATTTCAGATACGAGAAATGGTTCTACAATTCCGGCTATCATTCAGTGCCCACCGTTGACGGGGTAGAAGAGAAGGACGGACTTGCCTTCGCATCCTCGGACGAGGTGTTTGACGGTGAGAATATGACCGTCTCTATGGAGCTGAAGGGAGCATTTCCCGAGAGTGCGGGCATCGAGTCGATGAGACGTACCTGTCAGCTTGACGGAGGTGTTGTCCGTGTTAAGGACGAGGTGAAGATCGACCACGTGGGAGACATCGCCTTCCACTACGTAACCGTCGACGAGCCCAAGATGATAGAGGAGGGTAAGCTTTCCTTGGCGGAGGGCAGAACCTTCACCTACGATACAAGCCTCGATCTCACAATTGAAAAAATTGAGAACAAGAAGCTCCCCTATGAGGACCTCAATTTCGGCATGTGGGATAGAGAGTGTCTTTGGAGAATCACGCTCACAAAGCACGCAGAGTCTGCGGTCAGTGAGATAACGGTATTTTGATCGGTGTCATTTGAAAAGGAGAAAATATGAGAAGCAATATAAGAGTTTTTAGTAGAAAAGGGTATCTCTCGGGAAGCGTTACAGATAAGGGAAACATCCTTCCTGTATCCGAGTTTAAGATGTACAGAGACTTGGGTGATGAATTGAAGATGGACAAGGCCTTCGGCGAGCAGATGGTAAAAAATGCCGAGGAGTATCTCGCTGAGCCCATCCCCATGCTGACCCTCTCGCTATTCCGCGAGATGAAGAAAACCAAGATCCGCTCTCGCTTTGAGAGCTTCCACCATAAGAGAAGGACGATGCTCTTCACCCTCTCGCTCGCTGAGGAGTTTGAGAAGAAGGGCAGATTTATAGAGAGAATAGCCGACCTCGCTTGGGCAATAATGGACGAGACCGGCTGGGTCATCCCCGCTCACACTCACACCTCTCCCACAGCTCCCGGCACGGACGTGCCCGAGGCATACAGAGAGGACATCATCCCCGGTCTTGACCTCTATGCAGGAAACTGCTGTGCGACCCTCGCACTTGCGAAGTATCTTCATCAGGATAAGCTTGATGAGATCAGCCCCATCATCTGTAAGAGAATAGACCACCTCGTCTATCTTCGCGGCGTGCGTCCCTTCATCACGGGCAGCTACGGCTGGATGGGTCTTGGCGGAAATGCAGTGAATAACTGGCTCACCAATATCACCTCCAGCATTCTTTTCGCTACCGCTATCTGCGTTTCCGATATGGAGAAGCGTAAGAGGGTGGTTGAGAAGGCTATGCTCTTGCTCGATAACTTCACTGCATTCTACCCCGAGGATGGCTTCTGCGACGAGGGTCCCGGTTATTGGGGCGGTGCAGGCGGAAACTACTTCGATTGTCTTGAGCTCTTGGAGGATCTCTCCGGCGGTAAGATCGACGTGTACGGAGATCCCCTTGTCAGAAAGATCGGAGAGTATATAGTAAAATTCAATATCAACGGCAGATACTACCTCAACTTCGCCGATGCACATCCGAGACTTAACCACGACGGTAAGCTCCTTATCAGATACGGTAAGAAGTGCAAGTCGGAGGAGCTCGAGAGATTCGGTATGATGGTTGCCGCAGACAACCCCGTAGACAGATATTATTTCTTCGGTATGTGCTTCAGTGTTCTCAAGAATGCGTATATACCCGAGATCACCGAGGCGGACGTTACCAAGGCGGCTCGCACCGTATGGTACGAGGGCGGTAAGGTTGCCATATTCCGCGAGTCTGAGGACACCTCTAAGGGAATGTTCCTCGCTACCAAGGGCGGAACCAATAATGAAATGCATAACCACAACGACGTAGGCTGTCTTGTTGTATACTATAACGGTGAGCCCGTCATAATCGACCCCAGCCACGGCTCGTACGATAACGGCTTCTTCGGCCCGACGAGATACGACAGATGGTTCATGAAGTCGTCCTATCACTCCATCCCAACAGTTAACGGTATTGAGCAGAAGGCAGGCGGACAGTTCGCATCCTCGGACGAGGTGTTTGACGAAGCGAATATGACCGTCTCCATGGAGCTGAAGGGAGCATTCCCAACTGAGATCATCGAGTCTATGAGACGTACCTGCCACCTTGACGGCGGCGTCGCACGTGTGAAGGACGAGGTCACTCTCAGCGAGGTCGGAGATATCCAGTTCAACTACCTGACTATCGACGAGCCAAAGGTCATAGAGGACGGCAAGCTCGCAATTGCAGAGGGAAGAGTATTCGCCTATGACAAGAGCCTCGGTCTTGTGATCGAGAAGGTTGAAAATACCTACCTTCCTTACGATGATCTCAACTTCAAGGGAACGTGGAGAAGAGAGTGTCTGTGGCGTATTACCCTGAGAGCGAGAGCTGATAAGGCAACGAGTGAGATCGCTATTTACTGATTGGAGTATAAATGGAAAGCGGAATCAGAGTATTTTCAAAAAACGGCATCGGCAGTGCGGGCAACTTTTTGCCGAGATCCGAATTTAAATTTTTCTCGGACGTCAAGGAACAAAGGATCGATCCCGAGAAGGCTAAGGTAATTATGGAGAAGGCAGAAGGGTTCCTGGAGGAGCCCCTCACCGTCATCTCCCTCTCCCTCTTCAGGGATAAATTCATAAGCGGCAGCCGCTCGAACTACGAGAGGGTACACCATAGAAGAAGAGATATGCTCTTCTATATGACCCTTGCCGAGATGTATGAGAATAAGGGCAGGTTCGTCGAGAAGATCGCAGACGTAGCCTGGGCTATAATGGAGGAGGTCAGCTGGGTTATCCCCGCTCATCAGGCAAACTCCCTTATGGACCCTGCGACCGAGGTGCCCGAGGCCTATGCCGAGGCAGACCTCCCCGGTCTCGACCTCTACGGAGGCATCTGCGGAGCACTCCTCGGATACGTGAGATATTTTCTCGGGGATAAGCTTGACGGGATCACCCCCTTCATCTGCAGACGAATTGATCACCTCGTCTATCTCCGTGTCATCCGCCCCTTCGTGCAGGGTGACTTCTGGTGGATGCACAGCTCCTGCAATTGGCTTCCCAGCATTACGATGAACGTTCTTGTTGCTATGGCGACCTGTGTTGAGGAGATGCACCTCCGTCAGAGGGTGCTCTCAAGGGCTATGCAGCTTCTCGATTTCTTCGTATCCAAGTATCCCGAGGACGGATGCTGTGCCGAGGGCCCCTTCTATTGGGACGGTGCGGCAGGATGTCTCTTCGACTGTCTTGAGATACTCGAGGATATCTCGGGAGGTAAGATCAACGTCTACCACGAGCCTATCATAAGGAATATGTGCGAGTTTATCGCCACCATGTCCATCGACGGCAGACGTGCCGTAAACTTTGAGGACGGTAACAACACCCTCCACCTCTACGGAGATATGATAAAGAGAATGGGCGACAAGCTCGGCTCACGCACCCTCTCCACCTTCGGTGAGTACGCCTCATATCTTATGCAGAATAAGTATTACTACTTCTTCGGTATGGTATACAGAGTGACGAAGGATGCGTTCACCCCTACCGTGAAGGAGGCTTCAAGAGTTGAAGGAAGGCTCTCGACCTGGCTCGACGGACATAAAATTGCGGTATTCCGTGAGTGTACCGATACCTCGAAGGGACTATTCCTTGCGACTAAGGGCGGAACTAACGGTGAGCCCGGCAACCACAACGACGTCGGTTGCCTCGTCATCTTCTCGAATGCGAGCCCCGTCATAGTCGACCCCGGCATCGGAAGCTACAATAATGAATATTTCGGTAAGACAAGATACCAGAGATGGTATACGAATGCATCCTACCACAGCTGTCCTACCGTGAACGGTATAGATCAGGTGGACGGAAAGGCGAGGACATCCTCGGACGAAACCTGCGACGTGGACGGACGCACCGTCAGAATGAATATCGCAGGTGCATATCCTGCCGAGGCGGGCATTTTAAGCCTCGTGAGGGAGTGCTCGCTTACAGAGGGCAGAATTACCGTCACCGATACCGTAAAGCTCGAGAGGGAGGGTGAAATCGCCTTCCACTTCACAAGCTATGCGAAGCCCGAGATCATCTCGGAGGGTAAGCTTCTGGTTGCGGACGGACGTACCCTCTCTTACAACAAGGATCTCGCCCTCGAGATCACAGCGATCGAGAACACCAAGGACTTCGAGGACATCAACGTGAAGAGCACGTGGGGAGTCGACAACCTATATAGGATCACCCTCACCGCCACGGCAGAGGAATACACCTCGGTTGTCACAATCGAGTAAAATCATTTTAAAATTATACGTATCATAAAAGGAGAACGCTATGCGTAAGCCATCCGAATATCTTATTCCTTTGCCTAAGAGGATAGAGGAAAACGGAAATATAATAAAAATCGCCTCCTTTGGAGGCAAGGTCGCTATCCGCCTTTCCGAGAAGTGCGACCTTACACGCTCGGCACGTGAGGTGCTCGAGAAAAAGCTCGCAGGCATCGCCTGCGTCACGGGTGACGGAGTGAGGGGCGACTACAAATTAAATATCAAGGTCGATCCCGCAGATGCCCTCTTCGAGGGAATAGAGAGCGATGAGGCGTATTACGTAAGGACTGCTAAGAGAGAGACTCTTCTCGTCGGTAAGAGCCCCGCAGGAGCCTTCTATGCTGCCGTTACCTTCGCCGAGACTCTCGAGCTCGCAGAGGACGACGTGCTTATCCCCGACGTATTCATCCTCGACTACCCCGATTTCAAGTTCAGAGGACATACCTTTGAGTCCCGCTACGGCACGGAGTTTCTCACCAAGGAGGACTACCTCGAGATCGTTGACTACCTTGCATCTATGAAGATCAACAGACTCTGCCTCACCCTCTACGATTGCTGGGGCTGGCAGTACGATAGCGATCCCGCTGAGTTTCTCTATATGCCCGTTCCCGGTCACCCCGAGATCAAGTCGCCTAAGAGGATCAAGTATTATTCCGTAAGAGAGGGAAGATGGATCAACAGATGCGATCTTATTCCCACTATCTTCAAGGAGAAGTTCCTCCCCGAGGTCATCGCATATGCGAAGAAGAGAAATATAGTAATTATTCCTCAGATCAACACCCTCGGTCACAACAGACTCATTCCGAGATATATCCCCGAGATCTCTGCGAAGCACCCCGACGGTACACCGAAGAAGATGGGCTATTGCACGGCTAACCCTGCGACAATGGAGCTCATCTACAAGTGGACCGACTACATGATAGACGAGTATATAGCACCCTTCGGCAACGACGAGATACACTTCGGTCTCGACGAGGTAGGGCCTGCCTTCAAGTGCGAGTGCCCCAAGTGTAAGGATAAGTCACGTACGGATATCTTCCTCGACTTCGCTATCGAAGTTATTAAATATTCGAAGAAGAGGGGAATGAAGTCGGTCTTCCTCTGCCACGATATGTTCCTCGAGCTTGACGCCGTTACTGACGGTAACAAGCAGAGATTTGTGGATGCCGGTGTCGATGACGTAGCCGTACTCGACTGGTGGTGCTACGAGGATCCCACGGCAGGTCTCTTCTTCGGCAAGCGAGATAAGGTGAGAAAAATTCTCAGAAGCCGTATCAAGCCTTATTCCTCCTACCAGAACTGGACCGCCGCTCAGGATACCCACGAGAACGTAAGAGGTATGATGAAGGTTGCTATCGAGCACGGCTTCGAGGGCACTGATGCATACGGTACCTTCGACTATTCCTTTGATAAGAATTTCTACGTTATAGCAGACCTTTCCTGGAACGTCGGTGAGATCGATAACCAAGACGGCTTCGACCGCCGCTATGCGAGCAAGTATTACCCCAAGAACACGGGCAAGGCTCTCACTGCATTCAGAGCAATGCGTGATATAATGATCGATGAGGCTCATAACCACTTCCAGAACAGATTCAACAGATGGCTTGAATATTATAACTTCTCTTACAGAGTAGTTAAGAAGGACGAGGCGGGCAACGAGCTCCTTGACGAGTGCGGTAACCGTACCTTCACCATTAAGAATTTCCCCGGTGAATCCTTCGATAGGCTCATCCGCTCTGATAGGGTAGAGGTCGCATTCCTTGAGCTTGTCAAGAAGAATTCCGACCTTGCGATAGCATTCTTCGAGAATTCGGGAAGATATGATAAGCTTAACGATACCTGGCTGCTCACCTGCCGTCATTACAATCGCATAGCGGACGAGTATCTCTCGCTTCTTAATGCGGCTTTGGACTATAACAACGGAGGCAGTCCCATAGGTGTCATCGAGACCCTCGACAGACTCATAAACGAGAGGGAGAAACTTATGGCGTTCGCAGAGTGTGCTAAGATGCGTGCTCAGTCCTACGTATATCTTCGTAATATGTCACTCTTCAGACAGTATCTCGTTGACCTTCGTGCATACCTTGAGCGTGAGACTCTCACAGGCAGAAGACCTCGCCTTGAGCTCTCTCAGCTTGATTACGCAATGAGCGAGAAATTCAGATTCTTAAGATAAAAAACAAAAAGGGCAGACACGGTCGTGTCTGCCCTGAAAAATTATATATCACCTATCAGCTGAGCCCTGCTATGCTTGTCGAGAGCTCTGTAATCGTCGATGATGTATCTGTTGTCGTCCGAATCACGGACTCTTATTCTGCCATCGGGGCGAACCCTGATATCTTGGCTCCTGACCCTGATGTCAAATTCCTTATATCCTCTGTCCGTTTCAACACACCAGTGAGTAGTACCGTTCTTGTCACTTGCAGAGAATATTTTCGTAATGCGGGGAATAAGATAATAATCGTTGAGGCTTCTTGTTATCACCTTCAGAGATTCTGCATTCAGATCGCTCAGCTCTTTGATTATCGCTACCTCGTTGCCTTCGGAGTCTAAGAGGGTTATGTAGGAGCATGAACGGCTGACGGGGAAAAGCCGTCTTGGCTCGAGAGCCTCGTAGCACGTACCGTCGGAGGCGGTGAGGTTCACTAAATTGTTTTCGTTTGCCGTGATCATATCAGAGGCACTTACGTATATTCTCACAGTCTTTCCTCCTTACGCATTTTTTCTGCATCCTGTGCCATCGACTGTATTTGTACAAGCTTGTAATATTTACCCTTCATAGCCATCAGCTCCTCGGGTGAGCCATTCTCTATGATTTTGCCGTTGTCGACGACTATTATTCTGTTAGCACGCTTTAGTGTCGAGAGTCTGTGTGCTATCATAAGTGTAGTTTTACCCTCGATGAGTCTGTCTATTGCCTCTTGTATCAGATGCTCTGTCTCTGAGTCGACTGCCGCAGTCGCCTCATCGAAGATAAGGAAGGAGGGGGACTTAAGCACCGCTCTGGCAATTGAGATCCTTTGCTTTTCTCCGCCGGATACACCGACGCCCCTCTCTCCGAGCATTGTATCGTATCCGTCGGGCTGACGTGCGATGAATCCGTGTGCATTCGCCACGTCTGCTGCGTGAATTACATCCTCTACACTGGCATTCGGGTTGCTGTATGCGATATTATTGAATATCGTATCGCTGAACATCATGGGCTCTTGCTGCACATATCCTATTTGTGCTCGGTATGCAGAGAGGTCGAAGTTCTTTATGTTGTGTCCGTCTACAAGTATTTCACCCGAATATCCGTCATAGAATCTCATAAGGAGATTGACGAGAGTTGATTTACCCGAGCCGGTTGTACCTACTATTCCGACGATCTCACCGGGATTGATTGTCAGAGTGACGTCGTCGAGAACCTTCTTTGTTCTGTCGAAGGAGAAGCCTACGTGAAGAAATTCGATCTTTCCATCCAGCTTGTCAGGGGTTGTATGCGATACTGCCTGATGCTCGGGCTCAGCCTCTAATATATCGAGTATCTTCTCAGTCGATGCCAGTGCACCCTGGAAGGAATCCGAGAGATTGGCGAAGAAGGTGACAGGATTGTAAAACATAGATGCGTAGGAAATGAATGCGACGATAAGACCCGCTGAATATCCCGCCTCGCCGTTAATAACCTTGGAGCCGCCTACGCCCCATATGATGAGAGAGCCGCAGGTGACAAGAAAAGCTATGATCTGCGGAAAGGCTGTTGCGAGCTTTCCTATCTTGAGATCCATTTCGAGCCAGTCATTATTACGTTTCTCGAATATTTCCGACTGTCTGTCCTCACCCGTGAAGGATTTGACCACCTTGATGCACGGAATGGTATCCGAGAGAGTGGAGAAGACTGCCGTGGATCTACGCCACAGCCTTCTGTAATAAGGACGTATCTTCTTTGAAAAAATCCTTGTTGCGATGACGATAAACAGAACGGGGATCAGCGAGTAGAGCGTCAGCATCGGATTGAGAGCAAGCATAATGACGATGATGCCAACCAGCTGGAAGGCATGAACAACTGCCTCCTGCGTGATTCTCAGCATGAAGTTCTTCAGCGTCATAGCATCTCCCGAGATTCTGTTTATAACCGAGCCCGTAGAGGTCTTGTCATAGAATTTCATAGGCAGATACTGTGCCTTCTTGTATATGTCCGTCCTAAGTGCTGCTATCGCACGGTCTCCCGCTGTACGCATAAGATACGAGCGTATTATTCCGACACCGTATTGCAATATGTACGTGAATAAGAGGCACGCTATCAGCGTCAGCAGCATCCGAGTCGTGCTCTCGCCGAAGAGCGTAGCGATGTTGTATAACAGGGGGATCGATGAGCCCTTTCCGTTAAATACTACGTCTACTATGAAGCCGGTGATGGTCGGCGGTATCAGTGCCACGACGGTAGTGAATAGCGATAGAAATATACAGAATACTATCGTTTTCATCTGGGGAGAGATATATTTTGATAGCTGCTTTACTATCTTAAGCTTGGATCGGCACATAATACACTCAGCACCGGGGTGCAAGAGTGTTCTTCCGCACTTAGGGCACACGCTCAGAGCTCTCTCGAATACTATTGCCATGATGGCAAGCTCCTCTTGCATGCTCGCACCGTCATTGGTGTGGTTTATGAAGAGAGCCGCGGCATCGCAGAGGGCTGCTATTGCGTACGTGTATCTGAAGAATATCACTCGCTTTCCGTCCTGCATCCTTGCGGACAGTGTTGCGTTTCCATACATACGCTTGGAAACTACGTTCTCCATATCCCGATAAAAATAACGCCTCTCCTCACCGGGCACTCCGTCATAGCATACAACGGAATTCTCGGTGAAAATAAGCGCTGATTCGGCATATTTTCCATTTAGCGAGAGGTCGCCGGAAATAACGAAGAGAACCTTCTGCGATTCGCTCCCTAATCGTTTGACAAGCTGCTCTACGTTTTCGGTCAGATCCTTGTTCTTGAGTATAAAACCGTTATCCATAATAAACACCTTACCTTTCTCCGTCCGGGGGAGGGGTATTCCTGGAGTGGATAGCAGGGACCTTTTCCCTGTATCTCGTGGTTAATCCCATAATAGCACACCTAAAAATATTTTGCAATACGTTTTGTGAAAAAAGATAATTATTTTTTTGCGGTAAAATCTAACCTCGATATATCTGAAAAAATCCTCCCTCCGCGAATGAAAAAAGAGAGAGCAGCTCGGCCGTGAATGGACCGATTTGTTCTCTCTTTTTCGTATAAAATGTGATTACTTCTCCTCGAAGTGAAGCTTCAGGGTAGTGAAGTCCTTCTGCTCAAACTTGAGAGGAATGCCTACCGACATGAGAGTTGAGCCTGCGAGGATGAGGCCGAGCTCACGGCAATAGTATCTCTTCTCAGGATCGAGTCCTGCGAGGGACGTATATTTGATCTCGTTACTCTGTCCGACACCGCTCATGCGTCTGTAATAGGTTACCTCAGCGTGAGTCTTGTCCTTAGATACGAGCATGAATGCGAAGAAATTGGAAGAGAGGGGATTATCAAGACGGTAGAGGTCACCCGTGAGAACGAGGTCCTCCATCTCCTTATATTCCTTGACCTGCTCTGTTGCCATAGCCCTATCGTCATCGGTGAAGCTCGAGGTGTCGAGCTCATAGCCCGTAGCACCGAGGTGAGCGATGTCCGCTCTAGTCTTCATCTCAGTAATTCTGCCCGTCTGGTGGTTGGGTACCACGGAGATGTGACAGCTCATCGCAGAGAGGGGATATGCGACAGACGTACCGTACTGGATCTTGGTTCTCTCCTCGGCGTCGGAGTCGTCGGAGGTCCAGATCTGGGGGAAGTAGTAGAGAATACCTGCATCGAATCTCGCACCGCCTCCTGCACAGCCCTCGAAGAGTATGTCGGGATGTGCCTCGACAATTCTCTCGCACAGATCGTAGAAGCCAAGAGCGTATCTGTGAGCGAACTCTCCCTGTCTCTCGCTCTCACGGCCTACCGAGTAGGACTCGGTGATGTTTCTGTTATAATCCCATTTAACGTACTCGATCTTGTGATTGTCGAGGATCTTGTTGATAGATTCAACAATGTAGTCGCGTACGTCAGTGCGTGTGAGGTCGAGAACGTACTGATTTCTCGTAGAGCAGTGAGGACGCTCGGGCGAGCCTATCGCATAGTCGGGATGTGCTCTGTAAAGATCCGAGTCGGGGTTGACCATCTCGGGCTCGAACCACAGACCGAAGTTCATACCGAGCGAGTGAACGTGATCTATAACGGGGGTGAGACCTCCGACGAGCTTATCCTCGTTTACTACCCAGTCGCCAAGACCTGCCTTATCGTTGTTACGAAGACCGAACCAGCCGTCGTCAAGGACGAAGGTGTCGATTCCCGTGCCTGCAACGGCGGAGGCGATAGCCTTGAGCTTATCCTGATTGAAGTCGAAATAGGTACCCTCCCAGTTGTTGATAACGATGGGACGGGATTTCTTAACGAATCTCGGGTTGATGAGGTGATCTCTCATCGCATCGTGAAGAGTACGGCTCATGCCTCCGATACCCTCGTCCGAATATGCGAGGATGACCTCGGGGGTAGCGAAGCTCTCTCCGGACTCAAGTATCCACTTGAAGTCGAAGTCGTTGATTCCTCCCGTAACGTTGGTGCGTCCGTCATTGACTCCCTCTGCCTTAAGCACGAAGGAGGAGGAATATATAAGGCTGACGCCGTATGCCGAGCCCTGAGTCTCGGTGGTGCTCTTGTCAACGAGTGCTAAGAAGGGGTTGATGGTAGCAGAGGAGGTTGTTCTCTTTGAATCAACGCTGAATACACCGTGGTGTACGGGTGTTCTGTCGATCTGCCTCTCCTTCGCCCACGCACCGAAGAGGGTTATGCAATCGTAGTTCTGAGAGGGAAGGGTGAAATTGAAGGAGTACGCACGGCGAAGAAGGACACGTGCATCTCTCTCGTTTCTGTATACCGCTCTTCTCGCTACTACGTCGGTGTCATCGTAGACAGTATAGTAGAGGTCGGCAGCGAAGCTCTTGTATTCATCGTAAAGGTGTACAACGAGAGTCTTACCGCCATTTCTCATGGAGGGCATTCCCTCGAGCCTCGGCTTCTCGTCAAGTATCTCGTGCGATACGTAGAGGAGCTCTGTGAGTCTGTCTCCCTCGATATTCTCAATCTGGAGAGTGGGCTCACGGAAATCACCGAGACCGTGTGTGGTAAGCTCGGAGCCGAATACGTTATAGCAGTTGAGTCCGGGCTTCTCCTCACCGGGGATGTGTGCCTCACAGCTGTGTCCGCCGAATGCACGTGTGTAGAGGATGAAATCTCTCGCTATTCTCTTACCGAAGTAAAGATGCTCAAGATAGCCTCTTGCGTTTATAAAGAAGGCGTAGGTGCACGTTTTACCCTCGAGATAGAAGGTTTTTGTGCTTTTGTCAAAGTAAATAGCCATAGTAATCTCCTAAATATTTTATCATTCTAATTGTACAGTCAAAAAGCTATTTTGTAAATAGAAAATCAAGCCATGTTTTTTATTTGGATGTCTTATTTTCAAATGCTGTGATTCTGTATTTCTTCGGAGTGACCCCGTATTTCGCCTTGAAGAGACGGTAGAAGTAGCTTTCTGTTCTGAAGCCGAGAGATAGGGCTATCTCGGATATTGATTTATCGCTGTGGGAGAGCATCCTTTTCGCCTTCTCGAGCCTCTTATCGTTGATTATCTTGTATAGAGGCTCCTTGTAGCTTGCCTTGATTATCCTTGCTGTTTGTCTGTATGACAGATGCAGTCTCTTGGCAATATATGCGATGTCGACCTCCTCAACAAGTCCCTCGTTAATGCACTCGTCTATGACGATGAGGTAGTTTTCGATACCGATGACTCTGTCTGCCTCCGCCTCCGCCTGCTCCTTGTAGAGATTTATAAATAAGAGCTTCAAGAGGGAGGAGAGCTCGTCCCTGAGAAACCTTCCCGGGTGTCTGACAAGTGCCTTGATCTCATCAACGTATCTGCCCGAGACCTCACTCAGCCTGAAGGAGGAAATACCTCCCGAGAGTAGCTCCGACATTCTGTCATATACTCCGCACTCGCCCTTTTTCTCGATCCTCGATATCTCAAAGAGTATCCTGAATCTCACGGGGTCGACCGTCGCCGCGTGTCTGTGGAAGGGAGGCACGCACACAGCCTCGCCCGAGTATCTGTGCTTACCGTCCTCGTCGGTTATCTCGAGCTCTCCCGTATGCGAGAAGAACATCTCGGAGAGAGTGTGATAGTGTAGCTCCGCATCAAAGAGAAGCTTCGGAGAGTCTATCTCCTCGTGTCCTCTGCCGTCAATGCTCGCACGCACTCTCATATCGCCGAGCTCCGCCCTGACGATTATCGCATTGTTCATTTTCATCACCTCACCTATATTATGTACTATACTTGTATTAAAGTCAATAGGTATTGTAAAATCAGGAAGCAAAACCTGTAAAATGTCCGTATTTTGCATTGTTAAAGATGAGAAATAGTTTATAATTAAAGTAGTACCCAAAGGAGGTTATTATGGAAAGCACAATCAAATTTAAAAATCTCGAATTTACCCTTTATGAGGAGGGAATATATCTTACCGGCTTTGGCAAGGTCAAGGCGGGAATGAATAAGGACAAGATGTTCCTTTACAGCTTCGCAGAGGCTCAGGTCGCAGGAGAGATGAAGGAGACCCATATGGGTATCAAGCTCGCATCCTCATCCGAGATCAGGAGCATGAAATACGTCTCTCACGAGATAGACGGCAACGTCCTCACCGTCACCCAGAGATCGAAGTGTCTTGAAGTGAAGACGGTGTTTACATACTACGATGATACAAGCACGGTAAGAGTGCACAGCGAGTATACGAATATTACCGATGAGCCCATCGTCCTCGAGGACTGCTCGGCGTTTAAGATGACGGGCTTCGGCGAGAAGGGTGTCCTCAGCTACGATAAGCTCTATTTCTACACCTTCACCTCGAGTCAGTACAACGAGTGTCAGCCGAGGCGTAAGAGCTTCTTCGACTACGGTATGTTCCCCGCGGTAACCGAGGGACAGAAGAGAATATCCTTTGCTAACGTAGGAACCTGGTCGACAAAGGAGCAGCTTCCCCAGGGTATCATAGAGGACGTCGAGGAGGGCTACTTCCTGATGTTCCAGATCGAGAGCAACAATGCGTGGTATTACGAGCTTACCGACACGAGCGGTGAATACTATCTCTACCTCGGCGGCGGAAACCTCTCTAACACCTCGTGGGCGAAGGAGCTTATCCCCGGCGAGACCTACACCACCTTGAACGTTGCCGTTGCTATTTCCGATACTCTTAACGGTGTGCTCGGTGAGATGACCAAGTACCGCCGTCATATCATGGGTAAGTGCGAGGCTGACCGTGACCTGCCTGCAATATATAATGAATATATGCACGTATCCTGGGATAATCCCACCGCCGAGACCACCGCTATGTATGCACCCGCTGTTGCCAAGACGGGCGTCAAGTATTACGTTATCGACTGCGGATGGCATAACGAGGAGGACGGAAACAAGGTATATCCTTACGTAGGTCAGTGGAAGGAGAGTAAGGCGAGATTCCCGAAGGGTGTCAGAGCCACCACAGATTACCTCCGCTCGCTCGGCATGAAGGCGGGTCTGTGGATAGAGCCCGAGATCGTCGGATATCTCTGCGAGGAAATGCTCGACTACTACGATGAGGACTGCTTCATCCCCCGCTTCGGCAGGAAGGTTGCCAATCACAGAAGATATTTCCTCGATTACAGAAATGAGAAGGTCAGGGCATATATGACCGAGACCATCCGCCGTATGATAGAGGACTACGGTGCCGATTATATCAAGATGGACTATAACCAGGACCTCGGAGTAGGCACGGATAAGGATTCCGACAGCCTCGGAGAGGGACTTGAGCAGATAACCCGTGCGTACCTCTCTTGGATAGACGAGCTTCGTGAGAGATTCCCCGACGTTATCTTCGAGACCTGCTCCTCGGGAGGAATGAGAATGGACTATGAGTCACTCAGCCACTTCTCGCTCGTATCCACCTCCGACCAGACTAATTATAAGAAGTATCCTTTCATCGCTTCCAACGTCCTCTCGGGCGTCCTTCCCGAGCAGGCAGCTGTATGGAGCTATCCCGTATCCTGCGTTTCGGGCTTCTCCTATATCCCCGTAGAGGGTCCCGAGGTCACTGATGAGATCATCGCACTCAATATGATCAACTCCTTCCTAGGAAGAATGCATCTTGCGAGCCACCTTGAGAGACTCTCTCCCGACAAGCTTGAGATGGTGAGACTCGGTGTCGAGTATTACGATTACCTTACCCCCGGTAAGAAGCGTGGTCTGCCTTATCTCCCCCTCGGCTTCTCGAATTACGAGGACAAGGCACTTGCCAGCGGTTATATCGTGGACGATAAGAAGATTTATCTTGCGGTATGGAATATCGGCAGTGACGGCACTCTTGAGATTCCCCTCGACAGAGAGATCAAATCCTGCAAGGTCGGATATCCCGCTATGCTTAATACCGACTTCACGGTTGACGGCAATAAGCTGACGGTTAAATTCCACGAGGAGTATATGGCTCGTTTCTTCGAAATCGAGGTGTAATAAAACAAAAAGAGCGAGGATTCCGTAAAAAACAACGGTTTCTTCGCTCTTTTTGTTTTATTTACTTATGAACAAATACCCATTCGCCGCCTTTAGCACGTGATTCCTCAGCCGCTATTCCTATAAGGTGGCTCTCTACCGATTCCTCAAGGGATGACGTCGGAGCAGTGTCGCCTGTGAGTACGCCGTAGAGCGACTCTATGAGGAAGTAGTCGCCTCCGCCGTGTGCGTAGCCGTGGGTGTCGCATATATCGGATTCCTTGATGATCCTCACAGCACCGTCACGCCCCTTTAGCGTTATCACGTCGTTCTCGAGGCGGATAGTACCCTCATCACCCGTGAATATACCGAATCGGTCACCCGACTCAAATGCGGTCATCCTGAGTGAGGCTCTGACGCTGTTTTTAAACTCCATATCCACCGTCTGGCGGTCGACCACGTTGTTATCGCAGGCGAAGACGCATCGGCCGTACGGGCCGTTTTCTATGGCATCAACGAGCCCCTCCTCGGTGACGGGGGCTGGGGTGAGCACGTTATAGGGCTTCTTATCCTCGGGCGAGCCGTCTCTTTTCCAGCCCCCGAGGTAGGTCGAGTATGCACTGAAGTCACAGTACGTCTGTCTCGGACATAAGGAGCATCTTCCGGGGGACTCCTCGGGCTTGTTTTCGCTCTTGAAGTATGAGAGGTCACCTCTTGACGATACCGAGAGACAGTCGTCCCCCGCACACCATTTTATGTAGTCGAGATCGTGCGAGCACTTTGCGAGTATCATAGGGTGTGCCACGTCCGTGTTACGCCAGTTTCCTCTGACGAAGCTGTGGGTATAATGCTCGTATCCCACGGGCTCGACCCAGTCTATGTGAGTGAGTCCTCCTATCTCGCCTCCGTCTATCATCTCCTTGACCTTCGCATATATGGGAGCGTAGCGGAGAATATAGCATATTATGACCCTCGAGCCGCATTCCCTCGCTAAGCTGACGAGTCTTTCGCATTCGCCGCGGTCGGCAGATATAGGCTTCTCAAGAAGGACGTCATATCCGAGTGAGAATGCACGCTCGGCGTGTCTTACGTGATCGAGGTCCTGAGTTGCGATTATAAGTAGGTCGGCACGCTTTTTTTCGAAGAATTCCTCTTCATCCGTAAAGCGTGCATCCTCGCTTACCCCGAACTCCTCTCCGTAGGCAAGGAGGCTCTCTCGGCTTACGTCACATAAGGATACAATATTAAACTTTTCTTTTCTTTCGTTAATCAGTCTTCCGTATGCTCTTGCACCTCTGGCACCTGCACCGAGTATGGCAACGGTGAATATTTTCTTATCCATTTCCTTCACCTTTCAGTTACTACGAATATTATGCAATAAATTTCCCCGTATGTCAAGTTTTTTCGACGAATTGCTCCCATCCCGTTGACACTTTTCCGTATAGGTGCTATAATCTACTGAGGAGGATTGTATTATGCTTTTAAATAAAATTACAGAACCTGTTGATATAATAGTCCTTGCAGGACAGTCTAACGGTGAGGGCTACGGACTCGGCCCATGCGATGAGCCCTATAAGCCCACTCCCGATATTCTCTCGATGCGTGATACCGACAACTACGGATACGTTGTAGATGAGAAGTCGAGAGGGACCTTTAATATCACTATGCCCCGTGACTACCTTATCGGTATTACCGAGGAGAGGCAGAATACGTCGGGTAAGATTGGGTGCTTAGCCCTCTCGTTTGCAAGAAAGTACAGAGAAAACGATCTGCCCGAGGGTCGCAGAGTACTTATTATTCACACCGCCGTCGGTGCTACGGGCTTTGCGAAGCATCATTGGGCAGTTGGCGACGTCCTCTATGAGAGAATGCTCGAGATGACCGAGACCGCTCTCTCGATGCACCCTGACAATAGGGTAGTGGCGGTAGTCTGGCATCAGGGCGAGCACGATGCGATCTTCAGACCCGACCTCGAGGATTCTGTCCGTGAGGCGACCCACGTATCTGAGCTCGGTGACGTTATCCGAGGCTTCAGGGCAAAATTTGGCGAGGTTCCATTCATAATGGGCGGCTTCAACGACGTGCTCCGAAGAACTCTTCCGAAAATGGAGGTCATTATGTCGGCTATGCGTACGCTTGCCTGCGACCTTCCTCACTGCGGTCTTGTAAATGCCGAGGGGCTCCTCACCAACAATGAGATTCTCGAGAACGGTGACGATTACCATTTCTCGCGTAATTCTCTTAATATCCTCGGTGAGAGGTATTATTCAGTTTATTCACTGCTCAAATAATAAAAATGGCTCGAGATTTCCTCGAGTCATTTTTATATAAATACTTACCCAGGGTTTATTTTCGGTAGAGCATCTGTGCGGGAGACTCTCCCGTAGGAAGGATAAGAGCTTTTCCTTCACTCCTATATTCCTTGCCCGAGAAGATGTCCTCAAATATCCCGTCCTCGGGAAGAGTCACCTTGGTAAACTCCGCCTTGGGGTTGTATACGCCTATGAAAATACTGTTGACGAAGACGGGCACGTTCTCATCCGAATAGAGATGAACCCCTGCCTCCTTAGCTATGCTTGCGAGCACCTCACTGCTTATACGGCCGAGGGAAGAGAAGTAGACGGAATACCCATTCTTGTCTATTCGTGCGAGTCCCGCACTTCTCGATTCATAGAAGCGTCCGAGTGTGACCGCATTTTCATCATTCACGAAGAACGTGGGATTCTTAGGCTCGGTATATCCGTAGGATGAGCCGTATGCACCTATTTTCATTTCGCTTCTGTCAAGGATGGATACGTTCATCTCAAGCATCCGTGAGACTCTCTCGATGGATAATCCGTCGTCTGCCGTGTAGTCGGGTGCACCGACGAACAGAAGCGAGCGGCCTCCTCCCTTGACTCTCTCGTTTATGATTTTTCTCTCATCCTCCGAGAGATAGTACTCGTTAGGAAAAATATAGAGCTTATACTTGTCAATATCTATTTTTGCAAGATCACGGATGGAGTACAGATCGTACGGTGCTCCTATATGTCCGAGAGCACTCCTCTGATATACGAGAAGCTCGTCCGAGATTGCAGAATGCTTGTTAGCACGGTAGAGTGATTCGCCCGAGACGAAGACGGCTATCTCCGACGTTGAGTGGGAGGGTACCGTGTTAAATTTCGCCGATACGTCAACGAGGGATTTTACCGCATCCATAAGGGCATCGTCATAGTACCAGCCCTCGAGCATATCGAACCACCACGTGCCCGCACGCTTGGTAAGGCGGTGCATCATCTCACGCTTCATGGCGTGGAGAGTCTGGTCGAAGGTCTTGAGGTCATCGTTTCTTTGATAATATCCGCCCGTCAGCCTCTTATATGCCTCGACCGTTTCCTCATCGTTGCAGAGCCTTCTCGGATTTGAGAACGCACTTCTTGATATGTAGGTCTGATTATCGAATGAGGAAATATATAATTTGCCATTGTTCATCACCGAGTCGGTGAGAAGCATGTATCCTCCGCAATCGTCATACGTGCGGAGCTTATAGGACGAGGGGGTGCCGATTATATCGATATATTCGCTCTCGTTGAGTCTGTCGAAGCCGAGCTGACCGAAATCCCATACGGTGCCTCCGACGAGCTCCATAACGTAGCCCGAGGACACTCCGATGAGCTTCGAGTGACCTATCTCCTCACACGCCTCCTTGGCGAAATACAGAATCGTGTCCGTAATAAGCTCGGAATGGAATCTGCGGTAGTCGATAATATCCCTGTCGAGCACGGGATCAAGGAATATCTCCTCCTTCGCACGCTCGAGTCTCTCCTTCGAGGGGATAACGATCGTGGAGTCGTTCATGTATTTTCTGTACGCCTCGAGCTTTATGGGGTGGCTCTCCTCGTAGTCATCGTGGCTGAACCATTCCGTGGTGTAGCCTCCGAGAAGCCAGTAGCAGAGCACGTTTTTATTGTATTTCGCCTCTACGTGACGCATAAGAGCACGGAGAAAGTCCGCCGTGTCACGCCTCCACTTTTCATCCCCTGCGATCTGTGAGAGATTATAGAACGAGCTGGGGGTGCCGGGGTGCATCTCCTGCCACCACTCACGTACGTCAAGATGTATATTTATGAAAAGCAGTGCATCAGGAGCACATCCGAGGAAGAAATCTATCTGCTCGTCTACGTTGTCGAAGCAATACCTTCCATCTCCGAGCCAGCTTTCTCCGTAAAGAGAGTAGGGCATCTTGATAGCAGAGCGAAGACCCGAGCAGTATACGTGGAATATACGCACTCCCGCCTTGTAAAAATCGCTTACGTTATTTTTCGTAGGACGGAAGCTCTTAAAGGCTAAGAAATCTATCGGTTTTTCATCAGCATAAATGTGCTTTCTGTCGCCAAAATCCCTGAGAGTTACTCTCATTTTGCCTCCCCGTGACACCTCGCGGTGTCACTTGATAAAATAAATTCATTTTACTAAATTTTATCATTATGCGTGGGATAAGTCAAGCGAATTAAACCATTTTGTAAGGAAAAATGAGTACTCACTGTATTACGCATACAGGTTGTAGGTCATTTCATCAGCTCGTCTGTGAGGCGTAGGATCTCAGGGGCGAGCTTTCTTTTTCTCGATGAGACAATTCTTGCGTATATCGGGTATGCAAGGCTTGCAAAAACGCCGCCCACGATACCAACGGTAACGCCGACCAGCATAGCGACAACTCCGCCTCCTACGATCTCTCCGAAATCGGTCATAACGAGACTCATACCAAGACCGAGAATGAGCATGCCTACCACGCCGAATATGAGCGATACCGCCTGAGCCCTTCCGGTAACGCTTGCATCAAGACGCCTGAGCCTCGCCAACTTGTCCTCGTCACAGGGGGGCTTCGTGTATTTTTCACGAATGTGTCTTATCTCCGCCTGCTCACGTGCGGAATAGGTGTATTTGAATTCTTTGTTTTTTTCCATTACTGTTCCTTTTCTTCTTCTCTTTTTAATAGATTGAGTCTTTTTGTGCCGTTGACTATCATATAAATAGCCATTCCGAGTACCACGAATATGACCGCTACGCCTACTGCTCCGAGCATAAATCTCTGCATTTTAGGAGTGATCGAGCCGTCGGAGAAGGTTGTCAGCATGGTAGACGTCAGCGTCAGCATTGATACGCAAGCCGCCGCTAAGCTGATCGCCTTGGATGCAGAGTAGACGGGGCTTTTATATTTCTTGAATCTTATAATGTTAACGCTTGCCACCGTGAATGCCGTAAAGGTGTAGACCGCCATTGCGATTGCCGTTATCATGTGATGCTCGAAGCTTCTCTCGAAATAGAGCATAAAGAATATGATAACACCGAGTGCCTGGTTCAATATGAGAAAAGCGATACCGCAGATACGGTATTTTATCAGCTCGGTTTTTATTCTTTCACCGCCCACGTGGCGTGTTGTATACAGCACCAGGAATGAACGCATGAATACAAGGCATATGTAATATGCACCTAATGAGCAGTACCAGAAGGTTTTATGATATATACCGAGTGCCAGCTGGAATGCAGCGAAGAGAATATTACAGCTAAGCGATGTATAGAGCTGCGTGTTTACTCTTAAGCGAGGGTTGCTTCTCCATATTTTTATGAGTCTGTTTTCTTTTACGAAGGTACGCGTGCAGCGTATTATTTCCGGCATCCTGACGCATATGACTGTAAGGATATATGCAGAGAGCACGTAGGATGCAATGCTGATAGGCGACTCTGAGCCTAAGAAGACCATACATAATATAAGAAATACAGCCGATATCGGAGCAAGCAGGCAGATTAGAATAACGGGCGGATAGAGAAGCACGTGTGCGAGTCTTTTATAATCCATCCTCGCCCCTCTTTACCTTTACCGTTACCGTAGTTCCGACTCCCACCGTGCTCTCAACCGATATCTCCGCCTCGACAATATCGATTACTCTCTTCACAAGGGCAAGTCCGAGACCGTTTCCCGCAGTAGACCGAGAAGGGTCGGCCTGATAGAATTTTTCAAATATATGAGCACCTACCTCTGCACTCATACCGCATCCTGTATCGCTTATTCTGACGGTGGCGTATTCGCCGTCACGCTTTACGTCGAGAGTGACCTCGCCGCCGCCTTCGGTGAATTTAAAGGCGTTGGAAAAGAGGTTGTTCCATACAAGGGTGAGAAGCTCTCTGTCAGCACATACTGTGACGTCCTCGTCTATATCGGTCCTGATGGTTATATTCTTTCTCTCCCATTCGCTCTCATAGAGTATGAGACATTCGCAGAGCTGCTCTCCAAGGTCGAATTTTTTAGCTTCAGGGTATATACTCTGGTTTTCAAGCCTTGTCAGCTTCAATATGTTCGTCATCATATCCGATAGCTTTTTCGACGAGTCGATTATGATACCCGCATACTCGATCCTCTTATCCGAAGAGAGGTCCTCGGATGATAGAAGCATGCCGTAATTGTGTATTACTGCGAGGGGTGTCTTCATTTCGTGAGAAACGTTGGCGATAAAATCAGTTCGCAGAGTCTCAAGACCCGAGAGCTCCTCTGCCATTTTATTGATGCATTCAATAATATCGTTGAAGTGTTCACCGGTCGCAAACTTCGATACGTGCTCAATGCGAACCGAGAAATCACCCTCGATCATCCTCTCTGTCGCTTCGGTGATCCTTTTTACGGGCTTCTCGACCGTGTGCTTACGTCTTAAGTAGTCGATAGCCGCCATACCTAAGCTTAGCGTAATCACGTTCAGCATTGTCGCTTTGGCCGCAAAGGTGATCTCTTCCTCCGTGAAGCTGTGCATAATAGAATTTTGCAGGGTAGTAACGAACAGCATTATACAACACGTTGTAACGAATGCTGCAAGTAAGAAGAATGTAAAAAACGTACTGAAGGTGCCGATGACACCCCGCGAGATATTACTCTTCTTCATTTTATCACCGCCTTGTAACCGAGACCGTGTACTGTCTGTATCTCGAACGAGTCGCATTCCGCAAGCTTTGAGCGAAGCTTGGTTATATACACGTCGACAGTCCTTGTGCCGGTCTCTGTATCGGCATCCCAGAACTCATCCATCAGCTGTGTTCTCGTGAAGGTCTTTTTGGGGTACGAGAGGAGCTTGTAGAGAAGGTCGAATTCTCTCACGGTTAGTGCGATCTCATCTCCGTTAAGAGTGCAGGAACGCTCATCCACGTCCATCACCAGCGTACCGACCTCGAGTCTTCTGCTGGATGCTATCTTCGATCTTCTGAGCAGAGCACCGATACGCAGAAACATCTCATCAAGATCCACGGGCTTCGTCATATAATCGTCTATGCCTATGCGGAATCCCCTTTGCTTCGATGCGAAATCATCCCTTGCACTGACAAACAAAATGGGAATATCGTTATTCAGTGAGCGAACCGTCTTCACAAACTCGAACCCGTCAATATCGGGCATCATAATATCGGATACGATAAGATCGAATGTGGTCTTATACATCTCGTCATATGCACTCGCTGCATTAAGACAGCCGACGGCCTCGTACCCAGTGCTATTGAGAAAGGTGCATACCGAGCGGTTGAGATCTCTGTCATCCTCTAATACTAAAATTTTAAACATATTATGATCCTCCAAAAGGGCGTAGCCTTTAAATGCTGCTTTTATAATAGCATGTAATTGTTAAAGAAATGTTTCTAAGCTTCATTTTTCTTATTTAGAATTGAATAATCGGGGCATATGTGAAAAAAGAGAAAACCAAGGCGGGGCCCTGATTTTCTCAAGCTGTTAATTATACGAGACTGATTTTCTCAAGCACCCGTGTGCTGACTCTACCGATGCCTACGCTCATTCCCACGCCTCCTATCAGAATGAGGAGCAAGTGCCATAGTGTCGCATCGAGCGGAGTAAGCATGGGGATCATCATAAAGAGGAACATTCCTACGGTCATAGAGAGAATCGCGGACATCCACACCTTTTCCTTTGCCACCGTGCTCATAACGAGATAAATCGGTACGAATACCCCCACTAAAGCTGTTTTGGATAATATACACATCAAAAGGTTAAGCCCGTTGAAGCCGATCATATCAAACGGCTGACCTGTTAGAGCACCGCCGATGAGCGAGCCTATGAAGAAAGCGAATATCATAATGGCAGAGCCGAAGCACAGAATTACCGTCTTTGAAGCTACGTAATCACTCTTTTTCGCTCTTACCGTGAAAAGATTTTTTGAGTAGCCGCTCCTGAAATCCTCTGACACAAAGACGGATATAAGAGCAATAATTCCAAAATACAGCATATTGATATTGCACATTGAGGTTATATTCATTTCCATAGCCTCGGCCCCTTCGCCCTCTGAGGCTGTGCTTTTGTCGCTTACCGATCCTATTATCTGCCAGACGTTATCAAAGCCCTCTATGACGGTTTCCTCTCCCGTCTGTGCATTTACGGAAACCGATCCGTCCATCATCGTGGTCATGACAAGTATAAGAATGGGTGAAGCAAGACAAATGACAAGCATAATATAGAAGACACGCGAGAGGAAAAGCCTTTTTAAATCCACCCTCATCATACTGCAAAAGCGTTTTTTGAAATTATATTTACAGGCTGTATCAGTCATTTTTCTTAACCTCCCTCATAAGATCGATGTAGTATTCCTCGAGGCTGATACGGTCCTTCAGAATTTCACTTACAGCGATGCCGTTTTTATATAAATATTCCACCGCATCCTCGCATCTTATATTATCATAAATGCGGATATAACCGCCCTCACGGTCATCTTCAACGCATGAGAATTCCGCCCTGAGAAGTACTGCCGCACGGTTCATATCCCCGGCACGAAGCTTGATAAACGTCCGACAGCTCCTTTCGAGCTCCTCGGCTGTCATCTCCGCTATCATTCTGCCGCCCTTGATAATTCCGTAATGAGTAGCTATCTTCTCGAGCTCGCCGAGAACGTGAGAGGATATAACCACGGTTGTACCCGAGTGTGCAAGGTCAGTCAGCACCTCACGCATAATTCTCATTCCGTCAGCATCAAGCCCGTTTATCGGCTCATCGAGTATTAACAGTCTCGGGCTACCGAGAAGAGCCATTGCGATACCTATACGTTGCTTCATTCCGAGCGAGCAGTTCTTGTATTTGTTTCCTGCCGCTCCCTCCATTCGCACGGTTTTTAATACCTTTATTATCTCTTCCTTCGGGTTTTTAATAGAGAGATTTGCCGCTTGGATCATCATATTGCTCCAAACGGACAGATTGGGAAAGCATCCGGGAGCCTCGATCAGCACGCCCATCTGAGAGCGGACGTCCGCATCGGTATGCGGCTTCCCGTAAAGTCTTACGCTGCCTCCGCTTTCGTGTATGAGTCCGCATATGATCTTTTCCGTTGTGGATTTTCCCGAGCCGTTTTCGCCTATAAATCCATATATCGCACCCTCGGGAACCGTCATGCTTAAACCTGCGAGGGCTTCTTTTGAACCGAAGACCTTTCTTAAATTATTTATTTCTATTGCGTTCATATCCGAGGCCTCCTTAATAAACGTCGCTCTTGTTCAGGACAAGAGTACCGAGAAGAGTGTAAATGAGCGTCCACATCACAGAAACCAAAATGCATATAGCGAGAGTACCCATGTGACTTTCGAGACAAGCATTTACGGAGGATCCGTAAAGGAAGAGGTTGAGGCAGTACGTAGGAAGCTCAAGTGCCTCGATTGCGGTTGCCGCACCTATGATAAGTATACCTGTACCGAAGAAGAAGGATGATGCAATAGATAAGCTGAAATTCTTTCTGAATATTACGTTCAAGAAGGTAAAGAGGCTTGCCCATCCGAGTGACATGATTATTTTACCGATGATGGCTATAAGAAGTGAGAAAATGCTTACCTTCCATTCGTAGCCAGCGAACAATCCGCCCGCTATGCCGCCAAGGAGATAGGTGATACACATACACGCCATTGCTAACGCACACGTAATAGCTTTGGATATGATGTAGTCCTCTTTTTTTGAGTGAGCAGTGAAGAGCTGCTTGACGTATCCGCTCTTGTAATCGTGACCGATAAAAATGGACACCATAATTCCGCCGAAGATAAACACCATATTCATGTTTGCATAGTCGGCTATTCCGTTTACAACGTAAAGTGAGTCCTCTGCCGCGATTATCTGCCATACGTTGGTGTAGAGCTGTATGACTTCACCGTTCTGGTCTGTCATGGTGGTCATTCCCGATACCATTGCAGGAATGATTGCAGAAATTGCAAGGAATATGTAAAATAACGGTGTGTGGAAGAGACGGTATAGGTCGACACCGAGCATTCTTTTTATCCTCTCGGTGAAGCAGGGTGAGTCAAATCTCATGCTTTCAGTCATAATTCCTGTCCTCCTTGCTTTGACATAAGCTCAATATAGTATTCCTCGAGACCTATCTTGCTTTTCTTGATCTCACTTACCGCATGGCCTTTTTCCATAAGGTAAGATACAATACCTTCGGTGTCATCCACGTCATATACTCGGATGCTATCCCCCTCGAGCCTTACGTCATTGTATTTTTCCTTCAATATATTATAGACGGCATTCATATCCGCCGCCCTTAAGCTTGTGAAGACCTGAGCTCTTGCATCCATCTCCGAGGCTGACATTTCTTTTATCAATCTTCCTTGACGGATTATGCCGTAGTGTGTAGCTATTTTTTCAAGCTCCCCTAAAAGATGGGAGGATATAAGCACCGTGCATCCGTAGTTTTTCGTAATATCGAGTAGGATCTCACGCATAATCCTCATACCGTCAGTGTCAAGTCCGTTGATAGGCTCGTCTAAAATCAGAAGGGCAGGGTCGCCGAGCAGAGCCATTGCAATGCCGATACGCTGCTTCATACCGAGAGAGCAGCTCTTGAACCTTAATTCACGGTGCTCCTCCATACGCACTATACGAAGAACACGGTCTATCTCATCCTCTGCATTTTCAATTCCCAGATTGAGACATTGCATTTTTAAATTCTGATAAACCGAGGAGCCGGGGAAGCATCCTGCATTCTCTATCAGAGCTCCGATTTTTATACGTACGCCGGGGTCTCGGTAATCTCTGCCGAACAGCTTTATTTCTCCGCAGTCGGGAACAAGGTGACCGCAGATCAGCTTCTCTGTGGTTGATTTTCCCGAGCCGTTTTCGCCGATGAAGCCGTAGATAGCCCCCTCCGGCACCGTCATGTTCAGATGATCTACCGCATACATACCCCGGAAGCTTTTTGAAAGCCCCTTAATTTCGATGGCATTCATAAGATTCTCCTTTCCATATACAGCTTTAGCGAGGCACGGATTGTACCTCGCTTTTTCATTATTTTTTAGCCGCCTCATAGCGTTCATCGGCCACCTTGATCCTGGCTTCCGCTTCCGCTATCTGAAGCCTACGTGCTTCTTCCATCTTAGCCTCTCTTTCGGAGGGACTCAAATGAGCGTCATTCCAGCTTCGTTTGGCCTCAGCCTTGGCTCTTTTGAGGGTATTTCTGCCTCTGTTTTCTTCAAAGCTCGCTCTCGACTCTGCCTTGACTGCTCTGAGGTTCGCCTTGTCGGCCTCGTGCTGTGACTGTGCACTCTTTTTCATATCGCCAAATGCTTTCTTTAAAAACGTTAATAAACTCATATCCTTACCTTCTCCTTGTTTATCTCTACAATCAGTTGCTTATCGTTCCCGTTCATCTTTTTCCTCACTTTATCTCAGTATTTTTTGAATCGGGAAGGGGATTTCTGTCTTCGTCCGTCACTCCCCACCCGGTGTCTATATTCTACTAGCCTGTTTTTTCATTTTTGCTTAAGTTTTGTTTCTGAAATGTTAGAAAAAGAAACTTTTTGGTTTCTGATAGGAGAAAGCACGGGTAAAATGAAGAAAAGGCAGGGAAGCCCCACCTTTTCGTTAATGATAAAAAAACGGCAGAAGCACCGTTTTTAGCAATGCTCCTGCCGTTTTCGGACTCCGCCTCGATGCGGATGATCCTTAAAATGTATATATTTTTGTTAGCTTTAGGAAGGATCTTCTTCAAAGTTTCCGTCGATGATTTTTCCGTGATACACCTCATCACCATTGGTCATGGTTACGTCGGTTGCGTTGTGATTGTCTGTGAAGTTGCCCTCGAAAATGATACCGTCACTGTTTTCGTGAGACTCGATTCCGTGACCGCCTCCCCATTTGCCATCTCGCCACTGGCCCTCGTAATATCCCCACTCATAGGTCTGCTTACCAAAGCCGTTCTTTTTATCATTCTCCCATTCTCCGTCATAATACGTGCCGTCAGAGTAGTGCATTACACCCTGACCGGAGAGCTGATCGTCCTTGAACTCACCTGCATAGTAATAATCCTGTGACCATATCATCTTGCCGTGACCGTGTTTTTTATCGTGCACAAAATCTCCTGTATAGTATGCACCCGAGGGGTAGGTATGCTTGTAGCAGTGACCGTGCATATCATCCTCAAACCACTCACCGTCGTAATAGGTACCGTCATTCCAGGTGTATTTTCCGTTGCCGTGGCGTTTGCCGTTTACAAAATCACCCTCATAGCTACCGTTGCCGTAAGTTTCCTTCTGATAGCCGTTAATAGGATCGGGCTCAAATCTGCCGTTTACAATTGCACCGTGTCTTTTTTTTCCGTTTTTGGTTTCGGTAACGTTTGTAGCATTGGAGTTATCGATAAAGTAACCCTCGAAAATGACACCGTCACTGTTTGTGTGAGACTCGATTCCGTGACCGCCTCCCCAATTGTCATCCTGCCACTGACCCTCGTAGTAGCCCCATTCGTAGGTCTGTCTTCCGAAGCCGTGTCTCTTGTCATCACGCCACTCGCCCTCGTATCGGTATCCGCTCTCATATACTCTTATTCCGTAGCCGTGGAAGTTATTGTTTAAGAATTCGCCCTCGTAGTAACTATTCGCAGACCATACGTACTTTCCGTGTCCGTTAATTCGGTCGTTTGCGTACTCGCCTTCGAAATACGAGCCGTCACTGAAGGTCTTTTTTACGCAGTGACCGTGCTTGTTACCGTTATCCCAGTCACCGTCATAATACGTACCGTCCTTCCAAACGTATTTACCGCGTCCGTGACGCTTACCGTTTACAAAGTTGCCCTCATAGTATCCGTTGTTATACTCTTCACGGTTATATCCGTTTAAAACGTCGGGCTCGAAGTTGCCGTTTACTATTTTGCCGTGCCTTTTTATGCCGTTTAGGGTTTCGGTAACGTTTGTAGCATTAGAGTGATCGATGAAATGACCCTCGTAAATTGCTCCGTCGCTGTTAGTGTGAGACTCGGTACCATCCCCGCCTCCCCAATCGTCATTCTTCCAGTAACCGTCATAGAAGCCCCAGCTATACGTCTGCTTTCCGCGTCCGTGCTTTTGGTCATTACGCCACTCACCCTCATAACGGTATCCGCTCTCATATACTCTTATTCCGTAGCCGTTGAAGTCATCGTCTTTGAACTCACCCTCGTAGTAATTGTTGGAGGCCCATACGTACTTGCCGTGTCCTGACTTTTTATCATGGACGAAATCACCGGTGTAGTAAGAACCGGAGGTATACATCCTTTTAACGCAGTGGCCGTGCATTTCGCCGTTGTACCAGTCACCGTCATAATAAGAGCCGTCCTTCCAGACGTATTTACCGCGTCCGTGCATTTGTCCGTTTCTCCACTGTCCGATGTACTTGTTTCCGTCAGACCAAACAAACGTGCCGTATCCGTGCTCCTCGTCATTGTAGTTCACGTCGCCGTCATAGTATCCGTTGCTATAGCTTAAATGTGCCATCGTAACCTCCAAAAAAGATTGATTGACTAGATTATATCATATAGGAAAATGTAATGCAACTTTTCACAGAAAAAAAGTATAAATATTACTTATAAGATAGTAGTACGGCAGAAGCACCGTTTTTAGCAATGCTCCTGCCGTTTTTTTAGGTTTTGCTTAAAGTGTTTACTTACGTCTTTTCGCGAGACTTAAGATCAGAATAATTTTTTCTTGAAGAACAAGAAGCCTAAAAGAGCAAGGTTAGTAACCATAGCGGTTACGCTGAGGATGATGGAAACACCTGCTTTTCCATCCTTACCGTCAGCACCGTCCTTGCCGTTGACGCCGTCCTTGCCGTTGACGCCGTCTTTGCCGTCAGCACCGTCCTTACCGTCGGCACCGTCCTTGCCGTTGACGCCATCCTTACCGTCGGCACCGTCCTTACCGTCAGTGCCTACGATCTTGCCGAGGTTGACAGTCTGACCGTTCGAGAAGGTGAATACAAGCTCGCCGTTTGCGTTTATCTCGGCATTGGTAACGGATATTCCGTCCTGACCTGCCGCACCGTCATTACCGTTCTCGCCGTTCTTTCCGTCCTCGCCTACGATCTTGCCGAGGTTAACAGTCTGACCGTTCGAGAAGGTGAATATAAGCTCGCCGTCTGCGTTTATTTCAGCCTTGGTAACCGATACACCGTCCTGACCTGCCGCACCGTCATTACCGTTCTCGCCGTTCTTTCCGTCCTCGCCTACGATCTTGCCGAGGTTAACAGTCTGACCGTTCGAGAAGGTGAATACAAGCTCACCGTTTGCGTTTATTTCAGCCTTGGTAACCGATACACCGTCTTGACCTGCCGCACCGTCTTCACCGTCCTGGCCGTTGTTACCGGTTGCCTTTACGTCGAGAGAGGTCCAGGTTACACCGTTATCGTAGGATACCTCCCAGTAATTGGTCGTGGGATTGATACGGAGCTTAGGAGTATTACCGTCCTTGCCGTCCTGACCGTCGGCACCGTCCTTGATCACAAAGCTTTCCGAGGTTCCGTCGGTGTAGGTGATGGTGTAAACTGTCTTGTCGCCCACAACAACGGACGTGATCTTCGCTACTACTGCAACAAACTTAGCGTAAATAGTAGTATCAGAGGTGATAGGCTGTGTGAAATCGAAGGGAACGGTGAACGTATTATCCGTGTACCAGCCCATGAAGAGATAGCCGGAAACGTTAGGATCCTCGACGGAAAGAATGGTTCCGTCCTTGACCGTTACCGTTACGCTCTCGGCAACACCGTAGTTATAGGTAACCGCACGGGCAGGGGTGGTATTGAAGGAGGTGCCGTGATATACGGAGTCATCGGGATTTTCAACCTCACTGCCACCTGCAAATACGTCTGCACTCTTGACAATGACCGCGGTAGTAGGCTTGCAGGCACCTGAGGTGCTCTCTATGGAAACGCCGGACGCATCAATGGTAAGCGTGCCTGCGTTGATACCGTAGGATTGTGTTCCGTAGCTTGCGGTAGCGTTAAGGGTGCTGTTCGTTACGGTAACGTTGGCTGCTGTGGAAATAGCTGACGTCTCAAGGTAAGGCACACCTGCTATAATGCTTGCATTAACGGTACTGTTTTCGATAACAATGTCACCGTCTGTTGATATTGCGTGCAAAGCACCCTCTGCTTTGATCACCGAGTCGGTTATAGTGATCTCATCTATGCAGGCAATACCTTCATCCTGATTGACTATCTCAACGGAGGAGTTATCAATTGCGAGTGCTCTTGCACTGATTCCAATGGTTTTTTGAGCGTCACTGTCAACAGTGACGGTTGCATTGCTGATATCAATTACATCACCGCATATTCCTTTGCTTTGGCGTGCAGTTGTCATTACGTCGAGTGTAATGCCATCAATGCTAACTTCATTACCTCCATATATTCCCATGCTGTAGGCCCGGACGTTAAGAGTTGCATCTTCATCTCCGGTAATGCTGAGCTGCCCCATTGTAAATATACCGGCGGTGAATAGTGTGTCGACCTCTGACGTATTGATGAGGGTATTATCGCCGATAAGTACAATATTAAGATCGCCCTCTGCAAAAATGACGCCGGAGAAACCGTAGATTTCCGGCATATCTCCTGAGATCGAGAAGTTATCGAGAGTCAGTGTTTTGGTTGCGTGGTCATACGTTGCAGTACCTGTGTCACCGTTGATAACGGGATTGTCCTTCGTGAACTGGACGCCACCAATGTATACGGGATAGATTGTGACTTCCGTGAACGTTGCACTGATAGAAACCGCTGTGTTCGGCATTACGAAGCTGAACGTGCCGTCGGAAAGGCTTGTAACCTCACAAGAACCGTCCGAATACGTAACTGTGACAACACCAACCTCATAGTCTTTGTTCGGGGTAGGTGTGATTATTACGGTCGCTCCCTCAGCGGCAGTGCTGTGAGAAACAGATACCGTGCCGTTTTCGGGTGCTGTTACGGTAACGTCGTACTTAGAACCTGAGGTGTTGTTCGTAATAACTGCATCCTCGCCAATTGTGGTGGTATAGTTGTAGCTTGCAATACCGCCGGAGATTCCCTCACCGCTGGATGTTGCATGGTTGTTTGCAATTACTCCGCCATTCATTGTAAAGGTATTGCCTGAATTGTAAAGATATACTCCGCCGCCGTTCTTGGCTGTATTGTAGGAGATCTCACCACCGTTTATGGTGACGTACGAATTATTGGAATAAATTCCGCCTCCGCCGCCGTAAACAGTGTAGCCTGTGGAGGGATCCTTCTCTTGTGTAGGATTGCCTTTATTAGTGTTGCCTTTAATTGCACCGCCATACATTGTAAATCCGCCCCATGTACCGGATGACTTCAATTCAACACCGGAGTTAGTGAATCCAACGATATTGCCCCCGTACATAGTAAATGGAGCTTTTTTTGCAACTGAAAAGCCTGTGTCTATATCCGATCCAATGTAATACATTACACCGCCATCGGTATAGTATATCGACGTATCGGATGCTCTCATAGTCAGGGTGCCGGAATCCTTCATAGTCCAAGTGCCGTCATCATTCACGTCATAGTAACGGCGAGTCGAGCCGCAGTCGGTGAGTGTAAACGATGCATCGTCAGAATACATACGGTCGCCTCTTGACATAACGTGGTCATTAAGGCAGAGGTGCAGGGTCTGATTGACCTCGACTCCGTATTGGAAGTTAGTTTGGTCACTCATATCGGGAACCTCAATATCCTCCGCGAGATGATAGTTTCCGCCCACCTGACAAGCATTAAGAAACTCTTCAAGTGTTGTAATGGGTTTTCCAAAGTTATAACTTAAGTGATTTCCACCCGTGTTCGGGCAGATAGCTGCGTCTTCATTTCCGCAAAGGCAATGAATATGAGCGTCATTTCTTATTACGCTCACCTTTTTTGCAGAGGTGGTTTTATAAATACCGACGTGGTAGTTAGGATCATCGCTGAAAAAGGCGTGTAATTGAGGCTCAAGGGACTCGGATAACGTCTCGACAGTCGAAATTTCGTAGGTTGTGGTATCCTTTATCGACAGTCCTATTCTTGTGCCTAAGGCAAGATCACAGTCTCTCTTAAAAACTATGTTGGAGAGATAGAGGTTTGAGGCTATGTTATCGGCTCCTCCTGTGTTATCCTGGATGAGGATCACGCCCTCGCCTAAATGAAGGTCGTTGGATGAATAGCTGCCAACGCCACCACCGGTGGTGCCTGCATGGTTGTTTGTTATTACTGCTGATTCAAGCTTTATGGCACAATAGGAGTAGTTTTGCTTTAAATAGATACCGCCGCCGTCTTTTGTCGCGGTGTTGCCTACGATCTGCGTACCGCTAAGCGTGATAGTAGAGTAGTTTGTACAGCTTTCTATTCTCAAGCCTCCTCCGGAGTCGCTTGCGGTGTTACCGGTAAATAGAGAATTGTTAATCTTGATAGCAACGTCTTTTGTAACTGTGACACCGGATTTGGCGGTCGCACCAATCGATTTTATGGTGATGCCGCCGCCCGAGACAGCTGAATTATTTCTGAGGGTTACGTTATTGATGGTGACGTCGCCGTTGACGCCTCTGTAAATAAAGATACCGCCACCCTGTGCTTTTTTAACCTTGTTGTTTTCAATAGTGACGTTTGAGATGTTAACGTCTCCCTGGAAGTCATCAATATATATGCCGGCACCGCCTGCTGTATCAGAGCTGCTGGAGAGAGCAGCAGTATTGTATGCAATAGTACCGCCGCATATATTTACCAGAACCGGAGAGGATAAATTCATGCCTACACCGCTGGATTTGCTTGCGTTACCAACTATGTGTCCGCCATACATATGGACGGTTGACTGGCCTGCGTCGATGCCGCCCGCAGAGCCCGCGATGTTTCCTGCGTATAATTTAATTTCAGCTTGGAAACCGCGGATAATATCAACTTCGTTGCCGTTTCCGATAAGACCGCCACTCAGTGTATAAGCAATGTCCGTTGCATCGGTGGGTGTTCCTTCAACCCAACGGCTATAAGTAGCATCGGTATCGATATAACCGACACGCTCGGTATTGCCGCAATCGGTAATGGTAATGTTGCCGACGTCAGCGTAGATTGTGTACTTGTTGATACCGATCGAGAATTTGGTAGTAGATAGCTTATATCCGTTTAAGCATAAATAAAGCGTATTACCGTTGTCTACGACAAGTGTTTGAGTTAACTTTACGTCATTCGTAAGATAAAGGTAAGCCACGTTGTCGGTATAGATTATTTCATCCGTACCGTTCCAGGGAGAGAAGGTGACGGCT
This sequence comes from Eubacteriales bacterium, assembly GCA_045633405.1. GTDB lineage: Bacteria > Bacillota > Clostridia > Oscillospirales > CAG-272 > UBA1740. Next base: position 30,295 of record JAZQYD010000058.1, on the reverse strand, counting down.
TCCAACAGTGTGTGGTCACCTACACTTTTATGCTCTACTCCGCAGACGCAGTGTGTATGAGTAGAATCTGCGGGCTCTGTTTCCTCAGCACTTGCATTAATGCCGGAGAAGCCGATAGCGGCAAAAAGACCGGCCAAAAGAGCAAGTGTTAGGAAAATGATTAGAAAGTTTTTTCTCATTTTGTAATATCCTTTCAAAAAATATTTACTGATAATATACTAGCAAATATATGTACAAAGTTGTTAACTTTGGCATAAAAGGGATTTTTTTGGCATAGATTGTAGCTTTTTGTGAAAAAAGGTTAAAAAAAAAGGGGGGTTCCTGAAACAATGATTTCGAATGGATGGCAATTACCGATCAGTCAAAACGAATTAGACTATTCGAACGAAAATTTAGATGGCGAGCCACTCTGGTTGCTTTCTTGAAAATTGTCTCATCAAATGATTTACCAAAATGCTAAAAACGAAAAGCCGGCAGCGTATGCTGTCGGCTTTTTGGCACCCCCGGCGGGAATCGAACCCACGACTAATCCTTAGGAGGGACTTGTAATATCCACTTTACTACGGAGGCAAATTATTAAATTTACAGAAGATGCTTGAAGCACGCCTATCCCTTATAAATCTCGCAAAGGGTGTCACATGGCACCAAATAGGGTGCCAAATTTCCCGTGGCGTCGGGGCAGGGTCGCGAAATCGAGGCTTTCCTCGCTTTTTCTCGCGTTTGCTCGGATGAGATGAGGCGAGAGCTACCCCTTAGGAGAGGGGGATTATATTCCGCAGCCGTTGCATAGAAAAGGCGTTATTGCTTCGCTTGCTTCAGCCTTACTATTTTACCACATGGGCGACAAAAAGTCAACTGTAAATTTTGATATGTTTTGACGAAAAACGAAAAATAGTCTTATGTGCCTACCCGTGTGAAGAATAACTTGTGGGGAAGAGGGTATAATGCAAATAACTGTTTACATATAAATGCTTTGGACGCAAAAAAATTCTCTAGGTTTGAGAAGCTGCCATCTTGACTTTGATTAAAATTTATATTAGAATATATACTGCTGATAAAATTCAAGGAATATGCACGATAGGAGGGAAGAATATGAAAATAAAGCTTGGATCAGGCAAGATCATCGATCACGTAAGAAATACGGTGCTTGTTGTTGTAGGTACGTTTGTTCTTGCATTTGGAACAGGTCTTTTTATCATCCCGTTTGACTTGGTTAACGGAGGCGTTTCGGGTCTTGGTATTATAGCAGAGAAGGCTTTTTCATTCATTCCTTTTCTGTCCCTTTTCAGTGCCACCTTTTATGCGTCGGTATTTAACTGGATGCTCTTTGTTTTAGGCTTCATCCTCCTCGGTAAGTCTTTTGCGGCGAATACGCTCGTCTCGACCCTCGTTTATCCTCTTGCACTCGCACTTGCGGTGTCACTGTCTGAGGGAAGTGCTTTTGGCGGCTTCTTCAATTTTCATTCCGAGCTGTATTCCTCATATGGCGAGCTCCCCGTTATTATTGCGGCAGTATTCGGCGGTGCTATGATCGGTGCGGGCTGTGCTATTACCTTCATTGGCGGCGGCTCGACCGGAGGTATCGACGTTCTGGCTCTCATTATTTCTAAGTATTTCAAGTCGATGAAGAGCTCTGCATCTATGTTTTTGTGCGATTCCCTCGTTATTGTATTAGGTATGTTTGCCATTGGCGATCTCATTGTCTCGCTTCTCGGTATTCTGTCTGCTTTCATTGCCGCCTTGGCCATCGATAAGCTGTTCATCGGTGAGTCCATGGCACTTACCGCCTACGTTATATCCGATAGGTGTGACGATATTAACGAATCCATTATTTCGAGGCTCGACCGTACGGCGACCATCATCCCCTGCAAGGGCGGATATTCGGGCGATGATAAGCAGCTTTTGATGACAACCTTCTCTGTATCACAGTATGCCGAGTTTACCGCTATTGTAGCAGCTGTTGATAAGAGGGCATTCGTTACCGTGCACCGTGCACATGAGATAAACGGTGAGGGATGGTCATATGCGTCTCCCGCTCCTATCCCCGAGAAAGGAGAGACTCTTGATAACTCGCAGAATTGATATTGACTTTTCTCACAAATGCGGCAAAATAAAGCCTGTAAACGGCATGCTGGGCATGCCCGTCTATGATCCGTGCGTTTCGTTCTCACTAACCGACGTGTACGGAGAGCTGTCTGCTCCGGCCGTGCTTTTCTCCTCGCGTGACGGGGAGGGAACCATCCCCCTCGACCTACATGAGATTTTCCCCGATCCTTCGCTCGATGAGAGGTTTGTCGGCTCATATAATTTTGAAGAGCTCGACCGTGCTCTGTCCGATATGAAATCGATCGGTGCGGAAATCGTTCTCAGACTCGGCGAGTCTCCTCTTCCGATTGGCAAGAGACATTATCTTCGCACACCCATGCCTTATGAGCGTATGGCATATATCCTTTCACGTGTGATTGCCCATTGCAACCAGGGCTTTGCAGGAGGCTTCAAGCTCGGTATAAAAAGGGTAGAGATATGGCAGTCGCCCGATGACTCGTACGGCTTCTTCTCTTCGCCCGAGGAATATTTTGAGCTTTATAAGACGGTTTCTCTCGAAATAAAGAAATATTTCCCGAGAATCAAGGTCGGAGCTTACTCTGCGGGAGGCTTCGCATCGCTTAATCATTTCGGACTCTCCGAGAAGGAGAAGAATTACGTCAGCTATCTTGAGAGCTTCCTCTCATACATAATGAAAAGCGATCCCCGGCCTCCCCTCGATTTCCTCAGCTGGAAATGCGGTCCCGAGTCGCCTGAGGAGCTGATCCTTCACTCGAGCTATGCACGCTCGTATCTTAACCATTACGGCTTTAAGAAGACCGAGAGTATTGTCTCTGCTTTTTTGCCGACGGTGGGAGAAAAATATTCCGAATATCAGGATAAGCGTTATCCCGCTCTTTTGGCCGCATGTCTCATAGGTGCTGCGAAATCGGACATTTCTATGATGTTTTACAGCGACACCCACCCCCTTTCTCCAAGAAATGCCCTATACTCGCTTGATGACAGACGTACACTCCACAGATACGCACCCTACAACGTTATGAGAGCATTCGGTCAGCTTGCAAAGGGAGCTTTCCTTGTGGATGCGACTGAGGATTACAGAAGAGAGATTTACAGCCTTTCGGCAGTTACCGAAAATGACGGACGTGTGATCATAGCCACCCGTGACTATGAGGGTATCCTTGAGATCAATCCGTCGGGGCATAGCTTCGGACACTACGATATCGAGGGCATACTCGGAGGCGGTGAGAGAGGCCGCGGCTTTACTACGGGTGCCAAGGACGTGCCATTCGGAAGGTCGATAAAGCTGAGGGTGGGCAAAAACGAGGTCTACGTTCTCACGCTGAGACCCTGATATTGTTGAAAAACACTAAAAAAATACACACATACGCGGTGAAAGTTTTTCGCCGCGTTTTATTTTGTCTATTGACAATAATTCTAATATATGTTAAAATAGTTGCGGTAAAGGTTTTTGCAACTGACGGATAAGCGGACGTGACCGCATGGGAGCAAAAACGTGTTATAGTCGACCGTCTGGGCTCACTTACCTTTATGGGGTAAGTTCGCCCTTATTTTATTTTTAATGGAGGACAAGGATGAAAAAGGTAGCCGTTCTTATGGGTAGCGACAGCGATCTTCCCATCGTGGAGAAGGGAATAGGTGTTTTGAGGGAATACGGAGTTCCCTTTGAGGTGCACGTTTATTCTGCACACAGAACTCCCGTCGAGTGTGCGGAGTTTGTGAAGAGTGCGGAGGATAACGGCTTTGGAGTAATTATTGCCGCAGCAGGTATGGCGGCACACTTAGCGGGTGCGGTTGCCGCAAATACGGTCCTTCCCGTCATAGGTATCCCGATCTCCTGTAAGAATACGGGAGGAATGGATGCACTTCTTGCCACGGTTCAGATGCCCTCCGGCATTCCCGTAGCTACCGTTGCTATTGACGGTGCGGCTAATGCCGCTATGCTCGCTATCGAGATCTTAGCCCTCTCCGAGCCCTCGCTCAATGCGGCTCTTAAAGCGGCACGCAAGGCAGGATGCGATAAGGTGCTCGAGAAGAATAAGGCAGTCGAAGAAAAGTTCAACGTATAAAACGGAGAATAAACAATGGGTATATTTGGAATTATTGGAGATGAAAGAGGAAACGTTGCCTCGAGCGTGTACTACGGTCTTTATGCTCTTCAGCACAGAGGTCAGGAGAGTGCGGGAATTGTTGTAGGCGATGACGGACTCTTTACCAGCCATAAGGATTCGGGACTTGTAAACGACGTTTTCTCAAGAGAGACTCTCAAGGACCTCGGTGAGGGAACAATGGCCATCGGTCACTGCCGCTACGGTACACTCGGTACTAAGGGCAGAGCTAACGCCGAGCCGATAGTAGTTAACCACATAAAGGGTAGGCTGGCACTTGCTACCGACGGCAGACTCGTCAATGCAGATAAGCTTCGCCATGCACTCGAGCTTCGCGGAATGATATTCCACACCACCTCGGATGCCGAGCTTATCTCCTACGTTATCACAAGCGAGAGACTTTCCGCACCCTCGATCGAGGAGGCGGTCAACAGAGCCATGAACTCGCTCTCCGGAGGCTTCAACCTCTTGCTCATGTCGCCGAGAAAGCTTATTGCGGCAAGAGACGAGATGGGAATGCATCCTCTTTGCTACGGTAAGAGAGATAACGGTCAGTACGTTGTAGCGACCGAGACCTGTGCTCTTGATACGGTAGGAGCTACCTTCATCCGTGAGCTTGATCCGGGCGAGATCCTCGTGTTCTCCGAGGACGGAATAAAGTCTATCCGCGACCACTGCGGTAAGAAGCCCGAGGCACTCTGTGTCTTCGAGTACGTATACACCGCCCGCCCCGACTCGTATATATGCGATTGCTCCGTGCAGGAGGCGAGAAAGCGTGCGGGTGCACTCCTCTCGAAGGCTCACCCCGTTGACGCCGACGTTGTGGTAGGCGTTCCCGATTCGGGACTCGATGCCGCTCTCGGATATGCCGAGGCATCGGGCATCCCCTATGCCATAGGACTCATAAAGAATAAATACATAGGCAGAACCTTCATCGCTCCCGGTCAGGACGTCCGTGAGGATAAGGTCAAGATAAAGCTCAACCCCATAATCAGTGCGGTTAAGGGCAAGAGAGTGGTGCTCGTCGATGACTCCATCGTCAGAGGTACTACCTCGGCGAGAATAGTAAGGCTTCTCAGAAGTGCAGGTGCCACCGAGGTGCATCTCCGCTCATCCGCTCCACCCTTCCTCAATCCCTGCTATTACGGCACGGATATCGACTCGAAGGAGGCTCTTATCGCCAACCATCACACTGTCGAGGAGATCGGCAGGATAGTCGGTGCGGATTCGCTCGCATACCTCCGCCTCGAGGACGTGTTCCGTCTCGGTGAGTCGGGCAAGTGCAAGGGCTACTGTGCCGCCTGCTTCAACGGTAAATATCCGACCGAGATTCCCGAAAAGATTGATAATAAATTTGATAGAAAAATATCGGAAAGTGAGAGTGTCAAGTGAAAAATTCGAAATCTGAAAGCTATGCGGCAGCCGGCGTTGATATTACTGCGGGCTATAAGGCTGTTGAGCTTATGAAGGCTCACATCGCAAGAACTGTTACAAAGGGTGCCGATCAGGACATCGGCGGCTTCGGAGGATGCTTCGGTCTCGACCTTGCGGGCATCGAGGAGCCTGTGCTTGTTTCGGGCACTGACGGATGCGGTACTAAGGTAAAGATGGCAATTCTGATGGACAAGCACGATACTATCGGTATTGACGCAGTTGCTATGTGCGTTAACGATATTATTTGTTGCGGTGCACGCCCTCTCTTCTTCCTTGACTATATTGCATGCGGTAAGAACTACCCCGAGAAGATCGCCTCCATCGTAGGCGGTGTTGCAGAGGGCTGTGTTCAGTCGGGTGCGGCACTTATCGGAGGCGAGACTGCGGAGCATCCCGGTCTTATGCCCCTCGAGGACTATGACCTCGCAGGCTTTGCGGTAGGTATTGTTGATAAAAAGAAGATGATTGACAACTCGACCATGAAGGAGGGGGACGTCGTTATAGCTCTCGCATCCTCGGGAGTTCACTCCAACGGCTTCTCGCTCGTCCGCCGTGTGTTCGACATTGATCATAACCCCGATACACTTTATATCCCCTGCGGTGCTCTTGGCGGCAAGTCCGTTGCCGAGACTCTCCTTACCCCCACCAAGATCTACGTTAAGAGCGTTCTTAAGCTCCTCGAGTCCGTGAAGGTGAAGGGAATCAGCCATATCACAGGCGGCGGCTTCTACGAGAATATCCCGAGATCCATTCCCAAGGGTCTTATGGCTAAGATAGATAAGGCAAGCGTTCGTGTGCTTCCTATCTTCGATCTTATCGCCAAAGTGGGCAACATTCCCGAGAGGGATATGTATAACACCTACAATATGGGTGTCGGAATGAGCATCGTTGTGTCCCGTGAGGACGTCGATACCGCACTTGAGATCCTTACCGCTTCGGGCGAGGAGGCGTACGTTATCGGTGAGATCGTCAAAGGCGACGAGGGTGTGGTGCTCGGCTGATGGAGAGAACTTGCAGAATAGCCGTTCTCGTATCGGGCGGCGGCACTAATCTTCAGGCCCTGATCGATGCGGGTGAGAGAGGCGAGCTCGGATGCGGAAAAATTGAGCTTGTCATATCCTCTAAGGCGGGCGTGTATGCACTCGAGCGTGCGAAAAACCATTCGATTCCCTCGGTTGTTATACCGAGAAAGGAATATCCCGATATCAGAGATTACTCTCTCGCACTTGTCGAAAGGCTTCGTGAAAATGAGATAGACCTCGTTGTTCTTGCAGGCTTCCTTACTATCATCGACGAGCAGGTCTATAACGCATATCCTAACAGAATACTGAACGTTCATCCCGCTCTTATCCCCTCGTTCTCAGGCAAGGGCTATTACGGTCTCGCTGTCCATGAGGCGGCACTTGAGAAGGGAGTTAAGGTATCGGGTGCAACCGTGCATATTGTCACCCCCGAATGTGATGCGGGTCCCATCGTTCTTCAGCGTGCGGTAGACGTACGTGAGGATGACACCCCCGAGACTCTCCAGAGGAGAATTATGGAGGAGGCTGAGTGGAAGATACTCCCCCTTGCAGTTAAGCTCTTCTGTGACGGAAAAATCTCGGTCGAAAACAACAGAGTACATATAAAAGGAGAATAAAATGAAGGTCACAACTATTGAGTCAGAGCTTAATTCTCTCGCCTACCACGGCAGAGGAATAATTATCGGTAAGAGTGCCGACGCAAGATATGCGGTAACTGCTTATTTCATTATGGGCAGAAGCGTAAACAGCCGTAACCGTGTGTTTGTCGCTGAGGGCGAGAATATGCGTACCAAGGCATTTGATGAGTCGAAAATGGTAGACCCTCATCTTATTATTTACTACCCCGTAAGAGTTCTCGGTAACAAGACCATCGTTACAAACGGCGACCAGACCGATACCATCTACGATCTTATGGACAAGCAGATGACCTTCGAGCAGGCACTGAGAACAAGAGAGTTCGAGGACGATAAGCCCAACTTCACCCCCAGAATTTCGGGTATTATCCGCCGTGAGTGTGGCGATATGAACTTTGCTCTCTCCATTCTCAAGAGTGCAGAGGGAGACGATTCGTCCTGCGAGAGATTCACCTATGCATATTCGAATCCCATCCCCGGACGTGCCAAGTTCATTCACACCTACAATTCCGAGGGAGATCCGCTTCCTTCCTTCGAGGGAGAGCCCAAGACTCTCATTCTCCCCGATACGGATATAGACTCTCTTGCAGAGCATATCTGGGTAAACCTTAACGAGGACAATAAGGTCTCGCTCTTCGTAAGATATATCGATCTTAAGACAGGCGAGGCAGACACCAGAATCATTAATAAGAACGTGTGAGGTATAGAAAATGAAAGAGTTTGAGCTTAAATACGGCTGTAACCCCAATCAGAAGCCTTCCAAAATATATATGCAGGACGGCACTGATCTTCCTATTGAGATCCTTTCGGGCAGACCCGGATATATCAATTTCCTCGATGCATTCAACTCCTGGCAGCTTGTCAAGGAGCTGAAGGAGGCGACAGGTCTCCCCTCGGCTACCTCCTTCAAGCACGTCAGCCCCACCTCCGCAGCAGTAGGCGTTCCGCTCTCACCCGAGCTTAAGCGTGCCTGCTTCGTAGACGATATCGAGGGACTTGACGAATCCCCTCTCGCTTGTGCATACGCAAGAGCAAGAGGTACTGACAGAATGTCCTCCTTCGGAGATTGGATCGCTCTCTCCGACGTATGTGACCTCACCACCGCTCTTCTTATTAAGAGAGAGATTTCCGACGGTATCATCGCTCCCGGCTATACCGACGAGGCTCTCGAGGTTCTTAAGACCAAGAAGAAGGGCAACTATAACATTGTAAGGATCGATCCCGATTACGTTCCCGCTCCCATCGAGTCGAAGCAGGTCTATGGCATTACCTTCGAGCAGGGAAGAAACAACTTCGAGATCTCGAACGAGCTCTTCGCCAATATCGTAACCGAGAATAAGGAGCTCACCGATGAGGCAAGACGCGACCTCATCATCGCCCTTATTACTCTTAAGTACACTCAGTCGAACTCCGTATGCTACGCATACAAGGGACAGGCTATCGGTGTCGGTGCAGGACAGCAGTCCAGAATCCACTGTACAAGACTTGCGGGCACTAAGGCTGACACCTGGCATCTCCGTCAGTACAAGAAGGTCCTTGACCTTCCTTTCCTCCCCACCATCTCCCGTCCTGACAGAGATAACGTCATCGACGGTTACATCAACAAGAACGAGGAGGACGTTTGTGCTGAGGGCAACTGGCAGAAGTATTTCACCGAGCGTCCCGAGCCCCTCACTGATGAGGAGGCAAGAGCCTACCTCGATACGATAAGCGGTGTTTCTCTCGGCTCTGATGCGTTCTTCCCCTTCGGTGACAACATCGAGAGAGCGAAGAGGAGCGGTGTATCCTATATCGCTGAGCCCGGCGGATCGGTCCGTGACGACGTGGTTATCGATACCTGTAACAAGTACGGAATGGTTATGGCGTTCACCGGTATGCGTCTTTTCCATCACTGATATCGGAGGGATTCGATGAAGGTAATGGTTGTAGGTGGCGGCGGAAGAGAGCACGCCATCATTAAAAAGCTTAGAGAAAACAAAGAAATAGACGAGATCTTCGCCCTCCCCGGTAACGGCGGAATGAAGGATGAAGCGACTCTCGTGCCCATCGGTGCTAAGGATCTTGATAAGATCTCGGAGTTCGCGGCAAAGGAGAAGATAGACTATGCTGTTGTCGCACCCGACGATCCCCTTGTTCTCGGATGCGTTGACCGCTTGGAGGAGATCGGCATTCCTTGCTTCGGCCCCCGTGCGTGTGCCGCTATCATCGAGGGTAGTAAGGTATTCTCGAAGAATCTTATGAAAAAGTACGGTATTCCCACTGCTCGCTACGAGGTGTTCGAGAGAGCCGAGGATGCCTACAAATATCTCGAAACCGCACCCATCCCCACTGTTGTTAAGGCGGACGGACTCGCACTCGGTAAGGGTGTAATCATTGCTGAGTGCCGTGAGGATGCTCTTTCTGCCGTCAAGAGTATGATGGAGGACGGTAAATTCGGTGCGAGCGGCAGCCGCATCGTAGTCGAGGAGTTCCTCGAGGGACCTGAGGTTTCCGTTCTTGCATTTACAGACGGCACTACCGTGAAGCCCATGATCTCCTCTATGGATCATAAGCGTGCGAAGGATAACGATGAGGGACTTAATACGGGCGGTATGGGCACGGTCGCTCCCAACCCCTATTACACCGATGCTATTGCCGATGAATGTATGAAGACGATATTCCTTCCTACCATCAATGCAATGAAGGCTGAGGGCAGGGAGTTCCGCGGATGTCTTTACTTCGGACTTATGCTTACTAAGGACGGCCCCAAGGTTATTGAGTACAATTGCCGCTTCGGCGACCCCGAGACTCAGGTAGTCCTTCCTCTTCTTGAGAGCGATCTTTTTGATATAATGCGTGCGTGCACAGAGGGACGTCTCTCTGAGTGCGAGGTTAAGTTCTCTGAGAAGAGTGCGTGCTGTGTAATAATGGCATCTGACGGCTATCCCGAGGCATATAGGAGCGGATATGAGATCAATATCGACGAGAGCGTCAAGCCCTCCGTGTACGTAGCGGGTGCTAAGCTTGACGGAGATAAGCTTCTTACTGCAGGCGGACGTGTGCTCGGTGTAACCGCTGTGGATGCGACACTTGAGAATGCTATCGCTCTTGCCTACAAAAAGGTAGAAGGGGTAAGCTTTGATAACGCTTACTTCAGAAACGATATCGGCAGACGTGCCCTTATGGCGAAGAAAGGATAACTGATGGTTTACCGTATTTTTGTTGAGAAAAAGATAGGACTTGATAACGAGGCGAGAGCCCTCAGGTCCGAGATAGAGACCTTCCTCGGTATTTCCTCTGTCGAGAAGGTCAGAATATTAAACAGATATGATGCGGAGAATCTCTCACGTGAGCTGTTCGATTACGCAACCTCTGCGGTATTCTCCGAGCCCCAGCTTGATAATACCTATTCCGAGCTCGACTCGGACGGTGCGTACGTATTCGCCACCGAGTATCTTCCCGGTCAGTTTGACCAGCGTGCGGATTCTGCGGCTCAGTGTATTCAGCTCATCTCTCAGGGCGAGAAGCCCGACGTAAGAAGTGCGAGAGTCTATATGCTCTACGGCAAGCTTACCGAGGGAGAGATAGCGAAGATCAAGAAGCACGTTATCAACCCCGTTGAGGCACGTGAGGCTTCGCTCGAGCTTAAGGACACCATCAAGCAGGAGTATACGGTTCCCAGTGAGGTGCGTGTGCTTGACGGCTTTACCAAGCTTGACAGAGAGGGACTTGAGAGCTTCCTTGCAGAGCTTGGACTCGCTATGGATATCGATGACGTCAAGTTCTGTCAGGACTACTTCGTGAAGGAGAACCGTGACCCCACCATCACCGAGATCAGAATGATCGACACCTATTGGTCGGATCACTGCCGTCATACCACCTTCCTTACCACTATTGATAAGGTTACCTTCCTTGATAAGGAGATCGAGGAGGCGTATAATGAATATCTTGCCGCAAGAGAGTCGATAGGCAGAACCAAGCCTCAGAACCTCATGGACATAGGCACGATTGCGGCCAAGTGCTTGAAGAAGCTCGGTAAGCTTGATAAGCTTGACGAGAGCGAGGAGATCAACGCCTGCACGGTTAAGATCACCGTGAACGTTGACGGAAAGGAAGAGCCCTGGCTTCTCCTCTTCAAGAATGAAACACACAACCACCCCACAGAGATCGAGCCCTTCGGAGGTGCGGCAACCTGTATCGGCGGAGCTATAAGAGACCCTCTCTCGGGTCGCTCCTACGTCTACGGTGCTATGCGTCTTACCGGTGCGGCAGATCCTCTCCGTCCTCTTGACGAGACCCTTGAGGGCAAGCTTCCTCAGAGAAAGATCGTCACCACTGCGGCGGCCGGCTATTCCTCCTACGGTAACCAGATCGGTCTTGCTACGGGTATTGTTGATGAGATCTATCACGACGGCTATGCCGCTAAGCATATGGAGGTCGGTGCTGTTATTGCCGCCGCTCCTGCTAAGAACGTAAGAAGAGAGTGCCCCGAGGACGGCGATCTCGTTATCCTTCTCGGAGGCAGAACGGGACGTGACGGATGCGGCGGTGCTACCGGATCATCCAAGTCGCATACTCTCAAGTCGCTCGAGAATTGCGGTGCAGAGGTGCAGAAGGGTAACGCTCCCGAGGAGAGAAAGATCCAGAGACTCTTCAGAAATCCCGAGGTCTCCTCGATGATCAAGCGTTGTAACGATTTCGGTGCGGGCGGAGTCTCCGTTGCTATCGGAGAGCTTGCTGACGGTCTCGATATCGACCTCAATGCAGTTCCCAAGAAGTATGACGGACTTGACGGCACCGAGCTTGCGATCAGTGAGTCGCAGGAGAGAATGGCGGTTGTAGTTGAGGCTTCTGATAAGGACAGATTCTTAGAGCTTGCAGACAGCGAGAACCTCGAGGCTACCGTTGTCGCACGTGTTAAGAGTGAGGAACGCCTCACGATGAGATGGAACGGCAAGGTTATCTGTGATATCAGCCGTGACTTCCTTAACTCCAACGGTGCAGAGAAGCATATCGAGATCGAGGCTAAGTCCCGCGAGAGCTTTGAGAAGGCTATTCCCGAGAGCTTCGAGGACGGTCTTACCGCAGTAGTCAGCGACCTTAACTGCTGTTCTAAGCGTGGACTCTCCGAGAGATTCGACAGCACCATCGGTGCGGGCACGGTACTTATGCCCTTCGGCGGAAAATATCAGAGAACTCCCATTCAGGCTATGGTACATAAGATCTCGGTTGAGAAGGGACATACCGACACCGTTTCTCTTATGTCATGGGGCTATAACCCCTATATCTCCGAGAAGAGCCCCTATCACGGTGCATATCTTGCGGTAGTTGAGTCTATCTCCAAGCTTATCGCCACGGGTGCTGATTTTAAGGATACCTACCTTACCTTCCAGGAGTATTTTGAGAAGCCTATGAAGGATCCCAAGAGATGGGGCAAGCCTCTCTCGGCACTTCTCGGTGCATTTACAGCACAGATGGACTTCGGTGTTGCCGCTATCGGCGGTAAGGATTCGATGAGCGGAAGCTTTGAGAAGCTTGACGTTCCTCCCACTCTTATCTCCTTCGCAGTTACTACCGATAATATAAATAACGTAATTTCCCCCGAGCTTAAGAAGGCGGGAAGCCGTGTTATCCTTGTAGCTCCCGAGTATACCGAGTCGGGTCTTCCCGTGAGAGAGTCTCTTATCGCGACCTTCGATAAGGTAACTGCTCTTATGAGAGAGGGCAAGGTTCTTTCCGCATACACACCCACCATTGGCGGTGTCGCAGAGGCTGTCGCAAAGATGGCAATGGGTAACGGTCTCGGCTTCGCATTTGATAAGTCTATGACTCTTTCCGATATCTTCGGCTATCAGTACGGCTCGTTCATCCTCGAGGTGACCTCTGACGTTGATCTTGGCCGTGTTATCGGTGAGGTTACTGACGCTCCCGCAATCTCCTATAACGGTGCTTCTGTTGAGCTTTGCAAGCTTTCCGAGGCTTATGAAGGAAAGCTTGAGAGTGTATACTCCTGCAATATCAAGAGCCCCGATGCTCCCGTCGAGACGGTAAGCTTTGAGGCTAAGACACGTAAGGCACCCTCGGTTAAGGTTGCACGTCCTAAGGTGCTTATCCCCGTATTCCCCGGCACGAACTGTGAATACGATTCCGCTAAGGCGGTTACCGATGCAGGTGCTGATGCTGATATCTTCGTTATCAACAACCTCACCCGTGACGGTATCAGACGCTCCTCTGAGACCTTCGTTAAGAAGATAGGGGAGTCGCAGGCGATCTTCGTTCCCGGCGGATTCTCGGGCGGTGACGAGCCTGACGGATCGGGTAAGTTTATTACGGCATTCTTCCGCGGTGCAGACGTTAAGGAGGCGGTAGGTGAGCTTCTTGACCGCCGTGACGGTCTTATGTGCGGTATTTGTAACGGCTTCCAGGCACTCGTTAAGCTTGGACTCGTTCCCTTCGGTAAGATCATGGATACCGATGAGAGCTGTCCCACCCTTACCTTTAATAACATCGCTCGCCACCAGTCGAAGATAGTAAGGACCCGTATTGCATCGAATATGTCTCCTTGGCTTTCTCTTTGCGAGGTCGGTGAGGTCTATAACGTTCCGATCTCCCACGGTGAGGGTAAGTTCTTGGCATCCGACGAGACCGTGCGTGAGCTTATAAGGAACGGACAGATTGCAACTCAGTACGTTGATCTTGCAGGTGAGGCTACCTACGGTATCGACTATAACCCGAACGGTTCCACCCTTGCGATTGAGGGTATAACCTCTCCCGACGGACGCGTCTTCGGTAAGATGGGTCACTCGGAGCGTATTGACCGCGGTCTTTACAGAAACGTGATCGGCGATTACGACATTAAGATGTTTAAGTCAATGGTTAAGTATTTCAAATAATGGACTATCGTCTTTCTTTATAACCCGAAAAGAGAGGTGCTCTTTATGAGTGCCTCTCTTTAAATATATAAAACTTGTTTCTATCGAGGTTAGAAACCTGCCTTTTTCTCGATTTTTGTTTTTCTATTGCCTTCTGCCCCGAATAATTTAACTCATCATTGCAGAAACTATCACCGTGGAATCTCCACGAAAGGATTATTTGATATGGATAAGAGTAAGAAGAGCAAGGAACTTCCTATTTTAACAGACAGACCCGGAGCACCCGGCGGTAAGGCGGGAATCAATTCTCCCGGTATTGTACCCCCCGCATTCAACCCTCCCGTGCCTAACAGAGCGTGGACGGCTATGATAGAGGGCAAGGACATTGAGGAGCTCACCGAGGAGGAGAAGAGAGACCTTTACCTCGGGCCCGACAACATTCTTTAAAAAAGAAAAAACAAACATTAACGGGTCGATTACGGTCACTTTCTTGTAGATAACAAACAAAACGCTCGTTTTATATACCCGTGACCGCCTCGGATTACGAGGCGGTTTTTCTATTCCTTATTTGAGATCTGCGGTCGCCAATAACCGACCCTTTTTCATCTCGGGCGGTTATTTTGGTTTATTTTGCCATTGTGCTTGACTTTTGTCAAACGTTAAAGTATAATATTATAAGTAAAGCTATACTTTGAAAAGGATTTTTAAAAATGGAAAGAACCTATATAAAGGACATTACACCCGGAATACGCAAGGTGCAGGGATTCGTTGAGAATTTCCGCAACAAGAAGAATATGGCCTTCATCGTTGTTCGTGACGTGACAGGCAAGCTTCAGGTTACCGTTATCAAGGAGGAGCATCCCGAGATGAATGAGATGCTCGACACACTTACCATTAACTCCGTCGTTTCCTTCGAGGGCGAGGTGGTTAACAGTGAGTACGTTAAGCTTGGCGGACGTGAGATGTATCCCACCTCGATGAAGATCGAGTCTATCGCCGAGGCCCTTCCTATCAAGGAGGATTCGGATATCGACGTACGTATGGATTACAGATGGATCGACCTTCGCCGTGAGAAGAATCATCTGATGCTTAAGCTTCAGACAACTCTCACTGCGGCTATGAGAGAGTTTCTTGTTGAGAGAAACTTTGTTGAGATCCACACTCCTAAGCTTATTGCAGCTGCCAGCGAGTCGGGATCCGACGTATTTGAGGTAAAATACTTCGATACTAAGGCTTATCTTGCACAGTCTCCTCAGTTCTATAAGCAGATGGCTATGGCCTCCGGCCTTGAGAGAATCTTCGAGACCGGCCCCGTATTCAGAGCAGAGAAGTCTTATACCAATAAGCACGCTACCGAGTTCACCGGCTTCGACCTCGAGTTCTCCTATATCGACTCCTACGAGGACGTTATGAAGATGGAGGAGGAGCTTCTTGCCTATGCACTTGCTAAGGTAAAGGAGGCTCACGGTGAGGAGCTTAAGGCTCTCTTTGATCTTGATATTACAGTTCCCAAGCTTCCTTTCCCGAGAATGAAGCTTGCCGACGTATATGCCGAGCTTGAGGCTAGATACGGCTACAAGGTTGCAGATGAGGTTAAGGGTGACCTTACCACTGATGCTGAGAGAATGACCAAGCAGCTTGCACAGGATATGTTCGGACACGAGTTCCTCTTCGTTACCGATTACAGTGCCGCTGACAGAGCATTCTACCATATGCGTGATGAGAACGGCGTTCCTCAGGGCTATGACCTTATCTGGAGAGGCGTTGAGATCACCACGGGTGCTCAGCGTGAGCACAGATACGACGTTCTTAAGGCTCAGGCAGAGGAGAAGGGACTTGCGGATGACGTTAAGTTCTATCTTGAGTTCTTCAAGTACGGATGTCCTCCCCACGGCGGCTTCGGAATCGGTATCGACCGTCTTACGATGCTCTTCCTTGGCACGTCCATCAAGGAGACACAGTTCCTCTTCAGAGGTCCTAACAGACTCACTCCGTAATTATTTTGATTATTAAATTAAGAAAAGGAATAGAAAAATGAAAATTGCACTTATCAACGAAAACAGCCAGGCGGCTAAAAACGCACTTATCTGCGACACTCTTAAGAAGGTAGTTGAGCCCCTCGGCCACGAGGTATTTAACTACGGTATGTATTCCGCAGAGGACAAGGAGCAGCTTACCTACGTTCAGATCGGTATTCTCTCCGCAGTTCTTCTTAACTCCGGTGCTTGTGATCTCGTTATCACCGGTTGCGGTACCGGCGAGGGTGCTATGCTCGCTTGTAACTCCTTCCCCGGCGTTCTTTGCGGTCACGTTGTTGATCCCACCGACGCTTACCAGTTCACTCAGGTAAACAACGGTAACGCTATCGCTATGCCTTTCGCTAAGGGCTGGGGCTGGGGCTGTGAGCCCAACCTTCAGTACGTATTTGAGAAGCTCTTCGTTTCCGAGTGGGGTCTTGGCTATCCCCGTGAGAGAGCTGTTCCCGAGCAGAGAAACAAGAAGATCCTCGATGAGGTAAAGAAGGTTACCCATAACGATATCGTTTACATTCTCGAGAACCTTGACAGAGAGCTCGTTCTCGGTGCTCTTGGCGGTGCTAAGTTCAAGGAGTACTTCTACGCTAACTGCAAGTGCGACAGAATCAAGGCTTGCGTTGAGAAGCTTCTCGGCTGATTAATAGGTTAATATTCGGTTTTTTGAGCGTCGACCCTTCAGTTTTTCGGAGAGGTCGACGCTTTTGCGAGGTAATTGCTTTGGAAAGAAAAGAGATAAAAAAGGAATACAAAACAAGGAAAAAGGAGCTTCGCAGAGGCTACCGACGTGATAAGGGTGAGATGAGGGATCAATTGCACGTCGATCTTGATGCGGCACTGGTCGCCGACGGTGGCAGGGCAGTGATCAACCCTCCGAAGCGTGCATTACTTGAGGAGATCGGCAATTCCGTCACCCATCTTGCGGGCTCGGCATTCAGCATTGTGGCCTTCATACTGATGTGTGTGTTTGCAGGAGGAGCTCTTGAGGTAGTCGGTGCTACCATCTATTTCGTGGGTCTTTTCGTGATGTTTACGGCAAGCTGTCTATATCACGCATTTCCTTACGGCAGTGCTGTGAAAAGGCTCTTCAGACGCTTCGATTATTCGTCGATATATCTCCTTATAGGTGCGACCTTTGCCCCCATTCTTCTTTCGTATATCGGCGGTACTGTCGGTATCGTTTATCTTATTCTTCAATGGGCGGTTATAGCTACGGGCATCACTCTTGTTTGTGTGTTCGGCCCGACAAGACTCAGATTTATTCACATACCCCTCTACGTTATCCTCGGATGGTGCGGACTTGTATTTATTCCCGATATGATAAGGGCGGGGGACTACGAATTCCTTGCATATATTCTCGGTGGAGGTATAATTTACTCCCTCGGTATTATTCCCTTTGTACTAAAAAAGAAGGTAGCACATTTCATATGGCACTTCTTCGTTCTTGCGGGAGCTGTCGTTCAGTGGATCGGAGTTTTTGGGACAATATACGTTTGATATACAGGAGACATTTTTATGGAGCTTTTATATTTTCTTGAGAAAATAAGAAATCCGTTTTTTGATTCCTTCTTTTCGCTCATTACTCATATCGGTGAAGAGACCCTCTTCCTTGCAATAGCTATATTTTTCTTCTGGTGCGTTAACAAGAGGGAGGGGTACTATATACTTATTACGGGACTTCTCGGTACTGTAATCAATCAGGGGCTGAAGCTGGCGTGCAGGATCGACCGTCCGTGGGTGCGTGACCCGCTCTTTAAGCCTGTCGAGAGTGCTATTCCCGAGGCAACGGGATATTCATTCCCCTCGGGACATACGCAGAATGTAGCGGGCACCTTCGGAGCTGTCGGAATGTTTTCGAAGAAAAGAAGGGTGAAGGTTATATGCCTTGCGGTTATCATTCTTGTGTCTTTCTCCCGTATGTATCTCGGCGTTCATACTCCCGAGGACGTCTTTATGTCACTCTGTCTTGCGGTGTTCCTGATAACTCTTCTTCGCCCTGTGTTTTCGGATGATGATAGATTTAAAAGGTCGATGCCTAGGATCATAGCTATCTCGGCGATAATGTCGGTAGCACTCGTTATCTACACCTTTATGACGAATGATATAACGGTTGATGCAGCAAACCTCGAGAGTGCGAGAAAGAACAGTGCGACACTTCTCGGATGCCTTTTTGGACTTATTCTCGTCTATCCCATTGACTCTCGCATCATTGATTTTAAGGTCGAGGGAAGATGGTATTCCCAGCTTGTGAAGCTGGCTGTGGGGCTCTCGATAGTCTTCCTTTTGAAGTCGGGACTTAAGCCCGTGCTCGGAGCGATCATCCCGAATGAGTACGTTGCAAGGGTTATAAGATACTTCCTCATTGTCGGATTTGCCGGTGCACTCTATCCTGTGACCTTTAAATATTATTCGAAATGGCGTGTGAAATGGCTCGACAGCCTGACCGAGAAAGTGCTTTCAAAATTCAAGAAAAATTAACACGCATACCACCTAAACACACAAATAGTAAACAACTGCTTACATTTTTGAGTGCGGTGTATGCCTTTAAGCCCGACGGGACGTAAGCCCGTCGGGCAAATTATTTGTAAAAATATTTTTAATCTATTTACTTTTTTTATTTTGTGTGCTATAATATTAAATAATTTATTTTAATGTGAGGCGTATAACGTATAATGAAATGTCCCGTATGTAACAAAACCGACTCGAGAGTTCTCGATTCACGCCCCGCAGGCGATGGCAGCAGCATCAAGCGTAGGAGAGAGTGTCCCTCCTGCGGTAAGCGATTCACCACCTACGAGGTTATAGATAGTGTACCGATCGCGGTTGTCAAAAAAGATGGCAGACGCGAATTCTTTGACAGTCATAAGCTTAAGCTCGGAGTTGAGAGAGCGTGTCAGAAGCGTCCTGTCGATCCTGCCGAGATCGCTAAGGAGATCGAGACCGAGCTTCAGAACTCCCTTGTTTCCGAGATATCCTCCGTTGATATCGGAGAGCTTGTTCTCTCGAGGCTCAAGGAGATCGATATCGTATCCTACATCCGTTTTGCTTCCGTGTACCGTGAGTTCCAGGATATAGAGTCCTTTACACGTGAGATACATAATCTTGCTAAGAAGCCGAGGAGGAGAGCATCCGCCCAGGCTGAGGAGGGTAAATGATCAAGAGCATGACTGCCTTTGGCAGATCGAGGTCCGATGAGGAGAATAGAACGGTCACGGTCGAGATCAAGAGCGTTAATTCACGCTTCTTTGACTGCTCGGTCAAGATGCCGAGAGCTTATTCCTTCCTCGAGGAGAAAATCAAGAATTACGTTCAGAAGAATGCCGTATCACGTGCTAAGGTCGACGTGTTTATCACCGTCACCGAGCTTTCCACGGAGGGCTCGGTCATCACCCTTGACCGCGGTATTGCCGAGAGCTACGTAAACGCTCTCCGTCTTCTTCGTGACGAATTTTCCTTGAAGGATGACATCAGCGTTATGTCCGTTGCCCGTTATCCCGATATCTTCCGTGTTGAAAAGGCGGAGGTAGATCTCGACCGTGAGTGGGAGGCTCTCCGTCCCATCATCGATGCAGCCATCAAGGATTACAACGACATGAGAGAGAAGGAGGGAGCTAAGATCTTCGATGATCTGTGCTCTAAGGTTGAGCTTGTCCGCTCATTCTCGGATGAGGTTGAGGCCATCTCCCATGAGGATACCGTCGGTTACAGAGATAAGCTCGAGACTAAGCTTCGTGCAATTCTTAATGACAATTCCGTTGAGATTGACGAATCGAGAATCCTTACCGAATGTGCAATATGGGCAGACAAGATCGCCATCGATGAGGAGCTTGTCCGTCTTCGCTCACACTTCTCGGCGTTCTATGATATCGCCGCACAGAAGGAGCCTGCGGGAAGAAAGCTTGATTTCCTTATGCAGGAGATGAACAGAGAGACGAATACCATCGGCTCTAAGGCGAATAATGCAAGGATCGCACGTATAGTTGTAAATATGAAGGGCGAGCTTGAGAAGATTCGAGAGCAGGTTCAGAACATAGAGTAAAGGAGTGCTTATGAAATTCATAAACATAGGTTTCGGTAATATGGTTTCTGCGGGAAGGATCGTTGCGATCACCTGTCCCGATTCCGCACCCGTGAAGAGGCTTGTGCAGGATGCCCGTGATGAGGGAAGAGTTATAGACGTTTCCTGCGGACGCCGCACCCGTTCGGTTATCATTACCGATTCGGATCACGTAATTCTCTCTGCTATTCAGACGGAGACTATTACTAACAGATTGTCCGACGATACTGCAGATACGGACGATCCCGAGGAAGAATAAAAAATATTAACATACAGTGAGGTAAAAAATGATTTATCCTACCATTGAACAGCTGACAAAGGGAGAATTCAACCGCTATGAGCTCGTTGTTGCGGTTGCAAAGGGAGCACGTATCGTTACCGATAAGTACGTTGAAATGCGTGCACGTGCACAGAAGATGATCGAGAATCACGAGACCGATAAGCCTCTTGCCGCTCTCATCGATCCCGAGTACAAGGATCAGAAGGCGGTTAAGATCGCTATCGCAAAGCTTAACGACGGCGAATTCAAGATGGTTCGCAAGACCGAGAACTAAGAAACAAAAAGGTTAAGAAGGGGTGAGACGGTTGATAGGAGAGATATATATTCTTGATACTCCGTATCAGATTGACCGCCCCTTTGACTATCTTATATCGGAGGACGTGCCCGTAGGCAGTATTGTCAGAGTACCGTTTGGCAGAGCTGATAAGCTTCGCCTCGGCGTCCTCACAGGAAAGAAGTCCGAGGCAGATAACCCCAAAGCCAGGCTGAAGTCGGTTCATTCAGTGACCCACGAGCAGTTCAGGCTTAGCGAGGAGATGCTCGGACTCTGCCTTTTTTTGAAGGATTATACGCTGTGTACCTTTGGCGAGGCATTGAGGTGCGTTCTGCCGCCGGGAGCTCTTGCTGAAAATCTCAATATTAAACTGAGAACACGTGTCTCGCTCGCTATATCGGGAGACGAGGTAAGAGATATTCTTGCCGCATCGGGCAGAGCGGGAATCAGGAGCGAGGGGCAGAGAGAGGTGCTTCGCTTCCTCTTGAATATAGGGGAGGCTGACCTCGAGATACTTCGTGATCTGCCCGGAGTCGAGGCAACACACGTTAAGGCTCTTGGTGCAAAGGGAATAGTTAAGCTTATAACAGAGGAGAGCATCAGGAATCCGTATGCCAAGCACGCACTCTCACGTGACACCTCGCCTATAAATCTCAGCCCTGCACAGCAGAAGGCGTACGATACGGCGATCGGTCTCTATGAGTGCGATAAGGCGAAGGCGGGCTTGCTCTTCGGAGTTACGGGAAGCGGTAAAACCAAGGTAATAATGAAGGCGATCGACCGCACCATTGCCGACGGTAAGACGGTAATCATGCTTGTGCCCGAGATTTCCCTCACACCGCAGACCGTCAATATCTTCTGCCGTCGCTACGGCGAGAGAGTTGCTGTAATACATTCGTCTCTTTCTCAGGGAGAGAGGATAGATGCATGGCGAAGAATACGCCGAGGCGAGGTCGATCTTGTAATAGGCACACGCTCTGCGATATTCGCACCGCTTGATAACATCGGTATGATAGTTATCGACGAGGAGCACGAGCATACCTATAAGTCCGAGAGCGATCCTAAATATCACGCACGTGACGTGGCGGCGTTCAGATGTGCGAGGCATCAGGCTCTTATGCTTTTAGCCTCTGCGACCCCGTCTCTTGAGAGCTTCTATAAGGCTAAGTGCGGTGTCTACACTATGATACCCCTTCGTGAGCGTTACGGCGGAGTAAGTCTGCCCCGTGCAATTGTTGTGGATATGAGGGAGGAGATGCGTCTTGGCAACCAGACTCCCATCAGCGACAGGCTCTATCAGTCCCTCCTCGGTGTCAAGGAGAGGGGCGAGCAGGCGATACTTTTCTTAAACAGACGTGGATACAGTAGTCAGATAAGCTGCCGTGAATGCGGTGACGTTATTACGTGCCCACGCTGCTCGGTATCGCTGACGTACCACGCTAACAACGCAGGAGGCAAGCTTCTTTGCCACCTTTGCGGTCACACCCAGCCGACTCCGAGGACGTGCCCGTCGTGCGGATCGGATAAGCTCGCATTCCTCGGATACGGCACTCAGAAGCTTGAGGGAGAGATCGGAAAATACCTCGAGGGCATGACGGTAATGAGAATGGATGCCGACACCACAAGCGGTAAGCTTGCCTATGATAAAATGCTTGAGGAATTCAGGGAGGGAAAGGCTGATATACTTCTCGGCACGCAGATGGTAGCCAAGGGACACGATTTTCCGAGAGTCACTCTTGTCGGAGTAGCACTTGCGGATACGTCTCTTTACGTCAGCGATTTCCGTGCCGCAGAGCGTACCTTCGCTCTTTTGACTCAGGTAATAGGCAGAGCGGGCAGAGCTACCGATGGCGGTATAGCGGTCATACAGACCTTCTCACCGTCAAACGAGACCATCAGGCTTGCCTGCCGACAGGATTATGAGAGCTTTTACGAGGGTGAGATCGCTATTCGGCGTGAGCTTTCGTATCCTCCTTTTTGCGATATGGTTCAGTTGACTCTGACGGGCGAGGACGAGGTGACGCTTCTCCGTGAGACACGCAACCTTTCGGATAGCATAGTGGGTAAGCTAAAGGGAGAATACGGCAAGCAGCCGTTTATCGTATTCGGCCCCTTCGAGGCTCAGGTATATAAGGTAAACGAAAAATACAGAATGAGAATGGTAGTCAAGTGCAAGCTGAATTCGCTCTCCCGCTCTCTTTTCCGTGAGCTCCTTTTAGAGTTTGCGACGAAGCAGGGAGTGACACTTGCGGTTGATCTTAATCCGTTAACAGTATGATAAGAGGTGTAAAAACATGGCTAAGCTTAGAATTGTAAAATTTGGCGACGACACGCTCCGTAAGGTATGCCGTCCCGTTACCGAGATCACACCGAGAATATGTATGCTTCTCGACGATATGATCGAGACTATGCGTGATGCGGGCGGATGCGGTCTCGCAGCTCCTCAGGTAGGTGTGCTCCGCAGAATAGCGGTCATCGAGATCGAGGAGGGCAAGGTCTATGAGCTCATTAACCCGAAGATCATATCCTTCTCGGGCGAGCAGAGGGCAGAGGAGGGATGTCTCTCCAATCCCGGAGCGTACGGCACTACCAAAAGACCTAAGAGAGTGACCGTGAGAGCGACCGACCGTCACGGAAACGTGTATGACCTCGAGGGCGAGGATCTTCTCGCACGTGCTATATGCCACGAGTGCGATCACCTCGACGGCAAGCTCTATACCGACGTAGTAATTAAGGAGGAGGACTGAGTCCTCACGTGAGAATATGAAAATAATGTTTATGGGTACCCCCGAGATATCCGCACTTTGCCTTGAGCACCTTATTGCCTCGGGGCTTGACGTTGTCTCTGCGGTTACCGGTAAGGATAAGCCGAGAGGACGCGGTAACGTGATGACTCCCACCGCTGTGAAGAGGGTGGCAGAGGAGCACGGTATTCCCGTTGTCACTCCCGATACTCTTCGCAGCGATGATTTTCTCGCTTATCTTGACGAGGTCTCACCCGACCTTATCGTTGTTGTCGCATACGGCAAAATACTACCCCCCGCAGTGCTTGAGCATCCCTGCTTCGGATGCATCAATCTCCACGTTTCTCTTCTTCCGAAGTACCGCGGTGCCGCTCCCATGCAGAGAGCTATTATGGACGGCGAAAGTGAGACGGGTGTCACGGTAATGCATATGGCTGAGGGTCTCGATACGGGCGATATCATTATGCAGGAGAGCTTCCCCATCGGCAGCAAGGATGACTTCGAGGCTATACACGATAGATCCTGCGAGGTAGGCTCGAGGCTGCTTGTGAAGGCGATAGCCGATATCGAGGCGGGTGTCGCTCTGAGGATTCCTCAGGATGATGCTCTTGCATCCTATGCCGCTAAGATTGAGAAAAGTGACTGCAAGATAGATTTTACCATGCCCGCAACCCGACTAGACTGCATTATCAGGGGTGCGACACCGATCCCCGGTGCTTTTGCATATCTTGGCGGTAAAATGCTCAAGATATTTAATGCAACACCCGTTGATAAGAAGGGTACACCCGGTGAGGTCATTGAGTGTGACGCACGCGGTGAGGGCTCGTTTACCGTTGCTTGCGGCGAAGGAGCACTTCTGATCCGCGGAGTCATTCCCGAGGGTAAGGGAAGAATGACTGCGGGCGATTTCCTTCGCGGCAGAAAAATAGAAGTTGGGAGTGTGCTCGAATGACCGATTATATTCTTTATCCGCTCTTTATTCTGGCCATTATCCTTTCCTTTGGTGCACAGATAAAGGTGTCGTCAACCTTTAAGAAATACGCAAGATTTGCCGCAGGACGCGGAAAGACCGCAGCCGAGGTAGCAAGACGCATACTCGACTCTCACGGACTCTTTGACGTAAAAATTGAGCTTGTGCGTGGACATCTCTCGGATCACTACGATCCCCGTGCACGTGTGCTGAGACTCTCCGAGTCTGTTTATTCCTCTTCATCGGCATCCGCTGTCGGAGTTGCCGCCCACGAGGTAGGTCACGCCATTCAGCACTGCGAGGAGTATGGCCCCCTCGTTATGAGAACGAAGCTTGTTCCCATTGCGAGCTTTTCATCCATGTTCTCGTGGATAGCGATAGTACTCGGTGTGCTTATTATGGGCTTCGCAGGTCTTTCGGAGGTGGGAATATACTTCGTCTATGGCGGAATAATTCTCTTTGCAACCACGACTCTCTTTCATCTTGTAACTCTTCCCGTTGAGTTCAATGCATCGAGAAGAGCACTCACCGAGCTTGAATTGACGGGCTGGTACTCAGGAGGCGAGCTTGAGGCTTCACGCCGTGTGCTTTCTGCCGCCGCAATGACGTACGTAGCCGCTCTTGCCGTATCGGTAATTCAGCTGCTCCGACTTCTTGCCATGGTCAGGAGGAATGACTGATTTATGACTGAAAGAGAGGTTGTATTAAAGCTTCTTCTTGATTGCGAGAGCAGTGACAAATATGCTAATCTCGCTCTTTCGTCCCACCTGACACGCTCACTCTCACGGGATGAGATGTCACGTGTTACCTCGCTTTTCTATACCACTGTCGAGCATAAGCTCACGTACGATTACTATATCGGAGCTATCTCGGAGCGAGAGACGAATAAGATAGACCCCTATACAAGAAATATTCTGCGGTTAGGTATGTCGCAGATATTACATATCTCCTCTATTCCCGACTTTGCCGCCGTTAGCGAGACTGTTAAGCTTGGCAGGCATAAGGGAGAGAGGGCATTCGTTAACGGTGTGCTGAGAAGGACCGCACTCCTTCATAAGGAGGGAGCTCTTCCTCTTCCAAAGAGAGAGAAGAACGTCGCAAGGTATCTTTCCGTAGTCTACTCGTTTCCGCTTTACGTAGTGAAGAGATTTATTTCTCTCTTTGGAGAAGAGGAGTGCGAGGAGCTTCTGAAATGCTTCCTTGAGTCCTCTTACTGCGACCTGACCGTAAATACGAATCTTATCGGTAGAGACGAGCTTTTGTCGAGATTTAAGGAGGCGGGAATTGATGCCGAGCCCTCGGCGAGGTCTCCTCTTACCGTCAGGATAAACAGATCCTTCGATCCTCGCATACTGCCGGGATTTGAAGAGGGACATTTCTTCGTCCAGGATGAGGCGTGTGCCATCAGCATACTTGCACTCTCACCGTGTGCGGGGGAGAGAATAGCGGACGTATGTGCCGCTCCGGGAGGTAAAAGCTTTACCGCGGGAATTCTTATGAATAATACGGGAAGCATATATTCCTACGATCTTCACGAGAGTAAGCTCTCGCTCATAAGAGACGGTGCGGCAAGACTCGGTCTTAATACGGTCACAGTCTCAGCACGTGACGCCGAGATGCCCGATACAGACCTTTTCGGCACTCTTGATAAGGTTATATGCGACGTGCCTTGCTCGGGCCTTGGCGTGCTTGGAAAGAAGGCGGATCTTAAATACCGCCCCGAGGAGTCGATCTCCGAGCTTCCCGAGCTTCAGTATTCCATACTGTCTGCCTCTGCAAAATATCTTAAGGCAGGCGGTGAGATGATCTACTCGACCTGCACACTCAATCCGTCCGAGAACGAGGACGTTGTAAGAAGATTTCTTGATTGTCACCCCGAGTTTTCCGCCGTGGACTTTACAGTCGGTAATCTCGCCTCTCGTGACGGTCTTCTGACGCTCGTTCCTCACAGAGACCTGACAGACGGATTCTTTATAGCAAAATTAAAGAAAGAAAGCTAAACCGATGACTGATTTATATTCTATGCTCCCCGAGGAGCTGGAGGAGTATTTCGTATCCTTGGGACAGCCACGCTTCAGAGCGAAGCAGATGTTCCCGAAGCTTGCGAAGGGCACGCCCCTCTCCGAGATGACAGATCTTCCGAAGGCACTTCGTGAGAAGCTTGAGGGAGAGTGCACGGATACTCTTCCGCGTGTTCTTGAGAAGCACGTCTCGAGAATAGACGGTACAGTTAAATATTTGTTTGCCCTCCATGACGGCGAGTGCATTGAGAGCGTGTTTATGAAATATAAGCACGGCAATACACTCTGTATCTCGAGCCAGGTGGGCTGTCTTATGGGCTGCCGCTTCTGTGCGTCCACCATCGGCGGTAAGGTGAGAGACCTTCTCCCCTCGGAGCTGCTCGGACAGATAATCGCCGCCGAGCGTGATACGGGCGAGAGGGTGTCGAATATCGTTATGATGGGTATCGGCGAGCCGCTTGATAACTTCGATAACGTGGTGAAGTTCCTTCGCCTCGTCAATCATCCGGGAGGACTCAATATAGGATACAGACACATCTCTCTTTCCACCTGCGGTATCGTGCCTAAAATCTACGAGCTTGCCAAGGTGGATCTTCCCATAACACTCTCCATATCCCTTCACGCATCCACGGATGAGAAGAGATGCGAGATAATGCCCATTAACAGAAAATGGAATATTGACGCACTCCTTACAGCCTGCGTTGATTATTACCGTACTACGGGCAGACGTATATCGTTTGAGTATACGCTCATTCACGGCAAGAATGATTCGGAGTCGGATGCACGTAGACTCGCTTCGCTTCTTCTTGATGCCTTCCGCGGTACGGGTGCACCGATTCACGTCAATCTCATTCGTGTGAACGAGGTTAAGGAGACGGGCTTCAAGCAGGGAAGTGCCGAGAGTGCGAATAAATTTGCCGAGACTCTCGAGTCTTTAGGAGTAGTAGCCACTGTCCGCCGCCGTCTCGGTGCGGACGTTAATGCCGCTTGCGGTCAGCTGAGACGTGCAAGTAAGGGCGAAGCATAATATGATGAATGAAAGTGAGATAACCGCTTGATCAAGGAAATAAAGGGAAAGGTAGTAAAGGGCCTCGGAGGCTTATACGTTACGAGAATAGTTGACGGAGATGCTGTCAGCTATCTTTCGTCATACGCTAAGGGCAACCTGAAAAGAGATGACGAGAAGATTCTGATAGGCGATAACGTCATTGTTACCCTCGATGAGGACACCCCCGACAGTGTAGTTATTTCAGAGATCCTTCCGAGACGTAACAGTCTCATTCGTCCGCCCCTTGCCAACCTCGATTATCTCTTTATAGTATTTGCGGCAAAGAAGCCTTCGCCCGTGCTTGAGACGGTAGACAAGCTCATTGCCATTGCCGAGCATAACCGCATTGAGCCCGTCATAGTTGTCACGAAGGAGGATATGTCTCCCTCGGTTGCCGATGAGTACGTGGAGCTTTACCGTAAGGTAGGTCTTCCTGCATTCTCTACCTCGTCTCATAGCCGCTTTGGGCTCGATGAGCTCTCATCTTACATAAACGAGCATATAAAGAACGGCTTGTCCGCCGCCTTTGCAGGTGCATCGGGAGTCGGTAAATCCACCCTTATGAATGCACTTTTTCCTAATCTCACCCTCGCTACCGCTGAGATTTCACGTAAGATCGAGAGAGGCAGACACACGACAAGGCACGTTGAGATATTTGATATAGGAGAGGGAGTAGGCTCCGGTCTGCTTGCAGATACACCGGGATTCTCTCTTATCGATTTTGAGAGGTTCGATTTCTTCGAGCTCGACGAGCTTGCAGACACCTTCAGGGAGCTTCGTCCCTTCCTTGGTAAGTGTAAATATTCGGATTGCTCTCACGTAGGAGAGGGAAGTGACGAGTGTGCCGTAATGCGTGCTGTGCTGAACGGAGAAATAGCAGAGTCACGCCTCGAATCCTACCGTTCTATATACAGAATTCTAAGGCGAAAATCTCAGGATTACAGCTAAAAAATCGGTGCTTTTTCGGCATAAAAAACTTTTTCGAAAAAACTTTAAAAAAATCTCAAAAACCTCTTGACATTACGAACAAGATGTAGTATAATACCATTGTTCGCGAGCGGGAGTGGCGGAATCGGCAGACGCGCACGTTTGAGGGGCGTGTGTTTCCAACGTACGGGTTCAAGTCCCGTCTCCCGCACCAAAAAAGTCGTATCATTTTGATACGACTTTTTTTATCCAAACTGCAGGTTTGGCATATCATCAGCCCTTTGGGGCTGGATATCATCAAAAAGAGCGAGAAAATCCCTCTTTTTTGTATATCATCAGCCGTAGGCTGTATCACTTTCGCAATGATGATATACAACACTCTGTGTTGGTGATATACCGCAATAAATTGCGGATGTAAGGAGCGGAGCGACGGCTTAGCGAGGAACGAGCGTCTATACAAGGCTATCGCCTGGATTTATTTGCAAGAATGTGTTATAATAAACTCACCGATAAATAAGAATTTGTCGAGAAGATAGCAACAGCAAGTTGCTTGTCAACTCCGGCAACCAGTGATATAATATAATCACAACTGTTGGAGGTGGTTATTTTATGGAAACGAAAGATATAATTTACGAATTAAGAACAATAAAAGGACTTTCGCAAGAAGAACTTGCAGAAAAGGTGTTTGTTACTCGTCAGGCGGTTTCTCGATGGGAAACTGGCGAAACGATACCGAACATAGATACTCTAAAACTCCTTTCAAAATTGTTTGACGTGCCGATCAACACTCTCCTCGGCTCTCCAAGAGAGCTTGTATGCCAGTGTTGCGGAATGCCTATTGAGGATTGTAATATTAGCCGTGAAGCTGACGGCAATTTCAATGAGGAATATTGTCAATGGTGCTATGCCGATGGGGAATACACTCTTGATATTTGGAAGCGATATGTTGAAATCGGTGGAAAAGAAAAGCTCGAAGAATTTAAGACACAACTGATTCACGAATTCAACACGCTTTTGCATATCGAGGGATTGCCGAAAGTAGAGAATTTAAACGTTCTGTCAGGTGAATTTATCAATATGGAATATACTCTCCCCAACGGACAAAAAGTGAAATTCCTTGATGATAAGCAGACCTATCTTGGTAGTCAGCTTGAAAGTGAATTCGGTGGCAGATGCTTTGGTATAGCAGCAAACATGGACTTCCTTCTGGTCTGTACTTATGAGGAAAACGGAGAAAATCCCGAACTTGTGATTTATAAAAAGAGATAAACAAATTCCAATTTATCGACCAATTTAGCTGTACGCATTTCTACGCAAGTGTACGCATTTTCTAAGAGGTGTACGCAAATTGTATCAAAACAGGTATTTACTCACATAAAGAAACCATAATATTGATACGAAAAATATCGGTATTATGGCTTTTTTATTGCCAAAAAAGTGGTATTTTACCCTTTTTCATAGAATTTATAGCAAAAATGCAGGCTTGCTGGGATGGTTTTCGTCCTTGCAAGCTTTTTCTGTTTTCAACCGTAAAATACAAATCGTTAAGTTTATGCCCTTTTCGTTTAATTTATGGGATATCGTTCAATTTATGATTTACTAAATAAACGACTTGATTCTTGTTAGATTTTGTGGTATAATGAATTAACTGATAAGAATTTGACGAACAGTAGAATAATAAATTGGAGGAAACACAAATGAATGTTAAGCTTATCCCAATTAACGATGATAACAGAGATGCAGTTTTGAATCTTGCCACACGTGAAGACCAGCCATTCTGTGCTCCCAATGACTATTCCTTGGAGCAAGCTGAAGAATGTAATG
>JAZQYD010000057.1:0-6687 GCA_045633405.1 Eubacteriales bacterium | reverse complement strand
AACGAGACCTATCACGGCTATTTTGAAAAGAATCTCCGAGCGATAGAGGCTGTCGCACCGAAGAGCGTAGGAGCAAAGGATATCTACGTCACTCTGGGCAGCCCGTGGATCCCCGCGTATATAATCGATGACTTTATTACGCATATTCTTAAGCTTCGCGGCAGAGAGTTTTCGGGAACTGCTCACGATGAAGTCACCGGCACGTGGGATATCCCCAACAAGAGCTATTATACCTACGTCAGCAACGTTGCCTCGCTGACCACCTACGGAACACCGAGGCTTGATGCACTTCATATTCTCGAGCGTACGCTCAACATGAAGAGTGTTGCCATCACGGACGAGGTAAAATCCAAGGCAAGCCGGAACGGAAAGAAGAGGGTGATCAACCATTCCGAGACGCTCTTAGCCCTCGAGAAGCAGCAGCTGATGATCGAGGAGTTCAAAAGGTGGGTATGGAAGGACAAGGACCGCAAGGAAACGCTTGAGACTATCTTTGAGAATAATTTCGGATGCGTTAAGCGTCGTATATTCGACGGATCGTTTCTGAGATTTCCCGGACTTTCACCCGATATACAGCTCTTCCCCTACCAGAAGAACGCTGTTGCAAGAATACTCTTCTCTCCCAACACCCTCTTGGCTCATGACGTCGGCAGCGGCAAAACCTACGTTATGATCGCCGCCGGCATGGAGTTAAAGAGAATGGGACTCTCGGAAAAGAACCTCTACGTTGTTCCCAACAGCATCGTGGGACAGTGGAAGGGTATCTTCGGTGCGATGTATCCCTCTGCTAAGATTTTGTGCGTAGAGCCTAAGCACTTTACTCCCGCAAAGAAGGAGTCCATCCTCAAGAAGATCCGTGACGAGAAGTACGATGCTATTATTATGGCATACAGCTGCTTCGAGCGTATACCCTTATCCAGAGAATATCACATAAGACAGCTCGAGGAGGAGAGGGACAGCCTGAAGGCCTCTATACAGAAGGCGGGAAGAAAGATAACCAGCCTCGACAAGAAAAGAGAGGCCGTCGAGAAGGAGCTCGGCAAGCTCGCGGTGGCCATAGACGAGACTAAAAATCTCATATGCTTCGACGATCTTGGAGTTACAAGACTCTTCGTAGACGAGGCACACAACTACAAGAACGTACCCATTGACACCAAGACAGACAAGGTTCTCGGTATCAGCAAGGGAGGCTCCAAAAAGTGCAAGGATATGATGGACAAGGTCCACCTTATCCAAAGAGAGAACCGCGGAGGCGGTGTCGTTATGGCAACGGGTACTCCTATCACAAACTCTGTAACCGATGCCTATATTATGCAAAAATACCTTCAGAGCGGAGAGCTGGGACTGCTTGATCTTTCCAGCTTCGATGCCTGGATCGGTATGTTTGCAGAGAAATCGACCGAGTTTGAGATAGACGTAGACACCTCGAGCTACCGTCTCGCAACTCGCTTCTCGAAGTTCCATAATCTGCCCGAGCTCACTGCCCTCTTATCCTCTATTGCTGATTTTCATCAGGTGGACAAGACGGCCGGAGTCCCCGACTTTGACGACTACACCGATGCCCTCATCTCGAAGACGGATGAATTCTCAGACTACCTTGGAGAGATATCCAAGAGAGCCGAGATAGTCAGAGGAGGCCTCATTGACCGCAAGGAGGACAACATGCTCCTCATCACGACAGACGGACGCAAGGCGGCACTTGATCTGCGTCTTGTAAATCCCAATGCAAAATTCACCTATCAGTCCAAGGTCGCAAGATGTGCAGAGAACGTATACTACATATACAAGAGGACTGAAGACAAGAAGAGCGTTCAGCTTATATTCTGCGACTCATCCACTCCCAAGGCGGGCTTTAATATCTATGACGAAATCAAGAGACTCCTCGTCTCTATGGGCATGCCCAAGGAGGATATAGCCTATATTCATGATGCCGAAAGCGAGACGCAGAGAGCAAAGCTCTTCGCCAAGGTGAGACGCGGCGACGTACGTGTCCTGATCGGCTCGACCTTCAAGCTCGGACTCGGTGTCAACGTGCAGGACAAGCTTATAGCCATCCACCACGCCGATATTCCCTGGAAGCCCTCGGATCAAACACAAAGAGAGGGTCGTATTCTCCGTCAGGGAAATGAGAACGAAAAGGTTCATATTTTCCGCTACATCACCGAGGGAAGCTTCGATGCCTACTCCTGGCAGCTTCTTGAGACTAAGCAGCGTTTCATCGCAGACCTTCTCTCAGGCTCGCTGACCGACAGAAGCGGCTCGGATATCGAGAACACCGTTCTTAACTATGCTGAGATCAAGGCTCTGGCAGTCGGCAATCCCCTCGTCAAGGAGAGAGTCGAGACCGCCAACAAGCTCTCCCGCTATCTTACTCTTCAGAGAAAGAGCATCGAGGCACGCGAGAGGCTCGAGAAGGAGCTGTCCGAATTGCCCGAGCGTATTGCTAAGGGAGAGGAGCATATCAAGAGCTGTCTGGCAGACCTTCATCACTACAAGGAAAGCGTACGTGAATATGATAAGGAGGAGCGTAGGGAAATAAGATGCAGGATTGCCGAGGCACTCGAGAATCACGTTCTCATTCCCGAAGAGAAGACGGTGGTTACCTATCAGGGCTTCAGGATTGTCCTCCCCTCAAATATGATCAAGGAGAAGCCCTACGTCTGGCTTCAGGCAACAGGCAAATACTACGTCGAGATGGGTGATACCGACGTCGGTATCCTTATCCGTATAGACAACTTCCTCGAAAAATTCTCGGATTATCTGAGAAGGATGCAGGATGCACTCACAGTCCTTACTACAAGACGGGAGGAGATCGTCAAGGAGCTGGCAAAGACCGAGGACTTTGCCTCGAAGATCGAATCCACCAAGGCACATCTCGCAAAACTAGATAAAAAGTTAGGAGTTTAAAAATGAATACAGTAAAGCTTTCAGGCGTTCCGTCCATGAATATAGGACGGATAGTAGAGGAGCTCACGAATGCATACTCTGCACTCATTACTCACCGTATACCGCTGAAGACCTTCCCCTCGGTCATTCTCTGGGGCCCTCCCGGAGTAGGTAAATCCCAGGCTATAAGACAGCTGGCGAAGGGGATAGAGGCATCCACGGGAAAGAGCACGGCGGTAACCGACGTCCGTTTACTCCTCTTCAACCCCATAGATCTGAGAGGTATCCCCACCGCCAACGCCGAAAAGACTCTGGCGGTCTGGCTGAAGCCTCAGATATTCCAGATGGATGACAGCGATAAGATCATAAACATTCTCTTTCTCGACGAGCTGTCTGCCGCACCCCAATCCGTGCAGGCGGCGGCATATCAGATAACACTCGACAGAGTCGTCGGAGAGCACCGTCTGCCCGAGAACTGCATAGTAATCGCCGCTGGTAACAGAACGACGGACAAGTCGGTCGCATTCAAGATGCCGAAGGCACTCGCAAACCGTCTTATGCACATCGACGTAGAGGAGAGCTTCGAGTCATGGAAGGAGTGGGCTATTTCACACGGAATCAACGATAAGGTAGTCGGCTTCTTATCCTTCAGGAGGAATTATCTCATGGGCTTCGATCCCTCCTCCGAGGATCTCGCCTTCCCTACCCCGAGATCGTGGGAAATGGTCAGCAACATTCTGAACCACGTCAACAGCGACGTCGAAAAGATGTTCTCGCTCATCTCGGGTATTATCGGCACGGGTGCGGCGGTCGAATTCAGGACCTGGTCGGCGGTATATAACGAGCTGCCCGATATCAAGGACATCTTCGACGGCAGAATGCCCAAGATGCCGAGGTCGACCGACGCAATGTACGCACTGTGCTCGGCTATGGTGACATATGCACGTGAGCACAAGACCGAAATGGCACGCATTGCAAATTCGATCATCTATGCGAATAGGATGCCCCCCGATTTCTCCGTATTGGTGCTCAAGGACTATATGTACATAGAAAAGAATTTCAAGGAAAAGCTCATATCTATTCCCGAATTTGCCAAATGGCTCAGCACGAAGGGACGGTTGATCAATGGCAGTGTCTGACGAGAAGCTCAAAAGGTACGTAGAGCGTCTTTTGCTCTCACGCATGCGTATTCTCTGCAATCACGGCTTCTTCGGTCTTCTCCTGATGCACGTTAATTATTCTGTATCGGAGGAGGCTGAAACGGCCTACACCGACGGAAAGGGAATCACCTTCGGCACGGGCTTCCTTGACGAGCTAAACGACACAGAGCTTGACTTCGTCATGATGCACGAGATACTTCACATTGTTCTTCACCACTGCATAAGAGGTGATAATCTCGATCACGATGCCTTCAATATCGCCTGCGATATCGTTGTAAATTCCAACATTCTCATCGAGAATAATATGGACTTATCCTCCATCACGCTGAAGAATTACGGACCCTCCATGCACTTGACCCCCGAAGGAAAGGAAGGCGGACTCTACACCGCCGAGGAGGTGTACGCAATGCTTCCGAAGCCGGGACTCACCAAAAAGGGAGATTCGAGCCCCGACGGTCGAGGTGCCGGCGAAAAGGGTAAGAAAAAAGGCGGCGGATGTGCCACCGGCCGTGCCAAGCATACTCAGGCACCCGTCGGAGTCGGAGGGGCGAGCTGGGATGATCATACGAAATGGGGAATGTACGAGGAGGATTCTACTCTGCGTGACGTATGGGTCAAGCACATTGAGGATGCGGTTGAGGCCATCACCGTACGTGATCCCAGCAATTCGAGAGGTCTTCTTCCCATGTTTGCGAAGCGTATGTTAGAGGAGCTCAGGAAGGCCGAGACGGACTGGCGTACCGTTCTGAACGAGTTTGTACAGGAGGAGGTCGTTGACTATTCCTTCTCACCGCCCGACCGTCGATTCGATGACAGCCCGTTCTTCCTTCCCGACTTCAACGGCAAGGATGAAACCGTCGAGGACGTTCTATTTATGATAGACACCTCCGGCTCTATGTCGGACAAGATGATCACCGCGGCGTATTCGGAGATCAAGGGTGCTATCGATCAGTTTGACGGAAAGCTGAAGGGGTGGCTCGGATTCTTCGATGCCGCCATAATTGAGCCCAAGCCCTTTGCGAATGAGGAGGAGTTCAGGGTCATTCGACCTGCGGGCGGAGGAGGCACGGATTTCCAGATCATCTTCGAATACGTGCATAAGCATATGGCAACTCCTCCGGCAAGCATAGTAATTCTTACCGACGGCTTTGCTCCGTTTCCGATGGAGCATCTGGCTATGGGCATCCCGGTGCTGTGGCTGCTCAACAACAAGGACGTCGATCCCCCGTGGGGCAAGGTTGCAAGAATCACAGTATAAAAGTCAGGGACTACGTCGGCCTGATCACAGGAAATCAGGCCGCAGCCTCGGCTCTACATAAGAATCTGTATTCAGGCATTGTATTGAAAAAGAAATGAAGCTGTGATATAATATCTACAAGGCATCCTTCATGCAAAAAGTCTTGAATACAGGCTATTTTTAATTTTGGGAGGGATATATGGGATTTGATTATACGTCAAAAACAGAAGCAGATATAGAATTCGGCGTTGTTTTGGGCAACGAGAAAATTGTCTTTATCAAGGCAGGTCTCGGCGGAAACTATATGGGATATGACGAAAAATATCTTAAGATCGCCCGCCGCTTAAACGAGAAATACGGGTGCAGCGTCATTTCCGTATCAAACCCGCAGGAGCCCAAGAGCCAGACGGATATAGACAAAGGGATAATAGAGGAATACGTAAGGACAAACAATATTGACGCACCTACCGTTTTCTTCTTCGGTCACTCCAACGGAGGAATCAAGGGGCTTGAGCTTTCTGCGGCAGGAATCAAGTTCAAGAGCATGGTCTTATCAAACATGCCTTTGATGATAAACATACACAAGACTCTGAAGTACATTGCCGCATCGGAAGACACTGCTATTACAGCGGTATACGGTCAATATGACCCCTCCTTCCCTTATATTCCGTTTATCAGAAACAAATTCAACAACCTGAAGATTGTTACCGTCCCCTCGGCAGACCACCATTTCAAGGGTCTTACCGATGAATTCATAGGGCTTAGCGATCTTCTTATGAGCTGAATCCGAGCGTATCGGCAAAAAAGCAGAGGACTACCGAAATGGCGGTCCTTTGTTTTTCGGTAGATTTCACCCCACCGAGGGATTTTTTCGGTGCTGATTTGTTAAATAGTATATTTTGTGCAAGCTTTTTGAGGTATTTGCGTAGATTTTTCAGAAGAAATATGTAATAATAGAGAAAAAGGTTATTTTAGGGAGGGCGTATGCTGTCTCAACTCCAAAGGTACGGTGCACCCGACGTTATTGTGCCCGTTCGTCTCGGAGACGTCGAGGATACTAAAAAAAGATATCATTGCGGTAAAGCGTGCGGGTAATACCGTGCTGACGCTTATAAATCTTTGCACCGACGATGCAGAGGAGCTCGGAGTGTATCTTCCTCCCGCATTACGCAACAAGGAACTGCTTACATTGAACGCCAGCGGTATTCCCGAAAGCCTTAAGGCCACAAAAACAGAGGAAGGAATTCGCCTTACAGAGCCTCTTTCTTATTGCAAGCCCAAGTATATTATAATAAAAGGTACATCACAGCAGTTGAATATGAGTCCTGTGGGCGACTATTTGGACTAAAATAAAGCTCGTGCATGGAACGGGACGTTCTGTGCACGAGTGCAGTTCTTTCAAAC
>JAZQYD010000056.1:0-25008 GCA_045633405.1 Eubacteriales bacterium | reverse complement strand
AGGTCTCCGACATATAGTCCCTCGCCCTTATGTAAACGCGTAGAGCAGGCATAAAACCCCCTAATTATATTATATATATACACGCAAAAAGTTCAATAGTTAATTATACCAATTTATTAGAGTAGCATTTGTTACAAATTTACAAATACTTTTTTTACATAATAAACAGATAACGTTTTTTGTTCAAAACGGTGAATTTTCATGCAAAATTCGTGTTATATTTTGCGACAGAAATTTAAATATTAAGGGCTGAATTTTACATAGAATTTTTTCCCGAAAAACGACTAAAAAACACATTTTTTTTGCAATTATTACACAAAAAGAAAAGGTGCGTAGCCGAAACCACGCACCGAAAAACGCAGTTTCGCTCCCGTTGCGACACAGTTCATACCATCCGAAGATATGACGAGCAAAGCCTACGTTTTTACCAAGCATAGACTTCGGATGGAAATATTAAACTGTGTCGCACGATTATTATATCACAAATCAACTGTTTTTTCAAGTATTTTAAATATTTTTTATTCCGTGTTTTTTGCTTGTTTAGCTTCTCTTCGTTATAAAATAAAAAAGGCGAGGACGCTAAAACGTTCTCACCTTTTCTGTAAGATCCTTAATGTCAATTACCAAAGCATATCAAACAAGCTGGGAGTATCACCGCCCGAGCTTGTTCTAATCACATCCTCCTGATTGACAGGAGCAAGAAGGATCTCGGGGGTCTCGTAGGTCTGTTTCATTTTCTTGATCCTTTCGATAAATGATAGGGATTGCAAAGAAAAACTACTATTAGTGTACCATATACTATGGTGTTTGTCAAGTATTTATGAATTTTTGTGCAAAAAAACTCAAATTAACACGTACATAACCGCTCCGATGACAGCGGCGAAAAGACCGCTCAAGAGGTTTACGGAGTCGTTATCCATAAAGGAAATGCCGCCTTTATGCTCGGTGGGCTCACCGCAATGCACGTGCTTCTCAGTGAGCTTGCCGCACGATTTACATTTGAACTTAGCCTGGAACAAAGAGCCTAAAAAGCTATCGAATATGCTGCCGAGAAAGGCTGATACGGTTACGATCAACAATACCTTGAGGTCGAAAAGTCCGAAGGCGTAGCCGATCATAGCCATAGCGTAGGAGGCGACGAGAGCCGCCATAGTGCCAATGAGGGACATACCTCCGCTGATGCCGCTCTCACATCTTCTCATCTTGAATATATCAAAGGTGGATCTCGATACGATACCAATCCCCGAGGAGGCGGTATCTGCGAGTGCCTCGCCGAGTGCGGCGGCAAAGGCAACTATAAATAAGGGATTACCCGAGGCGAACGCAAGAATACTGCAAAGACCTGCTACAAGTCCGTTGGCGATCACCTGCATGTAATCACGGCACTCACCCTTCTCGCTCTCCTCTTCCCTGCCTTGAAGCTTAATACGCTTCTTAAATTTATCAATAATAAGTGCACCGAAGAAGAAGGAGATCAAAAGCACGAAGCCGTAATTAGAGAGGAATACCGAGATTATAAAATCCAAGGTGATAGCCATAACGACGCCACCGTAGGTAAGTGCCTTCTTCTTGATAGCGAAGCCAATGACAAACGGAGAGAGGACGAGGGGTGCTACAAGATAATGAATCTCGGGATAGTAGATAAACGCATAGGTGAGAGCGGTTACGCCCCACGTGATGGTAATGTTATCAAGTCCGCGGCCGGTAACAAGCTCCAGCACTACGGAGAGTACGCCTATCCATATGATCTCGGACACAGTGAGTGACATACCGTAGATGCGGTTAAGGACTGCGGCGGCACCCGATGACATCACAAAATTAGCAACAGATCCGTAAATAGACTTATTTCCGTATATTTTCGGGTTATATTTCGTGATCGCCTGACCTACTACGCCGGCGAAGCCGTCACCGAAGGAGGTACACAAAATAGCAACTCCAAAGGGCAGCATTACGTCGGGGTTAAAGCATCCGACTATCGCAACACCCGTCATAGCAACAGCGTAATACACCGTACCCGGGGCGTTATCCGACTCCGAGGATATCATCGGCATGAGGCTCTTCTTATAAGCAAGTGTCAGAAGACACAGGAAGAATACGCAAACAGCCAGGAAATGAAGCCCCGCACCGAAGAATGAATAAAGAATTACCCACTCAAAGCCGACGAGGATATGTACGATCTTCCTCGTCACCTTCTTCGGCACTCCGAGCTTATATATAAATAATGAAAGAATGAGGCAAACGGACGCATATCCTATGCCAAACAAATACCCATAAAAAATATCCATAGGTTTCCTCTATGTTCAATAAAATATACTTAAATTATACTACACACTATCCCGATTGTCAACCCGAGATGAACATAAAAAAGCGAGCATCTCACCGTGCAAATTACACAGACAAGCTACCCGCTTCATATTGGTCTGTCAGATTACTCTGTTTCCTGAGACTTATACTGAGAGTCCTCATCGTCCCCCTCTAAGCTTGTTTCCTTACCGGGAATAACGATGCCGTGCTCCATGGAATGACGGTTCTCTGCGATCTTCTTCTCCTCGATACGTCTTCTCTCCTCGTTGACTCTCTCGAGATCAGCTCTTATCTCATCGGTAACAGTACCGTCTGCGAGAGTGAGATACTTTTCGAAGGAATCGGGGTAAACAAAATTCTTTACTCCCGCCTCAAACTGAATCGTCATATATTTGCCATTAGTTGAAATAACAGTGCCGAGACCAAATGCTTTATGCCTAACTTGAAGATTATCTAAAACCATTGCGACCTCCGTAAACATATATTAGCAAAATGCTATATTTTTTCGCTTTATATTCTATGAGCGGTGGTAATTATAGCAAATATATATGTCCAAAGTATGAACAAAACAAACTTTTTTAAACTTTTTAAAAAATTGCTGCAAAAAACAAATATATCCTATTCATATACTACGTATTTTATTCATAAAAGAGATATTTTGCAACTTAAAAATCAAAAAAATCGGACTCGCAAAAGAGCGAGTCCGAGGGAATGGCTGTATTAACTTTATCAGATCTCTACCATAGACTCATCCCAGAGTGAGGGAGCCTTATAGCCGAGAAGGTTGACGGTAGTAGCGGCAACGGAGGAAAGACCGAGGTCCTCTCTGCCCACCTTTACCTTATACTTGTCGGAGGTGAAGTTATCGTATACGATGAAGGGTACGGGATTGAGAGTGTGGCTGGTCTTAGCCTTGAAGGAGCCGTCCTTACCTGCCTTGGGTGCACCTGTCTTCTTGTCGATCTCGTACATCTCGTCAGCGTTTCCGTGGTCAGCGGTGATAAGAGCGGCACCGTGAAGCTCGTCAACTACCTTGAGAATTCTCGCAAGCTGAAGATCGAGAGCCTCCATAGAGCACTCGGTAGCGAGGAAGGAGCCGGTGTGACCTACCATATCTCCGTTGGGGAAATTAACTCTTAAATACTTATATTTGCCCGATCTTAAGCACTCGATGAGCTTATCTGTGATCTCGGCACACTTCATCCAGGGTCTTTCCTCAAAGGGAACGACGTCGGAGGGAATCTCGATATACGTCTCAAGCTCCTCGGAGAACTTACCGGACTTGTTTCCGTTCCAGAAATAGGTTACGTGGCCGTACTTCTGAGTCTCGGAAATAGCAAGCTGAGTAACGCCCGCAGAAACAAGATACTCGGTCATAGTGCCGGTGATCTCGGGGGGGTTAACAAGGAATCTCGAGGGAATGTGGAGGTCGCCGTCATATTCAAGCATACCTGCATAAAGAACGGCGGGAGCTCTCTTTCTGTCGAACTTATCAAAATCACTGCCTGCCTCAAAAGCCTTGGAGATCTCAATGGATCTGTCGCCTCTGAAGTTGAAGAATACAACGCTGTCGCCGTCCTCGACGGTACCTACGGGCTCGCCGTCCTTGGCGATAACGAATGCGGGGAGGTCCTGATCGATAACTCCGGTCTCCTTACGGTAGGTGGTGATTGCCTCCTCAGCGGATGCAAACTGTCTTCCCTCTCCGAGGACGTGAGTCTTCCATCCTGCCTCTACCATAGCCCAGTTAGCCTCGTATCTGTCCATGGTGATCTGCATTCTTCCGCCGCCCGATGCGATAGCGATATCAAAATCTGCACTGCGAAGCTGTGCGAGATACTCCTCGAAGGGGAGAACGTAATCAAGAGCACTGGTCTCGCCTACGTCACGGCCGTCAAGAAGGATGTGTACTCTTGCTCTCTTAACACCCGACTCCTTAGCATTGCTGATAAGTGCCTTGAGGTGATCGATATGAGAGTGAACGTTTCCGTCGGAGAAAAGACCGAGGAAATGCATAGTGGAGTTATTCTTCTTTACTCCCTCAACAAGCTCAACCCAGGTAGAGGATGCGAAGAGCTTACCCGTCTCAATGGACTGCGAAACAAGCTTCGCTCCCTGAGCGAATACCTGACCCGAGCCAAGAGCGTTGTGTCCAACCTCGGAGTTACCCATATCATCGTCGCTGGGGAGTCCGACAGCAGTACCGTGAGCTCTGATAGCGAGCATGGGATAATCCTTCATGAGGCGGTCAAGAGTGGGGGTGTGAGCTGCTGCAACAGCGTTAGCACCGTTATCCTTAGCGAGTCCTACACCGTCCATTACGATGGTGAGAAGGGGTCCCTCAACACCGTTAAATCCGTTCATTTTTTCAAGATGTGCCATATTTTTACCTTTCGTATTATAATAATCAATTAAATGTCCGCATCAGCGAGATAAAGATGTCCGTTATCGGTTATATACTTCTTTCTCTCAGCAAGTGCGTCTCCGAGGAGGACCTCGAACATCTTCTCGGTCTCAGCGGCATCGGTGGGAGTTACTGCTATCAGCTTACGTGTTTGCGGACACATAGTGGTACGCCACATCATCTCAGCCGTATTCTCGCCAAGTCCCTTGGATCTCTGTATTGTGTATTTCTTATTACCGAGCTTTGCGATAATCGCATTTTTCTCCTGCTCGCTGTAAGCGAAGTGAGTCTCGGAGCCTGCCGTTATCTCAAAGAGTGGCGACTCTGCGATATACACCTTTCCCTTCTCTATGAGCGTGGGAAGGAGGCGGTAGAAGAGGGTCAGAAGAAGAGTTCTGATCTGGAATCCGTCCTCGTCCGCATCGGTACATATGATGATCTTGCTCCACTTGAGAAGATCGTAGTCAAACTTGTTTATCGAGCCCGTCTTCTGGCCCTTCACCTCAACACCGCATCCGATAACCTTAAGCAGGTCGAGTATGATATCGTTAGCGAAGATCTTCTCGTAGCTGCTCTTCATACAGTTGAGCGTCTTACCTCTTACGGGCATAATAGCCTGGAAGTCAGCGTTTCTGCCAAGCTTACAGCTCGATGCAGCCGAATCTCCCTCAACTATATAGACCTCACGGAGCTCGGGGTCCTTCGATGAGCAGGGGATAAACTTCTCTACTCTGTTTGCGACGTCGATAGTACCCGTCAGCTTCTTCTTTATGTCGATCTTGTGCTTCTCGGATTCCTCTCTCGAACGCTTGTTGACAAGCACCTGATTTACTATGAGAGCGGCACTCGATGCATTCTCTGTGAGATATATCTCAAGATTGGTCTTGATAAATTCGGTAAGAGACTTCTGAATGAAGGAGTTGGTGATAGCCTTCTTAGTCTGGTTCTCGTAAGAGGTCTGAGTCGATGCGGAATTGATTATGATAGCAAGGTTGTCCGATATATCCTGGAATGATATCTTCGGCTCGTTCTTCGTGTACTTGTTCTGTGCCTTGATATACTTGTCTATTGCATAGACGAATGCGTTCTTAACAGCTCTGTCGGGTGCACCGCCGTACTCAAGGAAGGACGAGTTATGATAATACTCGGTCATTCCCGATTTTGCGAAGCAGAAGGTGATATCCGCCTTCACCTTATAGTCAGGCATGTCCTCTCTGTCACGGCCCTTGGTCTCCAGATGCCAGAGAACGGGCTGAGTAATGGTTATACCCTCGGTGATCTCGGCAATATAATCCGCAATACCTTGCTCATAGTAGAATTCGCTCTTCTCAAACTTTCCGAGAGTCTTTTCCACCTCGAGGATGAATTTGATGCCCGCATTGACAAACGCCTGACGTCTCATCGTTGCCGCGAGGAAGTCGACGGGGATGTCTATCTCCTTGAAAACCTTAAGATCGGGACGCCATCTTATGACGGTACCACGCTTCTTATCTCCCTGCTGTATCTCGGAAACCTTAAGCTTACCGACGGGCTCTCCCTCCTTGAATTTCATCTCGGAGAGCATTTTATTGCTATACGACTTGACCGTCATATATTCGCTGGCATACTGTGTAGCGGTAGCTCCGAGACCGTTAAGTCCGAGAGAAAATTCGTACGCAGCACCCTCGCCGTTATTCTCGTACTTACCTCCTGCGTAAAGCTCGCAGAAGACAAGCTCCCAGTTCCATCTTTTCTCCTTCTCGTTATATCCAAGAGGCACTCCACGGCCAAAATCCTCAACCTCAATCGAAAGGTCAAGGTACTTTTTAACTATTATCTTGTCACCGTATCCCTCGCGGGCCTCGTCGACCGAATTGGCAAGGATCTCTATAAACGAATGCTGACATCCGATAAGGTCATCCGAGCCGAATATGACTGCGGGTCTTTTTCTTACCCTCTCCGCACCCTTGAGTGATTTAATGCTTTGATCGTTATAATCCGCTTT
This sequence comes from Eubacteriales bacterium, assembly GCA_045633405.1. Lineage (GTDB taxonomy): Bacteria > Bacillota > Clostridia > Oscillospirales > CAG-272 > UBA1740. The sequence goes on along the minus strand of JAZQYD010000056.1, from coordinate 18,316 downwards.
TTTTACTGCCACGAAGCGACTTTCCTCCTACTCGATGATACTTTTTATACAAAGATTATTATAACACTCCCAAAATATTTTGTCAAGGATATTTACGTCTACTTTTTGGTTACTTTTTGGTTATAAACAACATTTTGATACTTGAATTTAATCCTGCATTATGCTAGAATAAAAGAAAAAACGGAGAGAGACAATGAAGCTTCTTATTTGCTCAGACATTCACGGCGACCTTAACAGTGCCGAGAACATAATCAAATTCTACGAGGAGGAGAGCTGTGACAAGATCCTCCTGCTAGGCGACGTCCTCTATCACGGACCGAGAAACGATCTGCCGCCCACACACGCACCGAAGGAGGTCATTAAGCTCCTCAATAAGTACTCCGATAAGATTATCGCAGTAAGAGGAAACTGTGACGCAGAGGTCGACCAGATGGTGCTCGATTTTCCCATTATGGCAGACTATGCAATACTCGAGCTTGACGGAAATACGGTGTTCGCGACTCACGGTCATATCTTCAACACCGAGAACCCTCCGAAGCTGAAGAAGGGAGACGTTCTCCTTCACGGCCACACCCACGTTCCGACAGTCACGGAGTTCGGTGACGGACTGCTTTATATCAACCCCGGATCGGTCGCTCTACCTAAGGAAAGTAACCCGAGAACTCTTATGATCTACGAGGACGGTACCTTCACTCTTTACGACCTCGAGCACAATTGCATAATGATGACAAACATCTAAATACGGTGTTTATTTTGTAGCAGAACGGTGCTTCGTAATTCTCTGAAAGGAGAGTCACGGGGCACCCTTTTTCACGTTTTCGGAGCTTTTTTCATAGCATATCTTTAGTTTTGAAAGCAAGCGAGGTAAGCTATGGATTATGCTTTTTACAATGGATCTGTCATGCCCTACGACGAGGCAAAAATACCCCTTTATGACCGCTCGGTTTTCTTCGGTGACGGGGTGTATGACTGCATGCTCGGGCGGTGCGGCAGAGTGTTTCAGTTCACCGAGCATATGGACCGTCTTCGCAAAAATGCAGGGCTGATATCCCTCTCTCTTCCCTACTCGGACGGCGAAATATTAGACTGCGTAAATCGGCTGATACGCCTCTCGGGGTGCACGGAATACACGGTTTACGTCCAACTCTCACGCACCGCAGAAAGACGGTGTCACACGTCACCGGATTTCAAAAAATCATCTCTTCTCATTACCGTCTGTGAGACCTCACTGCCGAGGTCATACGAGAGAGTCTCGCTCTTCTCCTTTGATGATATAAGATACCGAATGTGCAACGTCAAGACCTTAAATCTACTCCCCAACGTCCTGGTCGCCGAGCGAGCGATGGAGGAGGGGGCGGACGAGGGAGTATTCGTGCGTGACGGCATAATTACGGAATGCTCTCGCTCCAACATTTTCGCAATCAAATCGGGCAGGATCATCACCCATCCCGAGTCACGCTCCATTCTTCCCGGCATTACAAGGAAGAACGTCCTCCGAATAGCCAAGGCGGTGGGTCTTCAGTGTGAAGAAAGGTGCTTCACCTACGACGAGCTGCTCTCATCCGACGGAGCCTTCATAACAAGCACAACAAGGCTCGTCCGAGGGGTCGGATCAGTCGACGGCAACCCCATCTCGCAGGCGTATGAGCACGTCATAAAGACCCTCTATTCCCTGATTTTGGAGGAATACGTTGATTTTTGTTGTTAAATTACACAAAGATTGATAAAAAAATAACATACTTTTGCACTAAAAATTAGATATTATACTTATAGTATTGCATTTTTAATGTTACTGTGTTATAATGTACCCTGTAATGGTGGTATTCTGCCTTTACTTCGTCGGAATACAGCATTAAAATTACAGGAGGAATAAAAAATGCTCAAGAAACTTTCCACCGTTCCTTTTTCCGGAACAAAGGAGCAGGAAGCTCGCCTCAAGGCAGTTATTGAGGCACACAAGCACGACAAGAGCCTTCTCATGGCAGTAATGCAGGAGGCACAGGGTATCTACGAGTACCTTCCTATCGAGGTTCAGCACATGATCGCTGAGGGAATGGACGTTCCGCTCGAGAAGGTATACGGCGTAGCAACCTTCTACGCACAGTTCTCTCTCACCCCCAAGGGACAGTATCACGTTGCAGTATGTCTCGGTACCGCTTGCTACGTTAAGGGCTCGGGCGACATCTACAACAAGTTCCAGCAGCTCCTTGGCATCGGCGGCGACGAGTGTACCGCTGACAAGAAGTTCTCTCTCGCTGCAACCCGTTGCATCGGTGCGTGCGGTCTGGCTCCCGTACTTACCGTAAACGAGGAGGTTTACGGTCGTCTCGTTGTTGCAGACGTACCCGGCATACTTGAAAAGTATCAGAAAGCTTAATCCCTTCTAAAGGAAGAAATGTGTTATGAAAATCAGTGCAATACAAGAGCTGCTTGATGCTAAGGTACTCGCTTGCGAGGATGCCCTTGATAAAGAGGTATTCTCTGCTTGCGGATGTGATCTTATGAGCGATGTTCTTGCATTCGTCAAGGATCAGGCAGTTTTACTCACAGGTCTTGTAAACCCCCAAGTCATCCGCACAGCGGTTATGATGGATATGGTCTGCATAGTTTTCGTACGTTCCAAGGCTCCGAGCGAGGAAATGCTCGAGCTTGCACGTGATAGCGGTATCGTTGTTATGAGCACCGAAAAGACTCTGTATAACTCCTGCGGTCTGTTGTACAGTAACGGTCTCACAGGTCCCGCGTGAGGTCCGAGATGTCTGAAGGATTGGTTTTCCGATTCGACGTCGACGGCGAGGACTTCACTACTGCCGGCCAGGCATCGGTGCTGATCAAGAAAAATCTTCGACAGCTCGGTGTTGATGCCGAGGTGATAAGACGTGTGTCTATCGCTATGTATGAGGGTGAGATCAATATGGTCATCCACGCAGGAGGAGGTATCGCGACCGTTAAGGTATTTGAGGATTACATAGAGATAATCCTTGAGGACCACGGCCCCGGTATTAAGGATATTGAGCTCGCTATGCAGGAGGGATACTCCACCGCTACGGATACTATACGCTCGCTCGGCTTCGGTGCCGGTATGGGACTTCCGAACATGAAGAAGTATACCGACAGTATGGATATTGATTCCACGGTCGGCGAGGGTACAACAATAACGATGAGAGTAAACTGTTAGGAGTGTCAAGGTGAACTATACTTACGATCATTCTGTATTGCTCGATGAGAGCAAGTGTACGGGATGCACCGCTTGTTTGAAGCATTGCCCCACTGAAGCTATCAGAATACGCGACGGCCACGCCAAGATCAATCCCGCAAGGTGTATTGACTGCGGCGAATGCATCAGAGTCTGTCCGCACAAGGCAAAAAGAGCACTCTCGGGATCGCTTTCCGACATGGATAAATATAAATGGAAGATTGCACTCCCCGCTCCGACACTGTACGGTCAGTTTGATAACCTCGATGACGTAGACTACGTTCTCGACGGACTTATCAAAATCGGCTTTGACGAGGTTTTTGAGGTTTCGAAGGCTGCAGAGCTTGTCACCGCTTATACGAGACAGTATCTGAAGCTTGACGGAATCATCAAGCCTGCCATAAGCTCCGCTTGCCCGGTTGTTACAAGGCTTATAACGCTGCGTTTCCCGTCGCTTGCGGAAAATATCATTCACATGCTGCCCCCTATGGAGGTAGCTGCGAAGCTGGCAAAGGAGAGAGCACTTGCCAATCACCCCGAGCTCAAAAAGGAGGATATCGGAGTCTGCTTTATTTCGCCCTGCCCCGCAAAGGCGAGCTACGTAAAGAACGGATTCGCATCCTACAAGAGCGAGGTCGATGAGGTTGTGTCTATCAAGGATCTTTATTTCAAGCTCATTGGAGTTATGAAGAAGGACGATGATATAATGAGTCTTTCCGAATCGGGAAGAATAGGCATCGGATGGGCACGCTCGGGCGGTGAGGCAACCGCTATCTTCAACGAGGATTATCTTGCCGCTGACGGTATCGATAACGTGATCCACGTTCTTGACCAGATCGAAAACGGCAATATTCCGCATCTTGAGTTCATTGAGCTTAACGCCTGCACGGGCGGATGTGTCGGAGGAGTACTTACGATACAGAATCCCTTTATTGCTAAGGCAAGGCTTCAGACGCTCAGAAGATATATGCCTGTTTCAAAAAACACACTATCCAAGGAAGATCTCACATACATTCCGGAATATTATTTATTCGATGACCTTCCGGAATACCAGCCTATTTCCAGGCTCTCCGACAACATTGCAAAATCGATGCGTATGATGGCGGATATACAAAGCTTAAGGAAAGAATTGCCCGGAATTGACTGCGGCTCGTGCGGTGCACCGAATTGCCGTGCATTCGCAGAGGACGTTGTCAAGGAGTTGGCATGCAAGGATGATTGTCCTATCAAGCTTATGAGAGAAAAAAAGAACGAAGAGGTCTAAGGCTATGACGGTAAAGGAGCTAACGGAGCTTCACGGCTTCACAGCACTCTCCCTTCCCTCGCCTGACAGAGAGATCCGCGGTGCTTACGTGGGAGATCTCTTAAGCTGGGTCATGGGAAGAGCGAAGGATGATGACGCGTGGATAACGATAATGTCTAATATCAATATTCTCGCTGTTGCAACCCTCTCTGACGTTGCGTGCATTATTCTCTCCGAGAGCACGACTCTCGACGAGGAGATGAAGGCGACGGCACTTGAAAAGGGTATCAACGTGCTTTCATCCGCACTTACCTCATATGAGGTAGCGGTTAAGCTGCATACTCTCGGAATATGAGAAGCTTCTCATACGATCTTCACGTTCATTCATGTCTCTCACCATGTGCAGATAACGACAATACACCCAATAATATAGCGGGTATGGCGGTCATATCGGGGGTAGAAATACTCGCCCTGACCGATCACAATACCTGTATGAACTGCCCCGCATTCTTTGAGGCTGCGGAGCGATACGGCATCATACCCATAGCGGGTATGGAGCTTACGACCTCGGAGGATATCCACGTGGTCTGCCTTTTCCCGACTCTTGAGTCAGCGATGGCGTTTGATAAGGAAATAAGGCTTCACCGCACGATGATAAAAAATCGCAAGGAGATTTTCGGCGATCAGCTCATACTTGACGGAGAGGATAACGTTATCGGCGAGGAGGAGCACCTGCTCACCGTCGCAACGGATATTTCCTCGGACGACGTTCCCGATACAGTCAATCGCTTCGGAGGCATTTGCTTCCCCGCACATATTGACAAGGACTCGAACAGTATGATAGCGACACTCGGTACAGTACCCGAGACTCCCCACTTCCCTGCCGTTGAGGTAAAGAATATCTCGAGGCTTGATGAGCTGAAGGCAAATCACCCGATCGGGGACAAGGTTATCCTGACAAGCTCTGATGCTCACTATCTTGAGCATATCGGAGATGCGAGAGGAGTCCTCGAGCTCGATACCGAGGGTGACTCGAAGGATGAGGTCATTAAAAAATTATTTAATTTACTCGGTGGCATATGAAAGAACTTTCTTTGAATATTCTCGATATAGCCGAGAATTCGGTTAAGGCAGGAGCTTCCCTTACCGAAATAATAATAGAAGAGGATAAAAGCACTCTCACTCTCACGATACGTGATGACGGGTGCGGAATGTCGGAGGACGTAGTGAGGTCGGTTATTGATCCCTTCTACACCACGAGAAAAACGAGATCCGTAGGACTCGGTATTCCTCTTTTGAAGCTTGCGTGCGAGCAGACAGGCGGCTCGCTTGACATTACCTCCAAGGTAAAGGAGGAAGGCAGTGCCGATCACGGTACCACCGTTCAGGCACACTTCATTAAGGATCACCTTGACTTTACCCCGCTCGGAGACGTAATATCATCGATCGTCACTCTCGTACAAGGTCATCCCGATACCGATTTTCTCTTCATACACCGTATGGAAGAAAAGGAGATATCGGTTGACACCCGTGCTTTACGGGAGGTTCTTGAGGACGTCCCTCTCTCAAGCTTTGAGGTCCTTACGTGGATCAGGGAGTTTCTCGAGGAGCAATATTGTTCTTAATTAAAATAATATATATTATGAAAGGACACACAAAATGAAATCTTTGGCTGAATTACAGGCAATCAAAGACAGAATGAAGGACAAGGTCATCATTCGCGAGGGCTCTAACGGTGTTAGAGTTGTAGTTGGTATGGCAACCTGCGGTATCGCTGCGGGAGCACGCCCCGTCCTTAACGCATTCGTTGAGGAGGTTACCGCACAGGGACTTACGGACAAGGTTTCCGTAACACAGACAGGCTGCATCGGACTTTGTCAGCTTGAGCCCATCGTAGAGGTCTACGAGGCTGGTAAGGAAAAGGTTACTTACGTTAAGGTAACCGCAGAAAAGGCTCGCGAGATTGTTGAGAAGCATCTCAAGGGCGGCAACACAGTATCCGAGTATACTGTTGCTGCAGTTAAATAAGGAGGTAAGGTTTAATGATTCGTTCACACGTTTTGATCTGTGGCGGTACAGGCTGTACCTCGTCCGGATGTAAGGCGGTTCAGGCAGCCTTCGCCGAGAACATCAAGGCTTGCGGTCTTGAGGATGAGGTTAAGCTCGTACAGACCGGTTGCTTCGGTCTCTGTGCTCTCGGTCCTGTCGTTATCGTATATCCCGACGGAACCTTCTACAGCCGTGTAACCGCTGAGGACGTTAAGGAGATCGTTGAGGAGCACCTTCTCAAGGGTCGTGTTGTTGAGCACCTCGTATACGCTGATACCGGCGAGGAAGAGGTTATTGATAAGGCTAACGTTTCTCTTAACGACACTGCATTCTATAAGTCTCAGAAGCGTATCGTTCTCCGTAACTGCGGTGTTATCGATCCCGATAACATTGACGAGTACATCGCTATGGACGGTTACGCAGCACTTGGTAAGGTTCTTACCGAGATGACTCCCGAGGACGTTATTAAGGTAGTTACCGACTCCGGTCTTCGCGGAAGAGGAGGCGGAGGATTCCCCACCGGCCGTAAGTGGGCTCTCTGTGCACCTAACAAGGCTCCTCAGAAGTACGTTGTATGTAATGCAGACGAGGGAGATCCCGGTGCATTCATGGACCGTTCCATCCTTGAGGGTGACCCCCACTCCGTAATCGAGGCTATGGCCATCTGCGGATACGCAGTTGGAGCAACCAAGGGCTACGTTTACGTAAGAGCTGAGTACCCCATCGCAGTTAACAGACTCCAGAAGGCTATCAACGATGCTCACGCATACGGCCTTCTCGGTAAGAATATCTTCGGCTCCGACTTCGACTTTGATCTTGAGATCAGACTTGGTGCAGGTGCATTCGTCTGCGGCGAGGAGACTGCTCTTATGACCTCTATCGAGGGTAACCGCGGTGAGCCCCGTCCCCGTCCTCCGTATCCCGCAGTAAAGGGTCTTTACAACTCTCCCACAGTTGAGAACAACGTTGAGACCTTCGCGAACATTCCTCAGATCATCCTTAACGGTGCTGAGTGGTTCACCACTATGGGTACTGAGAAGTCCAAGGGTACTAAGGTATTTGCTCTCGGCGGTAAGATCGAGCACACCGGTCTCGTTGAGATCCCCATGGGTACTACCCTTCGCGAGATCATCTACAACATCGGTGGCGGTATTCCTAACGGCAAGAAGTTCAAGGCAGCTCAGACCGGTGGTCCCTCCGGCGGATGTATCCCCGCAGAGCTCATCGATACCGAGGTTGACTACGATAACCTTGTTGCAATCGGCTGTATGATGGGATCGGGCGGTCTTATCGTTATGGACGAGGACACCTGTATGGTTGATATGGCTAAGTTCTTCCTCGAGTTCACAGTTGACGAGTCCTGCGGTAAGTGTACTCCCTGCCGTGTTGGTACTAAGAGACTTCTCGAGATGCTTGACAAGATCACCGAGGGTAAGGGTACTCTTGAAGATATCGACAGACTTGAGGAGCTTTGTAACTACATCAAGGCTAACTCTCTCTGCGGTCTCGGTCAGACTGCTCCCAACCCTGTTCTTGCAACTCTTAACTTCTTCCGCGATGAGTACGTTGCTCACGTTGTAGATAAGAAGTGTCCTGCCGGCGTATGTAAGAGCCTTCTTTCATTCGTTGTTGATCAGGACAAGTGTATCGGCTGTGGCAAGTGTGCTAGAAACTGCCCTGTTGATTGTATCACCAAGACCGATTACATAGCTCCCGGACACAAGCTTCCCTCTTACACCATCGATACCTCTAAGTGTATCAAGTGCGGTGCTTGTATCAGCGGATGTAAGTTCGGTGCTATTTCTAAGAAGTAATGAAAGGAGTGCGCTGATATGGAAATGTTAAATGTTAAGGTTAACGGTATTGCAGTAAGCGTACCCAAGGGCTCGACCATACTTGATGCAGCCCGTGCAGCAGGCGTAGAAATCCCTACCCTCTGCTTTATGAAGGAAAAGAATGAGATTGGTGCCTGCCGTATTTGTGTGGTTGAGGCTACCGGTGCTCGCGGACTTGTTACCGCTTGCGTATTCCCCGTAACCGAGGGTATGGAGATTAAGACCAATACTCCTAAGGTTCTTGCAGCTCGTAAGACCACCCTTGAGCTTATTCTCTCCACTCACGATATGAACTGTCTCTCCTGCTCGAGATCTACCAACTGTGAGCTTCAGAAGCTCTGCCTCGAGTACGGTGTAGACTCCAAGGCTTTCTCAGGCTTCAAGCCTCAGTACGAGCTCGACTACTCTACTCCTCACCTCGTAAGAGACAACAACAAGTGCGTTCTCTGCCGTAGATGTGTAGCTGTATGTAACGAGCAGTACGTATCTGTCATCGGTGCTAACAACAGAGGTATTGATACCTGCATCGGACAGCCCTTCAATATGACTCTCGGTGAGACTCCCTGTATCTCCTGCGGTCAGTGTACCGCTGTATGTCCTACCGCCGCACTCGTTGAGCGTGACGATACCGACAAGGTATGGGCTGCACTCGCTGATCCTACCAAGCACGTTGTAGTGCAGACCGCTCCCTCCATCAGAGCTACTCTCGGTGAGTGCTTCGATATGCCTATCGGAACCAACGTTGAGGGTAAGATGGTTGCAGCTCTCCGCCGTCTCGGCTTCGAGAAGGTATTCGACACCAATACCGCTGCAGACTTCACTATCGTAGAGGAGGCTACCGAGCTTCTCGAGAGAGTTAAGAACGGCGGAACCCTTCCTATGATCACCTCCTGCTCGCCCGGATGGGTTAAGTTCTGTGAGTACTACTACCCCGATATGATCGGTCACCTCTCCTCTTGTAAGTCTCCTCAGCAGATGGGCGGAGCTCTCATCAAGACCTACTGGGCTGAGAAGATGGGATATGATCCCAAGGATATCTTCGTAGTATCCATCATGCCTTGTACTGCTAAGAAGTTCGAGGTAGGCAGAGACGATATGTCTGCTGCAGGTAACGGAATCGCTGACGTTGACGTTGCTCTCACCACCCGTGAGCTTGCAAGAATGATCGGCAGAGCAGGTCTTAAGTTCACCGCCCTTCCCGACGAGGAGTTTGACTGTCCTCTCGGAGTTGATACCGGTGCTGCTGTTATCTTCGGTGCTACCGGCGGCGTTATGGAGGCAGCTCTCAGAACTGCTAACGACGTTCTCACCGGCAAGGATAACTAGGAGATCGAGTTCAACGAGGTTAGAGGTACTGAGGGTCTCAAGGAGGCTACCTACAACATCGCAGGTCTCGAGATCAAGGTTGCAGTTGCTTCTGGTGCTGCTAACGCTAAGCTCGTTATGGACAAGATCAAGTCCGGCGAGGCAGATTGGACCTTCGTTGAGATCATGGGATGCCCCGGCGGCTGTGTAAACGGCGGCGGTCAGCCCATTCAGCCTCAGCACGTACGTGATACTGTTGATCTCAAGGCTGTAAGAGCTAAGGCTCTCTACGACCAGGATCGTCAGATGGAGATGCGTAAGTCTCACAACAACCCCGTTATTAAGGAAGTTTATGACAACTTCTTCAAGGGCGGATACGGTTGCCACGCGGCTCACCATGCACTTCACACCTCGTACGTAGCGAGAAAGAAGTTCAACATCTAATCTTTTAAATAGAAAAAGAGGGGTTCTCGCATGAGAGCCTCTCTTTATTTTTGTTTGCGGTTATGCCCAAAGGCGGCAGACGGGGTAAACGGATTTGGTGCAGAAATCCTAGTCTGACGAGCGAGAGCCGTACAGGAGTACGGCGAGCGAGGATAGAAAACAAAAATCAACAAAACGAAGAAAACCGTAGGTTTTCGACCTAAACTTTTTAAGATTGCAAAAAGAAACGACAGAGGTACTGCATTACAACAACACCTCTGCCGTTTTTTGTTCGGTTATGCCCGAATACGAAGGCCCCGAATATTACTTAGAATGATTTGCAATTACCGCCTTAACAGCTGCAATTACCTTCTCAATGTGCTCACGCTCCCAAGTGGGATGGAGGAAGAGAGATACGGTCTGATCGCGGAGCGATCTTGCAACGGGGCAAACAACCTTAGAGTAATCAACAGTCTTAGGATCGGTGTACTCCTTGGACTTGAAGGGGAAATGAGCCTCTCCGAAGCCTACGCCGTCCTGATATGCCTGCTCGAGATAGCTCTCGGGCCAAAGAATACCGCTACAAGGAATACCCATACCGATAAGCTCCTTGATAAAGTCCTTAGCGGGGATATCAACAACGTCGAGGTCGATAAGGATGGGGTACCACCAGTATGCGTTCTTTCGCTCAGCATTGTTAACGGGGATAGCCTTAATTCCCTTGAGGCCGGTGAATGCCTTATCGTACATATCAGCGTACTCAAAGCGACGCTTAAGGTTCCAGTTATCAAATCTCTTAAGCTCGCAAAGACCGATTACGGACTGCATCTCAGTCATACGGTAGTTGAAGCCGACTCTTCTGTGGATATAAGGAAGCTTCTCCTCAAGAGCAAGCATGTTCATACGGGTACGAACGTCGTAGCCGTGGTCACGGAAGGAACGGCACTCCCAAGCGAGATCCTCATTGTTAGTGATAACCATACCGCCCTCACCGCCGGTGGTGAAGTGCTTAGACTGGCAGAAGGAATAGCATCCGACGTCACCTACAAGACCTACCATAGTATCCTTGTACTTACCGCCGATAGCCTGAGCACAGTCCTCAACAACGTAGAGGTTATGCTTCTTAGCAATCTCCATGATGGGGCCCATATCTGCAACTACGCCGTAGAGGTGAACTACAACGATAGCCTTGGTCTTAGGAGTGATGAGAGCCTCGATGCACTTAGGATCGAGGGTGTGATCCTCGGTAACGTCACCGAACACGGGAACTGCACCCGCCTGAACAACGGAGAACGAGGATGCGATGAAGGTATAGGAAGGAACGATGACCTCATCACCGGGACCTACGCCGAGAGCGGAGAGAGCGATGTGAAGTGCTGCGGTACCGTTGGTACAGGAGATAGCGAAGTCAGCACCTGCCCACTTAGCGAACTCCTCCTCGAACTGCATACCGATCTTACCTGTCCAGTAGTTAACCTTACCGGAATTAAGAACCTTGGTAACCTCCTCGGGTACCTCGGGAGCAAACTGAGGCCAACCGGGGAAGCCAATCTCTTCTACACCGGAGCCATTCATTACAAGATCTTCTTTTTTAGCCATGATATACGCCTTTCTATTTTAAAAGATAAAATCAATAACCGAATTACTTGCCTTCCTGCATTTCCTTAACAGCCTCAAGAACAGCGTCAGCCATATACTCAAGCTGCTCGTCGGAAAGACCGTAAAGAGGAAGGTGAGTGAATCTCTTATAGAATACCTCCTCGCAAACAGGACAGGACTTAGCGATAGCATCAACGTCATAGCCCATATCCGCTACGATCTGGAATCTGTAAAGAGGACCGAAGTGAGGAATGTTGGTAACGCTCTTCTCCTCAAGCTTACGCTTAAGAGTCTGTACGTCGCCGCCTGCCTTAGCGGGATCTATCTGAAGAAGATAGAGGTGGAAGGTAGGCTTAATATCATCGTTACCGAGATCCTGAGGTATAAGAGCATCACACTCAGCGAAGCGGCTGTTAAGATACTCAGCAGCTCTGCGACGCTCTGCGATTATCTCCTCGTTTCTCGCAACCTGAAGCTTAAGTCCGAGACCCTGAATCTCAGTGGTCGAGGAGTTAAGAGCAACGAAGGGGCCGTACTTACCCTGAATGGGAGTAACGTTGTAGAGCCAATCCTTGATGGGCTTCGAGAAATCAGTACCGAAGAAGCGTGCTCTCTTCATCTCGGGACCGAAGCCCTCGATGTTAGTAGTAGCGATACCGCCCTCACCGAAGGAGGTAATATTCTTAACCTCATGGAAGGAGAAGGAAGCGAAATCGCCGATGGTTCCGACCATTCTTCCCTTGTACATAGCTCCGAATGCGTGAGCAGCGTCCTCAAGAACAAGGATATCATTCTCACGTGCGAGAGCGAGGATGGGGTCAAGGTCAACGGGATAACCGCCGATATGTACGGGAACGATCATCTTAGTCTTGGGGGTGATCTTCTTAGCAACGTCCTTAGGATCCATATTGATAGTGCGGGGATCTACGTCTGCAAATACAAGCTTAGCACCTACTGCAAGGGGGTAAGCCATGGTAGCGATGAAGGTGATAGCGGGAACGATAACCTCGTCGCCCTCCTTGAGGTTCGCATACTTATAAGCGATCTCAAAGCCTGCGGTAGCGTTGGTAACGAAGGTGGAGGTGCCGGTGCCGAGATACTCGTTACAAGCAGCCTCAGCCGCCTCAACCTGAGCACCGAGAGAAAGCTTTCCGGGAGGTGTGGATACCTTATCAAGCTTCTTTATCTGCTCATAAACTGCGGCAATAGCATCGTCATACTCCTTGCCCTCTCCCTGCATAAGGAAGCTGATGATCTCCATAAGATCCTTAGTATTGTAGTTCTCTCCGACTGCAGCCCACGGAACCTTAGTAGCACCTGTGTTGTAGCGGAAGTCTGTCTGTTTTCCCATTTTGTTATCTCCTTTTCAAATAATTACTAATTAGCGTGTATTCGTCATACGGTTTGTCAAGTTCTCCGCAGATGCAAAAACGAGTTTTTGATTTAAAACCGTTATTTGGACATTTGCAATAAACAAACAACCATACCTTGACATTATACCATTTATATGATACAATAATTATAATAAAATGTATTTACCCTTGATTACTAATTATTTACCAATTATTCCGCGAGGACGTTATGGACTTTATATTGCATCCGATAAAAAGAGAGTTTGTCATAGAGGGCTTTCACTCCATTTACTACTTCGAGTTCGGCAAGGATTTCACTCATCCGCCCCAGAAGAATGACTTCTGGGAGATCATGTACGTCGACTCCGGTAAGATAAATGCGATAGCCGACGGCATAGGTCAGATAGTCGAGCAGGGACAGCTCGTCTTCAACAAGCCTATGGAGGTGCACGCACACGTTTCTAACGGTGTCGATCCCAACAATATGCTTGTCATATCATTCACCTGTAAGAGCCCCGCTATGGAGTTCTTCAATAAGAAGATATTCACTCTCGGAAAGACCGAGAAGACCCTTCTCTCCCTTTTCATGAAGGAGGCGGACAAGGCACTCGGCGGTATGCCCGGTGAATACAGCAATATGAATCCTCTCGACTTCTCAAACGCCAAGGAGGGTTCTCTTCAGCTTCTCGAGTGCTATCTCACAGAGCTGCTCCTTATTCTCTACCGTGGAGGTGACGAGACGTCCACCACCGCAAAGAGGAGCGAGGACTCAAGAGAGCTCGCACAGACGTCCCTTTTCGAGCTTATGACCGCTTATCTCACCGACAACGTCTACGGTACGCTGACGCTGGCGGACATATGCAACAAGTTCTTTATGGGTAAATCTCAGGTCTGTAAGATATTCTCGGAGCAGATAGGAAAGAGCCCTATCGAATACTACACCGAGCTTAAGACCGGCGAGGCGAAGAGGCTTCTCAGGAAGGACACACCCGTCAGCCGTGTGGCGGATATGCTCGGCTATTCCTCGATACACATCTTCTCCCGTGCATTTAAGAAGAACGTGGGCGTATCACCGACGGAATACAAAAAGAGAATAAACTAAATAAAAGCGAATTACACTCCGAAATCAAGCAAAAGGATCAGGGTGTAATTCGCCTTTTTTATTTGTTTACTTTATTGAAAACCGTCATTCTGAGGTTACAGAGTCCGTAAGGAATAAGCTTCAAAGATACCTCATCGGAGTTAAGCCTAAGCCTTGAATTATTCAGAAGTCTTGGTGTAAAGGTGTAATCAGAGAGCTTATAATTACGCCTTCCCTTTACGTATAGCGGGTCACTCTTATCGGGCGAAAGGTTGAGTATTCTCCTTGCGGAAACGATGATATACGGCATAACCGTTACGTCCAAGGAATCCTTTACCCCACCTCTGAAGAAGGAATAATTTCCTGTAAGAGCATACCTCCACTCGCTCGCGGGATACATATTATATGCGGGATAATTCTCACCTGCCGTCTTATCAAATACCTCCTCACGTGTCTCGGCGATGGGGAGAGAAAATACCAGAGGTCCGTGTGTAAGATATACCCCCGGAGCACTTCTCTTCTCCTCCGTCTCATAATCGAAGGTCACGGTTACGGTCTCGCTTCGTGATACGTGACAGTCTAAAAACGACTTGCCTGCGAGGGCATCCTTCTCATATTTTACCCCTGCCACCGTCATCGCTTTAACAAATTCGGGAACACGTATCGAGAGTGTAAACGGGGTATTTGTATCGATAATATAGTGGACGGAATTATCAAACGGATACGCCGTTTTCTCGCGGATGAAGACGTCGCCGTCTTCCGTTTTTACTGTGACCTCGCTCGGTCCGAAGAGTCTCGATACAACCGTCTTGCCATCACTCTGCCACATATTAAATATGTAATTTGGCATAAATCTATTTACATTTCCGGGACAGCAGGCTGTGCCGGGGTTGGGTGCATAACGCATCCAATCGGTGGTGATGCCACGGTCATTCTGATTTGAGCCGTAGCCGAGAGTTACCTGATTTGCACCCGAGAAATACTGCAGAGCCCTGAAATCATCGAGCACACTTCCGAGTCCTGCATTGAAGACGCACCTCTCGATCTTGTCTCCGTATGCTGAATCATTCGTGGCGTTGTAGAGATAGGAGAGGCTCCACGTCATATCGGTGATGTCGCAGGTCTCATAGGTCTGGTAATACTTGTTGTCAACCATATGCTCGTTACTGCATATGCATCCGCCGGGGAGCATAAAGAACTTCTCCATTTTCGAGAATGCGGACACGGAGACGTCAAGGTATTCCTTCCTTCCCGTATGCGAGAAGAGGATGGCTCCTTGCTTAAGATATTCGTTATGTGACACTCCGTGCTCCTTAGGCTTTCTCTTCGAGAGTGAAACCTCATCTATGCTATCCGAGCCATGTCTGTCATTGTATTTCTTGTAGGTCGACTCAGCGTATTCGAGAAACCTACCGTCACCCGTGACACCGTAGAGCCAAAGCATTATTTCGACGTTGTTCATATCACGCCACGCACAGTGCCCGTCCCTCTCGTTTAGGAAATGGTTACGCATAGCTTCGATGATACGCTGATCGGAATTATACTGATAAAGAGCCATGCACGCACGGAAGAATACCACGTGGGGCCAACGGCTGAGATTCTCACCATCCTTGATAATGCGAGGTCCGAGATAGCCGTCCTCATCGGGAGAGAGGAGCACGGAATATATCATATCCTCTGCTCTCTTTATAGCCGCCTTATCATCGAGGAGTATCGCAGTGCGGGTGTAGCCGTCTATGTGATATGCGACCTGCTCGTAGACCCACCATTCGGGGTTACCGTCATTGCAGGGCGTCTCACCCTTATTCCACTTGACGGTGTTGTACGGGAAGCCAGCCTCTTCTATATGTCCTGTCAGACCCTTCATCTGTGTATTCAAAAACTCGAGCAACCAGCCTGACGGTCTTATTTTTATCTCGTTATGCATATCGCACCTCGTCTTTTATATTTGATTTTATTCTACCCTATTATGCCCACTTTGGGAATAGAAAAAACTACTTTTACCATGCACTATAACCTATTGACTTCTATTCATTTTTGTGTTATGCTAAATATAATTCATCCTGAAATGAGAGAGACTATGGAAATCATGACATTCACTCCTATTCCTGATGGCGAGCACGCCCTTTACATAAGCGAGAGCACCTCGCTTATTATTCCCGATTGTATCCACAAGGACTATATTAAGTCAAAGCTTAAAGGCTATACAAGCGAGAAGAACACAGATAAAGAAGAAATCGAAAGCATCGCTTTTATAGTTGATAAAGAAAGGGTCGCATCTGCCCACCGCAATAATGCACAGTCGCAAGCATCCACTGTCGGATGCACAGAGGTATTCGGTGAGAAGATCAAGGTAGAAGAAACTGACCTCAAGCTGTCCGATGATCTATCCGAAAGCTATCTCATAGAATTCGGGATACGTACCAAGGTATACACTACGAATCCGCGTGCTTTCATTATCGCACTCTCCACACTTATGTACCTTTCCAAAAACGAGCTGTTGCGAACGGGCGAGATCTACGACGTCCCTGCATCCGGCGAGCGTGGGTATAGAATTTATATGCCCGGCAGAGCATCCCTTCCCGACTTTTATAATATGCTTGATCTTCTTGTATACTACAAATACAATATGATCATTCTCGAGGTCGGAGGTGCCATGGAGTACGAAAGGCACCCACGCATCAACGAGGAGTGGGTCAAGTTCTGCGAGGATGTCAGCAGATATTCGGGACGCTCCGATGAAATACAGTACAGTCAGCACTGGAAAAAGAACTCCATTCATTACGAAAACGGCGACGGCTCCTATCTCACTAAGGAAGAATGCCGTGAAATAGCAAGGCGATGCCGTGAATGCGGAATTGAAATAATTCCAGAATGTCCGACTCTCAGCCATTCCGATTATATATGCATGGCATATCCTGAGATAAGCGAGAGGCAGGACGATCCGTATCCCGACACCTATTGTCCGAATCATCCTAAAACCTATCAGATAGTATTTGATATACTTGATGAGGTTATAGAGGTATTTTCGCCGTCACGTATAAATATCGGTCACGATGAATTCTATACCGTAGGTATATGCGAAAGATGCAAAGGAAAAGACCCTGCCGCCATCTATGCAAATGACGTCAAGGTTATTAACGAATATCTGAAGAAGCAAGGAATATCTACGATTATATGGGCTGAGAAGCTACTAAAGGCGAGAATGAACTATAACGGCTACAAAATCGGCGGATGGTATGACGAGTCAGATTGCAACGGTGTAAAATTCCAAGTGCCCGATATGTTCCGCTGTGCGGATATGCTCCCCGATGACGTTACGTATCTTCATTGGTATTGGCAATTCGGAGAGCATCTCGATGATGAGTTTCACTCGAGAGGCTTCAAGGTTATATTCG
The DNA here is from genome assembly GCA_045633405.1 of Eubacteriales bacterium. Classification (GTDB taxonomy): domain Bacteria; phylum Bacillota; class Clostridia; order Oscillospirales; family CAG-272; genus UBA1740. The sequence continues at coordinate 835 of JAZQYD010000056.1, read as the reverse complement.
GAAACTTCTCCGCAAGAAGCTGTGTGCATTTCAGAGAGAGAATAAAAAGAGGTGTCAAGGGGGGAGTCGTATCAAACTGGGGATCTCTAGCCCCCGAATATATGCAGAGAAATATGCAATACTTGAATTTGATAACCTCAGCCTATGCTCTCACAAGCAGTATATTCGACACTCCCGATAAGGATGCTGTTACAGCTATTGCCATAAGTGAATTGCACAATATGTATTTATCGCAAATCAAGCACCCCTTAAAGGTTTCTCACACGTCACATTGCTCGATCAAATTTAAGTCGCTTTGGTGCGGATACTTTGCAACGGATGAGGAATATCTTCTCGGGCACTACAAGCTTATTTACAGTGACGGAGAAAAACGGTTGCTCCCCGTCAAATACGGTACCAATATCGGTCCGCACGACAAAAACTCTGCCACGGCATCGGTAATGGAGACTACTTATACTACAATTCCGATATTGCAGGATGACGGCTACACTTACGTAACCGAATATGAAAATCCGCATCCCGGAGTAGCTATAAAGAGCATTGAATACATCCCCTGCCTCGGCAAAGAGGATATCAAGGTGGATTACACCTTTAATATTCCTGACCTTTCATAACGCAAAGGCACCCTCACGGGTGCCTTTTTAACAAAATACGATGATTTATTTCTTTATTTTCTCTCGTCCAATGACTTAATTTTGCCAACGGCAAACCAACGGCATCCCTCGACTTTTTTCTCTTGACAATTGGTCAAATTGATGATACAATATCGTAGGCAGATAAAAAAATGGATATTTGCTTAACCGCATATTATTTCTACAATCCGCACTTCCATAAC
>JAZQYD010000055.1:0-27677 GCA_045633405.1 Eubacteriales bacterium | reverse complement strand
GGGGCTCGCGATGATTAAGTCAGAGTTATAGAACTCGATCGATCTTGTGCCGAGAGGCTTACCGTGGGCGGAAATGCCGTAGGAATCAATGAAGAAGATACCCGAGCTTCCACCTGCACCCGTGGTGGTGATAGTGGAGTTGATGAACTTCATATTACCGTAGAAGCCATAGCAGAAGTTACTGTTAGACTGATGAAGGTCGAGGTTCTGGAAGGTATAGGTTGCATAGCCCTGGATCTGGCTTCCTGTGTACCATGTACCGTTCTTGATAGTCATGTCCTTCTCGCAGTAGAATCCAAGCTGCTTTGCAGAAGCACTACCAACGGTGTGACCTCCGAGGTCGACAACACAAGCAGCTTTGTTTCTGAACTGAACCCCTACCTTGATTGTATCGGTGAAGATACGGTAGTAGCCTCCGTGTACATTATAAACGAGAGTCTCGGAATAGTTTGCGGCAGTAGTATCAGTCGAAAACCACTCAACGGTAGGAGCGTTTCCTGCAAGATATTCTGCCTCTGTTTTCCAGACACCGTAGGAGATACTCTCATAGTCTCCCGAGGGTGTCCACGCGGTCGATTCCGCTGCAGTATCAGGCTCGTCTGCCGCAACTGCGAATGCGAAAACGCTCGCGAGTGCCGCTACAACTAAGAACAGCACTAAGTATTTCGCGAATTTTTTCATTTGCTTTCTTCCTTTCTAAAAAATTTATTTTGATTTTTGCGTAAGCAAATTGAGTAGAGCTTTTACGCTCTTTCCTGTTCATATCAAGCCGACGTGGACAGAAAGGAATGTATAAGCCTTGCCTTCCCCGATGTGTAGCAAAGCGGCTCTCGGGTAGCGAGTGACGGAAGGAGCAAGCCGAAAATTAAATCTGACAGAGGCTCCCTCAGTCACCTCCGGTGACAGCTCCCTCCCCCGGAGGGAGCCTTTAATCACCGAAAGAATTCACTTAACCGACACCGACGAGACCTGTGACGACGGAATAGACGTCATCGGTCGCAGAGGATATCGGATCGAAATATTTATCGTAGGTTGCTTTAATCTTATCGTAGAGCTCAATCACGGCGTCGAGCTCCTCGTTGTCATGATCTCTGCCGAAGCGGTAGAGGACGTGCTCGACGTTGGCAAGCAGATCGAATATCTCCTCCCTCTCCTCTGACGGGATATCCTTCAGCATAGCATAGTCTGCGAGGCTGTCACCGTAAGAGAGTAGCGAGTAAAGCGAGGGTGTAGGCTTAGGTGTAAGCTGCGGACCTGTCGGGTCGAGATGCTCACGGCTGTCAGCCTCGGGAACCCAGGTGAGCATAGGACGGAGTGCCGTCTTCTGTCCCTCCCAGCCGAGCTTGTAGCCTACGTCCACGGGATTCTCCTCATCGATCAGCTCAATTACCACCGCAACCTCGAACTTAAGAACGCCCGAGCCGTCAATGACGAGCTTCTTATACTGATCTCTCTTCTGCTCTGCTATTCCGTTCATCGAGTAGGAGTAGCCCTGCTCGGGAGTATCAAGAACGTACTTGTAGGTATCCCATATCTCAAACTTGAGTCCGCGGTTAGCAGTAATGAGAGACACTCTCAGTGTGTAGGTCTTGCCGCTTTTATCAGGCTTCGACTTCATAATACAGGTCTTGGCGTCCTCACTGAGCTTGTAGGTTGCGATATCTCTCGTATCAAAGTGAGCGAACCAATAGAGGTCCTGGATCATGGTGAGGTTGACCTCATCCTGAATTACAACGGTGCTTCTGTCATTGGTAACGAACATTCCACGTCTTGCATATGAGACGTAATCACTGGCTCCGTAGATCTGCGACTGATCGATAACGGTTGCCGAGCCGTGCTCATTTATGTTCGAGTAGATGATCTCTCCGCCCTTGGTAAGTGCCATACCGTGGGGGAAGACGTCAAGGTCGCTGGCAAAGGCGAGTGTGTTGTTACCCTCTGCGGAGTACTTATAATATCCGCCTCCGAGGCCTCCGCCGTATAGGTTGTAGTCGTCCGCACCGAGGTCGCAGAACCAACGGATTCCCTTATTCTCATAGATCCAGTTGCCCGAATCGTACTGACCGTGGGCTACGTTATTGACACCGCCCATGATGCCCGCATAAAGTGCACCCGAATCCCATGAGGATCTGGAAACCGAGGCATCAATGCTCTCCATCACGTAGTCAAGAGGCAGATTTGAAGTTCCGCCCTCAGGCTTCGAATACCAGATAGCATCCCATCTGTACGAGTTCTTACCCGTCTTGAGGTGATGTGCACGGAGAGCGGCGAAGTCGGGATTTTCAAAGAGATATGCCGAGGTGTAGAGCCACCAGCTGGGCTGTGAGCCGAGCCAGTCATCGTGGTAATTCCACCTCACGTAGTCACTCGACTCCACCTGGAAGCCGAAGTAGTTTGTAATATCCATACCCGGTGCGTCAAGAAGACCGAGGTCTGTACCGAGTGTATTCATAACGGCGAGTATGCAGTACTGGCTGAAGCGTATGGTCGCACACCAATATCCCGCAGACTCACGGTAGGAGCCGTCGAAGCCGTAGTAGTTAAATCCGTTCTGGCCGAGGTAATAAATGGTCTTGGATGCTACGAAGGATGCATCCTCAACGTAATTCGGATCCTCCATCGAGAGGAATGCGGCTACAAGGACACCCGATGCACATACGGGGTTCCAGTTACCGATATGCCTCCACCAGCGGGAGCCGTTATATCCGTCAAGGTCGGTATACTCGGGAGCGAGGTTGTTAAGCGAACGCCACGCAGTATAGGTGGTGTGCTTATTTATACCGTCACGGATGGGCTTCGGATCGAGTCCGAGCTCAATCCACGCATCGTAGAGGAAGTCGTAGGCGATACCGAGGTTTCTTGCGGTCTCACCCGCAGTGAGGTAGTGACCGGGGCTCCAGTGCTGCCACTGGCAGAGAGCGTAGGAGAGATCGTAGGTGAATCTCGCATACTTCTCGTCCCTCGTCACCTGATAAGCGAAGGCAACAGCCTCAGCCGCCATGGAAACGCAGGTCTCACCGTCCGAGAGGATGTTCAGACGTCCGCCCGCGGGGTCATATCCGTTAGAGTCGGGATAGGGCTGTACCGCTATCGAGTGGTTGTCGGACGAGGGGGACGTATCCCACTTCGAGACGATACCCTGAGAGCTATACTGCCATCTTCCCTGCATAAGTCCGACGTAAACGGTCTCGTTCTCCTCGAGCTTCGCATATTTTCTGACGTACTCGTCAGCGTACTTGACCGCCTCGTGAATATATCTGAAAAGATCCTCGTCATATATCTCGTCTCCGGGGACGGAGTGATATACGGCGTAGAGCTCGTCAAATCTCTCCTGAGTAGTATAGAGATAAGGATGATCGAAGCCGTTAGTGTGCTCGTACGCCATCTGATATATCTCACCTTCGGAGACCTCGTCATAGATGAATCTCTTCATCGTCTCCAGCATAAATTCCTCGTGGCTGTCACGGTTCACGTAATCATCGTACTTCTCAACGATCGAGATAAATCCGACCTCATCCCACGTAACGTAGAAGCCGCCGAAGATACGCTCCACGTCATCAAGACAGATGAAAACGATCCGGTTCTCACCGAAGGACTTGAGCATGGGTGCGTGAGCGAGATTATATTCCTTACCCGCTACCATTATGGTGTCTCTGCCTACCGCGATGGAACGGTATTCTCCGCCGATGAAGATATCGCAGGCGAGCTTCGATGAATTGTATCTTACGGGTGTGGAGGTGTAGTTAAGGATCGGCTCGAGGGGCACCATGACCTTGCCGTTCTCCTTGAAGGGGCCTCCGTACGCATTTCCGTCAGAGTCCTCGAAGAGCTTGATCTTCTCACCCTTAAGGAGTGCGTTATTCGAGCCGACCTTCATGGTAAGAGATGCATCCGCAATATCCGCAACGGACGGTGCACCATCATCCGAGTTTACCGAGAAGTCCTTGGTGGTATTGGGGTTAATGATAGATCCGCATACGGAATCGTCAAGCTCTGCGAAGTAGGGAGCGGAATAGACCTGAAGGTTATCAAGTCCGTACCAGTCGCCCTCATGGAACTTAGTTGTACCGCCTCTGCCTATTCTCAGGTGACGCAGACCTCTTATAGCGGAGGTTGAATTCTGGAGGTACTTGACTACCTCTACCTTCTTGCCCTCCGAGCCTACGTAAGCGGTGTACTTGATAGCACAGTCGTTGCCGATCGAGGGGCCGTAGTCAAGGTCGATCTCAAGAGCGATATGACACCACTCCTCCGAGATACGTCCGACAGTCTCACCGAGGACGGTGAGGTTACCTTTATCAAGGCTCATAAGAGTGAACTCAAGTATCGGTGTACCCGGGGTAAGAATAGCTATCATACCGGGAATGGTTGCACCGTCGCACGCCTTGAGATCAAACTCAACGTATATCTTACCCTTATTCTTGGGAGCGACCATCGAGGTCTCGAGGGTCAGGAATCCGTTCTGTATATTTCTCTGCGTGAACTGCCAATAGTAGTTGAGATATCCTGCATCGCCCTTACCAACCTCGGCGGAGTAATCGGTAGCGATCTCGAAATCGTTTCCTCTCTCGTTAACCGTGTTGGTAAATCCGACGTCGTAATCCCAGCCGTCCGAGAAATATCTGTTGAAGTAGACGTACACGCCCTCCGATCCTTCGGGGAGTCTGTCCTCGAAATCGGGAGAGCCCGAGAGGTAGCCTCCGACAGAGCCCGTGCCGAGCACGGGGAAGTCACGGGGAACGGTGATATTTACAGCATAGCCGTAATCGATCTTATTAAGCTCACAGGGAGCCTCACTGCCGAAGTAGAGGCGAACGTTATCGAGGAAATATTCATCGCCGTCTCTCTCATAGCCTACGAGGTTCTCCTGAGCACCGAGGTAGACGCCTGAAAGACCGACACCCGAGCGAGTCTTGTACACCCTCTCAAAGGTAAGACCGTCATAGGTAACCGTAGCGAGCATCTCGCCCGCCTCGCCTCTTCCGTCGGTGCCGTAGTCGAGGTCGAAGGTAAACACTATACTCTCGAAGGAGGTGGGAACCGTGCCCGCAGACTCGCCGAGGAGGAAGAGCTCGCCATCCACCATCGACACAACGTGGGAGAGGATTGCCTCATCGCCCACACCTGCGATCATTACAGCACCGCCGATATTGTTACCCTCATTCGCCTTAAGGTCGAACTCGAAGAATATCTTACCCTCGGTGGGAGCTTTCTCGCCAAGAGGAATGGAGACGTAGCCTCCTCTGTCTCCTCCTGCGGAAAGACGCATATAATAATTGTACCATGATGCACTCATCTTAACGTAAGTGAGGTTCACGTCAAGGTCGCATTTCATACTGAGGTCGAAGCCGTTATCGTAGTTCCAGCCGTCCTCGTACTCTCTGTTGTAAGCTACGGTTATCTCATCCCCGCCCTCATCCTCAGCCTTAACACTCGGGAGGAGTAAAAACGTAGGAAGGATGACCGACAGCGACAAAATAAGTGCTGTCAGCTTGTTAAATACTCTTTTCATTTGAATTCCTTTCTTGGTTTCATCAGCCCATCATAGTGCTTACAATAAGCGTGATGAACGAGCCAAATCCGGATATGTTTCTCAGGTATGCAGAGGCAAGAAGCGTGCCCTCGATTTCGGAATTAACTGCCTCGACCGATGCATCGTATTCTGCCATTTTCTCTTCAAGAAGCTTGAGTGCACCGTCAACACCGGGCACATCCCTATCGACTGTGTCCACGTATGCGTAGCAGTCGAGAATCATCGAAAGAGCATCATCTCTCTCGGTATCGATAACCTCAGCGAGAAGGATGAACTCCTCCGCCACGCTCTCCTTAAGGATCAGCTCGTTACGTCTGACACGGTAGACCGCCAGAGCATCCTGGCAGGACGCCATATCAACGTTCATCGTGTAGTAGTAAACGGATGCCTCGGTGACTATACGCTTAATGGTAGCGTAATCGACAGAGCCGAGAAGCCCCTCGCAGAGCTTGATGAACTTCTCAGTGTTCTCCTTAAGAATCTCATCGTACTCCGCCTCCTCATCCTTTATGAGGACAAGCTCTCTTTCCACTCTCTCGACAAGGGGACGGATATCCTCACGGTCCCTGTCAACGTCATCTGCACTTATGTATTCGTCAAGCTTTACGAGAATACCGTATCTCTCAAAGAAGACGGTCGACTCATCGAAGCGTGCAAGCTCGGAGATAATATGCTCCCTGTGACTTTCCTGAAGTCTTCCGTAGAAGTATTCATTCATCGGAGCGAAGTCCTCAAGAACCTTGTAAAGCTCCCTGTAATATTTATCGTACTGACCGCCTGCTATTATGACGCGTGCCTGTGCAACGTAGCCCTTGAGCTTATCGTAGCTTGCATCCCAGTCCTCCCTCTCGGGTGCACACTGCATGACGTACTGAACGCAAGCGAGAAGCTTCTTCGAATTATCTATGCAGACCGTCTCGTAGAGTATATTCTCCATCTCATAGGAAAGCTCCAGAGCCTGATAGAAGCTCGGGTAGAGTGATTTATCCCCAAGCACCTCTAAATTGATATATTCAAGGAGCGAAAGAGCCGATTCACAGCTCGTCTTCTTGAGTGCCACTGTGGATGCGGAATAGAATGCATTTACGTGCATCGTGAACTCGTCTGCCATGGTCTCGATATCTATGCGGTATCTCTCCTCGGCTATTTTCTCGGAGATGTACGAGTGAAGTTCACCCGACGTTATGATTCCGCCCGTCGAGCCTAAGAAGCTGTCGCACGCAGCGAGCCAATACTTACGGAGCGAGAGCGTTTTCTCACCGGGGGCTATCGAAGAGAGCTTGTCAAAGAGCTTCGAGTAACCGTCAAGGTTTTTATCGCCGAGCTCGACCCTGAGAGCATCGTAGTCGAAGGCGAGAAGCTTATCGACCGCATTGTTAATATCCACGTTGTCCGTGAGATATACACCCTCGCTGTAATAGGAGGAAAGAGCACTCTTCGCAGAGTCGTAATATTCCTTTCTCGCCTTAGGAGTGAGATCGGAATTGTCTATCTCGCTGACGTAGTGGAGGAATAAGCCTTCATCCGAGAGCGAGTTATAAACGTATATGTCACGGGGAGAATGTCCCGTATAGACCTGAACATTATCAAAGGATACCGATGCACCCTTAGTGGTAGGATTGGCACCTATGATAAGCGTTTCGGGCGAGTAGGTGTAGCCATATGTCGGGTGACACTTGTTAGTCTCATAGATGAGCTCATAGTCGAGGTAGAGCTTGATGTCGCCGGTCGAATGCTCCACGGTGAGCGAGATATGTGCCCACTGACCGGGGATGATAGCGTTCTTGAATATGATATCCGAGCCTGCGGCATCGGTCGCTATGTGACCCTCGGGGGTGATGGAGAAATACATGATCGACCAGGACGTGCCGTTAGCCCTTCCGACGTCCTCGAACCAGATGCATCTGTCGGGCAGACGGTCGAAGGTGGTGATATCGAATTCGATAACCGCCGCATCCTTTACGGACGTGAGGTCCATGGAGGTACGCACGTGGGTCTTCTCCTTGTCGAAGCGGACGGTATAGTATTTATTCTCACCGTCCATGCCCGAGTCCTCGCCAACGTAGGAGAGGAGAACACCGTTCGAGGTATTGCCCATGGGGGTGAGGACACCCGTTACCTTAGTGTCGAAGTCACGGTCTACTCTTATGGGGGAGTTGAAATCCTTGAGATGTGCGGCATTATGTGTCTTCAAGAAAGCATCTGCCTTGAGGCTCGCATACTCAAGACGCACACCCGACAGGGCGTTCTCGAATGCCTCAAGCTCATCGGGCTCGCTCTCTACGTAGTGGTCACGGAGGAAGCCGTCGATCTGTCTTATGAGTGCACCGAGCCTCGCTGAGGAGGTCTCGCCGTCAGCAAGGAGAAGATACGCCCTCGCAGTATCGAAGTTCTCCATGAGAAGCTCTCCTCCAAAATCGTTTCTGAGCGTAGGAGAATACGAAGAGATGAGAAGATACACCTTATCGGTGGTTGCATGTCTTGCATCGGGATCGCTCTCGGTCTTCAGCCTTGCGAGATACTCCTCGGCGATTAGAGAGGTAGCCTCACCGAGGGAGGCGAGATAATCATCCTGCTCCGTCATTTCGGTATAGAAGGGGTGGAGGGTCAGGAAGGATTCGATTCCGTCTCTCGCAGTATGCTTATCCTCGGTGGCGGTCATCGCCCCAAGCTCGTCAAGGTAGACGGTCGCAAGATTGAGTATTCTCTTATCAAGCTCGGTATGTACCTCCGATATGCCCTCGCTCTCGGGGTCGACCGTCGCAAGATATGCTATCGCCTCATCGAGTGCCTTCAGCTTTCCCTTCGCAGAGTTCGCCTTATCGTAATTTCCAATAAGCGTCATAACCTCCTCGGTCGTACCGGTGTATTCGGTGGCATCCGCCGAGTCAGCGAGTGCGAACACCGAGAGCACAAGCACAAGAAGCACCGAGATGGCTATCGCTATTCTTTTTCTGATTTTCATATCTGTTTCCTCGTTTTTTGGGGAATTTTTATTCAATTACAAGCTTCGCTTCGTATTCCTTAGCGGTAACACGAAGGACAACACGCCACAGGCACTCCGTGCCCCACATATACTTGAAGTTCAGGTCCTCGAAGGGCTTCGTGTTCTCAATCTTCTCGATGATAAGCTCGAGATCCTTGTTATAGGAGAGCACTCTGCCGTCAGCGAGCTCTACTCTTCCCTCTCCTAAGGGCTTCGGCTCGGCGTGGCTTGTAAGGTGGAGGTCGATGACTCTCTCACGGTCAAGCTTAAACGTATCGGTGACGGTGATTCTGCCGTCCTCGAGCTTGGAGGTACGGTTGAAGAGGAGCACCCCTGCCTCGGCGGGATACGCACCCGCAAGGTTCATCGACACGCATCTCTTATCAAGGTCGCAGACCTCATCTGCCGACGAATAAGGAACACCGTCAACACCGCCCGTCCGCTGGTCTATACCGTCGAAGGTCGGGCAGGAGTGGTAGGACGCATTCGTGTACCATCTCTCATATCTCGTCTTACCGAAGTACTCGTTATTGTAGCTTCCTATTGCAGGGTCGATGATAACGGGCTTACCGTTCGAGAAGATGACGAGGCATCCTATATCGTTATGGTTACCGGGCTCGGAGTTCGTGCCGCCCTTGGTAGCGAGGAACAGACCCTTCGAGGTGTCCTCCGACTCACGGAAGACGGCGATCTTGTGACCGTCCATCCACACAGCCCTGTCGGCGTTGGTCTTCGTTATCTCGGTAACGATGGGGGTATGGTAATTCTTCAAGAACCTGTAAGCCATACCGTAGAAGTAGTAGGACTCTGCGGCACCGTAGGCGTTCTTATGTCCGAATGCCTCGAGGGCGGGAGACTTACACTTTCTGCCGTATCTTTCAACAACGTCACCCGAGTGATGGAGCTTGGAGCCGCAGTCGGCGAAGCACACGTACCAATCCTCATGGACGTTCATATTAACACAGAAGGAGCCCATATTTCTGATGATAGGCTCGTCGTATACGGTGATCTTACCTCCCGTCATATCCTCGATGATCTCAAGGCCGTCGAAGAGGTTACCGGGTGCGGCACCCCAATATGCGGGGCCCTCGGAGCAGGTACCGTCCTCGGGGTAGGAGGCGATGAAGTTATCGAAGTTATACATTGCTCTGTTGAGGAGGCTCACTCTCACCTCCATATCCTCTTGGGTCAATGCTCCCGCATAGAGAATATTCGAGGTAATGTTGGTGCACCAGTTACATACGGTGCCCTTCGCACTGCTTCCGTCCCACCAGTAGTTGCCCGTGACGAGGGGGCGGACGGCTCTTAAATAAATGAGCTTATCGATCCTCTTGCAGATCGAGGGGGAGATAGCATCAAGCTCATCCTTGAAGAAGTAACGGACGGTTGCGAGGGTTGCCGCCGTCTGCGAGGTCTGAAGATCGAGACCTGCGAGGCTATCACCGTCCTGTGCCTCGGGGAGCTGATACTCGGGGTGAGTGCGGGAGGTGTACTGATGAGCGGGCAGACACCACGAGGTCTCCTCGAGCATAGCCCATACCGCATCGGCGATCTTATTTATGAATCTTCCGCGTCTCTCATATACCTCAGCGAGGGTGCAGTAGTACGCACAGTCACGTCTTACGTTGTAGACGTTCTCATATCTTGAGCGTACACCCGTCAGGAATTTATCTCTGTACAGCGAGAGGGGGATCATGGGAATATCCTTTTCGAGATACTCCTCCGCCTTCGAGACCACGTAGTCTCCTCTCGTCTTATCCACCGTAGGATTCTTATAATCAATGAAGAGCTTCATCTCCGAGAGGGGCAGAACGTTGCCCGCTGCGGTAAATCCGTTCTTTTTGAATGCTCTTATCTCACTTCTTGCCATAATTCTCTACCGTCCCTTTCCGTATCGCACGCCATTACTCGATTACAAGCTTGGCTTCATATTCCTTGGCACTTACACGAAGAACCACACGCCACAGGCACTCTGTTCCCCACTTGGACTTGAAGTGCAGGTCCTCAAAGGGCTTCGTGTTTTCTACCTTTTCTATGATGAGCTCGAGATCTTTATTATAGGAAAGTACTCTGCCGTCTGCGAGCTCTACTCTTCCCTCACCGAGGGGCTTAGGCTCGGCGTGGCTCGTGAGGTGGAAGTCGATGACTCTCTCACGGTCGAGCTTCACCTCATCGGTAATTGTGATCCTGCCATCCTCGAGCATGGAGGTACGCTTTAAGAGGAGAATGCCTGCCTCTTCGGGATATGCACCCGCTATATTCATAGAGACGCATCTCTTCTCAACGTCGCACACCTCGTCGGAGGAGGCGTAGCGGATACCGTTTCTGCCAGGGAGCTGATCGATGCCGTCGAAGGTCGGGCAGGAGTGGTATGCCGCATTGGTGTACCATCTGTCGTATCTCGTTCTGCCGAAGTACTCGTTATCATAGCTTCCTATCGAGGGGTCTACTATGACGGGGTTACCGTTCGAGTAGATGACGAGGCATCCTATATCGTTATGGTTGCCGGGCTCGGAGTTCGTGCCGCCCTTGGTTGCTAAGAACAGACCCTTCGAGGTGTCCTCCGACTCACGGAAGACGGCGATCTTGTGACCCTCCATCCACACCGACTTATCCGCCTTCGTGGTGGTCTTCTCGGTTACGAGGGGTGTGAAGCAGTTCTTCACAGTTCTGTACGCCATACCGTAGAAGTAGTAGGACTCTGCGGCACCGTAGGCGTTCTTATGTCCGAATGCCTCGAGGGCGGGAGACTTACACTTTCTGCCGTATCTTTCAACAACGTCGCCCGAGTGATGGATCTTGGAGCCGCAGTCGGCGAAGCATACGTACCAGTCCTCGTGGATATTCATATTTACACAGAAGGAGCCCATGTTTCTGATGATCTGCTCGTCGTATACCTTTATCTTACCGCCCGTCATATCCTCGATGATCTCAAGACCGTCGAAGAGGTTACCGGGAGCGGCACCCCAATACGCAGGGCCCTCTGCACACGTGCCGTCCTCGGGGTAGGAGGCGGTGAAGTTATCGAAATTGTGCATCGCTTTATTAAGGAGAGCCTCTCTTGTCTCCATATCCTCGACGGTGAGAGCACCGGCATAGAGGACGTTGGAGGTGATATTAGTACACCAGTTGGAGACAGAGTCTCTCGAATTCTCGCCCGCCCAGCTGTATAAGCCTGCTATCAAGGGTCTGACGGCACGGAGGTATATCTCTCTGTCTATTCTCTTGCAGATCGAGGGGGATATCGCATCAAGCTCATCCTTCAGGAAATGGCGGACGGTAGCGAGAGTCGCCGCAGTCTGCGAGGTCTGGAGGTCGAGGGATGCGAGAGTCTCGGTGTTCTGTGCCTCGGGGAGCTGATACTCGGGATGTGTGAGCGATCTGCCCTGATGTGCGGGGAGGCACCATGAGGTCTCCTCGAGCATTGCCCATACGGCATCGGCTATCTTCTCGATGAATCTTCCGCGTCTTTCATACACCTCTGCAAGGGTGCAGTAGAAGGCTATGTCACGTCTCGGACCGTACTTGTTATAGAACTTAGAGCGTACACCCGTCAGGAACTTCTCTCTGTAATCGGCGAGGGTGATGAGGGGCATATCTACCTCGAGATACTCCTCCGCCTTTGAGACAATGTACTCGCCCCTTGTCTTATCGAATAGGGGATTTGTATAATCGGAGAAAAGCTTCATCTCCGAGAGGGGAAGAACGTTTCCCACGGCGTTATGTCCGTTCCTTCTGAAAACTCTTATTTCACTGCGTGCCATATATGCCTCCAAAAATTTAAAATCATAATAATAAAAGAAGAGCTGTCTCAAATGTAGTTTTCAGTGCACTCGAGACAGCCCCATCCTGCTACTTTTATAATACAAAAAGGATAAGTTCTTGTCAATTATATATTTGCCACAAAGTTTTTGATTATTTTTTGTACATTTCACCCAAAGAATAACGCTATTTTATCACGCTATTTTACAAACAAATCGTTCTATTTTCCAAATCAAGTAATTTCGCTTTTGGTATAGTTTTGTTTGAATTATGTCCTTTTTTCTAACAACCTCAGAAATTCATAGAAAAAACCCTTCCCAATACCTTTTTGAAGGACTAAAAAAAGTGATTTTTTGTTTTATCAAATGTTAGATTTGTTTGTTTAAAAGCGACAGAATTCACAAAAACGTACATTATTTATAGTAACAATAGTATAAGCGAAACAAATGAAGAAGGAAACACCGCCTCACGGTTGGCAAAATTTTTAACTTCACCCGAAAAAGTTAACAAAGGAAAATAACAACGCTTTTCCATGTCGGTTTAAAATTCCGAAGTTAGATTTTACGCCGTGTTTTCATTCTAGGTGGCTTTATTTCTAATGCGTCTTGACTTTCCCTCTTCCGTGTGCTAAAATGGGAACAAAAAAGCAAATTTTAACGGAGGCACCTATGATAGACATTTCAGGAAGACGTGAATGCTTCTTCGATGATTTCCTCATCGACAAGGAGAAAACCACTGCAAGGAGGAGGCTCCACAAGCCCGAGAGACGTGAGATCATCTTCACCCTTGACGCACCGTGGGAGAGTAACCTCTCAACCATGTTCACGGTTATATTCGCCCAGGGCCTCTGGCGTATGTATTACGTTGTGTTCAGGCCCGGCGAGACCTACTTCTGCTATGCGGAGAGTAAGGACGGCTATAATTGGGTGCGTCCCAACCTCGGTCTTATCGAATTCGAGGGCTCGACCGACAACAATATCATATTCAACCGTGAGGCGGTTAAGAAATTCGACTTCCTCTCGCTTGACAATTTGTCCGTCTTCTACGATGACACCCCCGACTGTCCGAAGGACGAGAGATACAAGATGACCTGCATGTGGATCGGTCACGAATCTCTCCTTCTGCTTATGAGCGAGGACGGAATACACTTTACGAAGTCAAGGTTTATCACAAACGAGGGTGAATTTGACTCGCAGAACAGAATGTTTTACAGCCATTACCATAAGAAGTATTTCTGCTACTTCCGTGGCGAGCACAAGCCGGGTGAGGTCTCGTATCCCATGGACAGATCATACGCTGATGCCGAGGCGAGAAAGAACTATGACCCCGTAAGAAGACTTCAGCATGAGCCGGGCAAGGCTACAACTTCATTCCTTCGTGATATTCGGGTGATCGAGTCTCAGGACGGAATAAATTGGAGTCATGCCGAGAAGATTTATACCACCGGCCGTGATTTCCAGCTCTATCACAACGTTATATTCCCCTACCCCCGTGCTCCTCACCTCTTCGTAGGCATCCCGTCAAGATACGTTGAGAGAAAGCGGTGGGACGATTCCTATGAGGTTCTGTGCGGAAAAGAGGATAGACTCAAGAGAATGGAGACACTTGCACGCTTCGGTCTCTCGATAACCGACAGCCTCTTTATGTCGAGCCGTGACGGATATAATTTCACGAAATATGACGAGGCCTTCATTCCCCCGCCTCCCGAGTGTCCCGAGTCATTCGTATACGGTGACAGCGTGACCGTGCCCGTGCTTATGGAGACGCCCTCGGATATTCCGGGAGCTGACAACGAGTATTCGCTCCTTGTTCTCGAGGGATACCGCACCGTGAGAGGACGCAACAGACTCGTGAGATACAGAATGCGTCTTGACGGCTTTGCATCCCTCTATTCCTCTGAGGAGGAGACACTCGTCGTAACACGTGAATTTACCTATGACGGTGACGAGCTGTATGCTAACCTCTCGACGTCGGCACGTGGATACGTACGCTTCACCCTCCGCTCGAAGGATAAGGAGTATTCGACGGTTGAGATCTTCGGAAACTCGACGGATAAGCGTATCCCCTTCATCGACAAGAGTGCCGTTAAGAACCTCCGAGGAGAGCCCGTCACACTCGAGATCGAGCTCTACGATGCGGACATCTACTCTATCCGCTTCTCGGAAAGCTAAATAAAAGAAAAAGCAAGACAGTGAGCATTCAAGCCCTGCCTTGCTTTGTTTTTTGTAATGTATTGTTTACATAAAGGTGCGTTTTTCCGCACACCTATTGCACTAAGCCTAAAAATTCTTACTTAATAAAGATTTCTTTTGAATTTATATTCCGAGCAGTCTTTTTATATTACCCGAGAGTATGCCGAGACGCTCCTCTTCGGTAAGAGGAATCTGCATAAATCTCTCGAGCTCACGCTCTGCATCCCACATCGGGAAATCCGTACCGAAGAAGAATTTCTCAGCACCAAGCATATCTATAATTTCCTTCGCACGCTCAGCCGAGATGAACGGTAAGGACGAGCAGGTATCGAAATAAACGTTAGTGAGTCCCTTGTAAAGGGAAGCATCCTCCCAGCGGCGGTAGCCTCCGAAATGTGCAGCAATGAAGGTTGTATCGGGGTGGTTTTTCGCAACCCTGACAAGCCTCTCGGGACGGGAGAATTCATATCTGTCGTCTCCCATATGGATGAGTATCGGGAGCTTTCCCGCAAGAGAGCGGTATATCTTCTCGGCACACTCATCGTCTATATTGAATTTCTGAAAGTCGGGGTGGAGCTTGATGCCGTGAAAGCCGTTTTCAAGAGCCCACTCAACCTCTGCCTCCGTCTCTTCCTCGGTGAGATCCTGATGAAGGGTGATGAATCCTATAAACTCGGGATGGCTTACGCACTCCCTCTTGATAAACTCATTGATCGAGCGTACCTGATGTGCAGTTGTTGCAACTGAATGGACTACGTAGCGAGTAACCCCTGCCCTCTTACCGTCCTCGATGAGTCTGTCGGGAGTGCCGGCGGGCATCTCCATTTTGATATCGTAAAACGCACCTATTGTCTCTGTCGCCTTGGCAGCGATCTTCTCGGGATAAATGTGTGCGTGTGCGTCTATGATTTCCATTTTCCTTTTCCTCCCCCGGGGGCTATAAAATATTTTAAACAATTATAGCACAGTGAAAATGCTCTGTCAATATTTTGAAAAAAGAAATATATATTTAAATATTATAACGGAGGGAGCAAGCTCGCGGCTAAAATATAAAACGGCGGATCTGGCTCCGCCGTTTCCTTGTTACTTATAAAATTTAAGAGTCACGATCTCAAAATTAGATACGGGAACAGTTACTCTGCCGGATGCGATCTCAAGAGGCGATATTTCTCTCTCGAGAAGGTCGGTGAGATATGCTCTCTTGTATCCCTCGGGCACTGTGACAGTCACAAGCGAGCGACAGTCATAGGCATCGTAGAATCTGACTACCAGTGCACCGTCATCCTCCGCGGGCTTCACCGCAGTTATCACCGCACTCGGGCTGTCGATAGAGACGAATGAATATCTCTCGGGAAGATCACCCGACGAGGATGCAACCTCCGTCTCGTAGAGGGGCTGATTTAAAGCAATGCTCTCCTCTATCACACCGCCCTCACGGAAGCCTCCGTTATGAGGAAGGAGCGAATAGGTGAAGGTGTGAAGACCCTGATCCGCCTCGGGATTGGGATCGGTCGCAGACTTGAGAAGGGTGATTGCCAGCCTCGAGCCCTCGGCGGAATATCCGTACTTCGAGTCGCTCATCAGGGCTACGCCAAAGCCGTAGTCGGAGACGTCCACCCACTTGTGTGCATAGGTCTCGAACTTCGCCTCGTCCCAGCTTGTGTTAGAGTGAGTCGGGCGGGTGAGATGACCGAACTGCACGTCATAGGTCGCACTCGCAGCATGCACCGCAAGGGGGAACTCCGCCTTCAATACCTGATGACGCTCATGCCAATCTATCTCGGTCTCAAAGTCTATTCTATCACTCTTAGAATATAGCCAAATATGCTGAATAATGGTAGAATTTAAATATTTTCGTTCGATTTTGTAGCCTGCTCTGGTACCGTCACGTACTGCAGTCACGGTTGCCTCATCGGTCATGGGATAGGGCTTCAGCCTGTAATAATCCGCAAGCTCCCACGCATCGTACTGTGTAGGATAGTCCTCGTAGGCAACGAGAAGATTGCCGACTCCCGAGAGCACCTCCCTCTCGCATCTCTTATCATAGAGCGACGAGACGGCACCCGACCTGTCGAGGGTGAGGACGTAGCGTGAGCTCTCGATAGTAAGACCGTTTATCTTAACCGTACTCTCGACTCCGTCACCGTCGAGAACCGCGTAACCGTACGGGGGCACGGTGGTATCATACTCTCTGTAACCGTCCTTACGTACGTAGGCGGGTCTCTCGACACCCGTGGGGTTATAGACGAGTGTTCCGCCCTCGGTGCTTATTCTCTTCGCTATCGCCTCGAGCTTCTTCCCGATCACGCCCTCGCCAAACTCACCGATCTCTCTGTAATCCACGTCAGTGAAGTCATACACCTTCTTTATAGACGAGCCTGGAAGGATGTCGTGGAACTGATTATGCAATACCTTACGCCATGCACGGCGGAAGCCGTCACGGTCATATTCTCCTCCGAGGTATGAGTCAAGGGCAGATACAGCCTCGGCGGCACCGAGAAGGCACTCCGAATATCTGTTGCCACGCTTTACCTTACCGATCGAGGTATAGGTGCCTCTGTGGAATTCAAGGTATAATTCTCCTACCCACGAGGGCTTTCTGCCCGTTCTCTCGATCGACTCGTCGAACTCCCCCTTCACCCTCTCGAGGTAGGGGAGAAGCTTATCGGTCACCGTCACGGGGAGGGTGGGTATTCCCCTCGCAGTCCTCCGCGACGTCTCGAGCATTGCCTTGGTGGGGCCGCCGCCTCCGTCTCCGTAGCCGAAGGTGAGGAAGATGCGGTTTGTATATTCCTTCTCCGAGAATCTGTCCCACGTGCCCTTAACGTAGCTTGCGGTCAGGTCGGAATTGTAGGTTGTGTGCTTCTTGCCTCCCGCACTCTCGCGGCCACCGCCGAAGGGCTGTGCCGTCATAAAGGAGGTGAATATCTCGGTACCGTCAATGCCCTGCCAGTAGAACATGTCTCTCGGCATCCTGTTGGTATCGTTCCAGCTTATCTTGGAGGTGACGAAGTAATCGACACCCGCCTTCTTGAGTATCTGCGGAAGAGCGGCACTGTATCCGAAAACGTCGGGAAGATAGAGTATCTTACTCTCGACTCCGAACTCCTCACGGAAGAATCGCTTACCGTAAATGAGCTGACGGACGAGGCTCTCACCGCCGGTGAGATTGCAATCGGGCTCGAGATACATTGCTCCCTCGGGCTCCCATCTGCCCTCCTTAACGAGGCTCTTCAGCTCCTCATATCTCTCGGGAGCCTCCTCCTTCAGGTATCTGTACAGCTCGGGCTGTGACAGTGTGAAATAGAGCTCGGGATATCTGTCCATTAGAGACTTCACGTTAGAGAAGCTCCTCTGTATCTTTTCCCTCGTCTGATCACGTGCCCAGAGCCACTCGACGTCGATATGGGTCGAGCTGATGCAGTGAACCGTGGGCTTGCCCTCGGTATGACAGAGCTTCGAATAGAAGTCCCTCTCCATTATTGTAAGAGCACTCTCGACACTCTCGTAGAATCTCTCCCACTCGCCCTCACGCAGATCCACCGCACGTGCGGCATCAGAAAGGACACTTAGCATTTTATCCCGATCACCGTCTCCCTCGGGGAGAAGCATTGCCGCATCGTAGGGCACCTTCATATCGTAGAAGAGCTTCTCCGCTCTCTTGTTGACAGAGTGGACGGACATTGTAAGATAGAGTCTTCCGCCCTTGTACATTCCCATATTGAAATAGTTAAGGAGCGAATACTCGGTATCCGAGAGAAGAGGTGCCTCTCTGTGACCGTAGTCGAGGGCGTGTGACATTTTTCCGTTGAGATAAAGGAGTCCCTGCGGGTTCGTAAGATCCCAGCCTCCCTTACCGTCCGACGTGGAGCGGAGGACGAAATATTCCCCGCAAGACGTGGGAGGTGTCGAGAAATTCGCCCTCAGCCAGAAATGGGAATCATCTCCCATAAGGGGAATATCGGGGTTGTATTTACGCCATCCATCCTTGGGAGGCTCGTGACCGACCTTGTAGCCCGAGTCGCATATCTCGAGCCCATCTATGTCGAAGAGCTTCCTTGAGGTACGCTCATTCAGCTTATCAAGAAAGGATTTCAGAAACTGATCTATTTTCATAATTTCCTCACGCAGTTTTTTTAGGGCTCATCGATGAGATTCTCGGTGATAAGACCGTCGACCTCACCGTCAAGGCATACGAAATCCGTCTTCACTCCGTCGAGTCCCTTTTGGTAAATATCTCTCAGGCGGAGATTCTTAACCGTTGCCCCCTCGTCAAGGCGAAAGAGAGGAACGGGATATGCACGCTCGACACGGTGAACGTTAGATACCGACAGTCCCTTGACGTCAAGTCCCTTCTGCACCCAGATGACAGGACGCTTTCCTCCGCCGACGTCAGCCGTTCCCTCGGAGGATGATGCGGTAATATTCTCGATCACGATATTCTCCATCACGCCCCTCTCGTCCTCACCTCCGTGATACTTGGTGATACCGATACAGTAGACGTAATAGCTTCCGATAACGTTGCGTATAGTCACGTTTTTGACGGGATAACCGTGCGAGAGAATACGCACCGCACTGTGCGAGCCCTCGGCAAAAATTCCGTCTACAACGATGTTTTCAATAGGTCCGTAGAGTCCGTCATCCGCCGTAAGAGCAACCATGTCATCGTGGCAGGCACCCTTGAGATTCAGGATGCTACCCATCTTACAGTGTCCCTCGACGTGTACTCCGTCCATATTCCAGAGCTTCGGCGAGCCCTCCGTGTAATCGAAGATTATGTCTCTCACCGTGAAGTTCTCGATATATCCCATCTGCACGCCGTACACAACGGGGTTCTTAATAGTGAGATTCTTGAGAATAAAGCCCTTTATTCTGCAGAACACCATGCAGTGTCCGTGATAATGCTCACGCACGAAGGTCTTGAGTGTTCCGAGTATTGTCATATCACGGGGCTTCGCACCCATCTTATCAAACCAGGTGCGTCCCTCCCAGTCGGCGAAATGGTAGGGGTTCGGCCACTGATTAGCATGGTTCATATCCCATATACCGCCGTCAATGCATATATTCTCGGAGAAGGTCTCGAAATCGTCATTCTCTATCATCGCACAGTGTGATGCGTCCGCAAGACGGACGGTCGCAAATCTCGGCAGACGGAGGGTCTGATTCGAGTGTATCTTCAGGGTCCTTGAGATGACGTAGAATTTCTCGGGTGCGGGGAGTGCAACCTCGGATATTCCCGAGTCGAGCATCTCCTGTATCGCAGGATAATCGTCATCTATTCCGTTTCCGTAAAGCTTGTACATAAAATTTTCCTTTTATCACTGGTATCATTTAGCTCCCGTATGGGAGCCGGCACTGCCCTCATTATAGCATAACGTCCCCCCGATGTCAATCGGTTTCGGCATGGATTTAAGAAAGCCTTCAAAAAAGGAAGGACCGTGCCACGGCACGGTCTCAAGCGTTAACTTCAGGTGCTCCTCTTACGAAGCTCCTTCGCATACTCATTCAGAGTGGAGATGAATTTCTCTGCCATTTTCGGCAAGAGCTTGGTTTTCTTTACGATATATCCGACGGTATACGTCTCGTCCGTCACTATGGGAATGCTGACTATCTTACCGTCATTAAGCTCGGAGGGCATTATTCCCGTGCCCACCGTGTAGCAGTCGGTGTTGAGGAGCACGTTCATAAGCGTCGCACGGTCACTGATGACTATATGCCCCGAGGTCGGAATATTTCCCGATATTTCCTCGGTGAAGAGTGACGAATTATTATATTTCCCCTGATCGTAGGACACGTAAGGGTATTCACCGAGCTCGCCATAGGATATTCTGCTCTTCGATGCGAGGGGGTGCGTGCTTTTCACGAAAAGGTGAGGGGGTGTCACGAGAAACTCGAAAAATGAGATATCCTTAGACTGCAAATACCTCATCATCACATCAGAGTCACTATTCTTTATAGCGATAATTCCGACGTCGCATTTTCCCACCTCAACGTCATGGATGACCTCGTGCGTTCTCTTCTCCTGAAGAGACATATCATATCTCTCACTCTTCGACTCTCTTGCAAAAAGGCAGAACACATCTGCTATAAAGTCATAGTGCTGTGTCGATATATAGAGCCTCTCGGTGTCCGACTCGGTAGCATACCGCCCCGTAATAAACTCCGCCTGAGCCAATAGCCCCTCGGCGTAGCCGACAAACTCCGCTCCCTCGGCAGTGAGAGTAGCTCCGTTCTTTGACCGCTCGAATATTTTGATGCCTATCTCCTCCTCCAAAAGCTTAATGCTATTCGAGAGACCCGACTGTGCAATAAAGAGCTGTCTTGCCGCCTCATTGAAGCTGCCGACCTCGGCTATTTTAAGTACGTATTTACATTGCTGGAGCGTCACAGTGCTACCCCCTTAAAGATCTGAAATATTATAACGAACAAAACCGCAGGTATCATATTGGTATTCTTTATCTTGTTCTCACGTGGACATATCATATTGAAGCCGGTGAAGAAAAGAATGATAAAGCCGATAGCCGAGAGCGACATCAGTGTACCCTCATTTATAAAATCGCCGCACAGATATGCAATGAATGCGACCGCCATCTGTATAAGTGCGACGGGTATTGCGGCAATTGCCGCACGTCTGCCATATGCAGCCCCCGTGAGAATGGCTAACGGAAAATCAATAAGTGCCTTGAAATAGAGTTGAGTGCTCTCCCCGCTTACTGCCATAAGAATAGGGCCGCTTATCTGAAGCCCGCCGATGCCGAAGAGGAATACCGCATCCCATACACCGTTTCTCGATGAGCTCTCACCCTTGCCGAAATTACTGACACGCTCCTCAAGCCTGAGATGATCTCCCACGATAGAGCCTATGACAAGAGCGAATACCACGATCATCATATCAGCACCGAGAAGCCTCTCGCCCGAGACAGTGAAGCTGTTCTCAATGAATCCGAAGAGACTTATTATCATTACAGCGATCGCAAAATATCCGTCAAGCTTGAATTTGACACGCCCACGTGAGAGCGAGCCCACGAGGATGCCGACCGATATGGCGATGGCATCAGCTATAATTCCCATAATTTTCACCTCTGAAATTTACTACAAAAATTATAGCACACGGAAATAGCAATGTAAAATAATTAAAATCGATAACCCGTGTTCACAAAAAACAGGAATAGAAAAAGAAAAAGGTCCCTTCCGGAAGAAATTCTACTAAAAGAGACCTTTCTTATGAGATTTATGCCTTAAATCAAAACGGGTGCACCCGTGGTATCGGTGGCTTGTGACGGTGAGTCAGCACCTTCGGTGGAGGAGCCGTCCTCCAACGCTCTTACCGACTCGGCTACCATTGATGCCGCGAGCTCTATTCCCTCCCCCGAGAGATGCACGCCGTCTTCCGAGAGGTATCTCTCCTTATCCGCACCGAGAGGAGTGTAGAGATCATTGATGATGACCCCTCTTTCGAGAAGCCTCGGCACTATAATAGAGTTGAAGCGTTCAGTCACTCCTTGCCTATAAAATTTGTTGGTAGGCAGGACGGGTGTCGTGGTAGCGAAGATTATCTTCTTGTATTTTCCCTCGAGATTATCGATTATTCTCATAACGTTTGATACGTACTCCTCCTCGGTCGAGAACGATCCGTCACCGAAAAGGTCGCACATATCCCATAGTCCCACGTTGAAGTGAACAACGTCCGAGCCCGCCATAAATCTCGACCAGTCGAAGACGCCTCTGAGGACGTATTTCGCAAATCTGCAGTTCTCCTCAGGCCAAAAGACCTCGTATCCGTCACCGAGGAGCTCCCTCACACGGGGTGCATACTGCTGTCTTATAGAGTCACCGATAAGTGTAATTTTCATATTGACCTCACTCATTTTAATGTTTTCATATACGTCTCGGGAGAGAGCCCGAAATATCTCTTGAACGCACGTGAGAGTGCATAGGGTGACGAATATCCGAGCACCTCTGCGGTCTCGGTGACGCTCGCTCCTCCCTCAATTGTGCGTCTGGCAAGCTCCATTCTTCTCGAGCTTATATACTGCATCGGGGTCATTCTGTACGCCGATGAGAAGGAGCGTGTAACGTGCTCTCTCGTGTAGCCTACCGCACGTGTTACCTCTCCCATATCTAAATTCACGCTGTCGGAGGAGTCGATATACTCCTTGGCACGCCTCGCTACTTCGCACTCACGGCCGAGCTCTCTTGTTGCACATGAGAGGACGAGTCCTACGATACCTATAAGCAGATCCTTGTCGGGCGTGGATGCATACTTTCTCCAGAGCGTGACAGCATCCGAGAGCGGAGTTCCCTCCACCACGGTGACCTCGGTAAAATGTGACACGGTAGGCACCGTGTATATATGAACGTAGGTATGGAGGAGCTTATTATCGGGATTCTCGAAGAGCGAGTGAAGAGTCTTTGTGGGAGTTAAATAAAGATGCCCCTTTCTAAGCATCCTACGCCTCCCTGCCTCCTCATAATACGCCTCGCCGTCTATCACGTAATATAGGCGTGAGAACCTCGCCGATACGTCTCTATACTCCCACTTGTCGTGGGTATACGCTTCGTTATTACAAAAAAGATCCTTAACTATCATAAGTCAATTATAAACCCTTTTTTGGAATTTGTAAAGACAATACCAAAAATATGTCACATTCGGGTATGTAAACTTTCCGTTTTGATATTTACAAAGAGACAAAAAGCGAGTAAAATGGTATTAGAAAAGAAAAGGAGGCTTATATGAGCATTTTCGGAGAAGCAAAATATATAAAGGCCGCCGAGCGTCCTGCGACCTTCTCGCTCCATGACCCCATTCCCTTCTTCAGACGTACCTTCACCGTCTCCCGTGACGGGGTGCGTGATGCGAGGGTGTATATCCAAGCCCCGGGATTTGCCGAGGTGTTTATCAACGGTAAGCCCATGACGGAGGATAAATTTATAAGCCCCATCAGCGATTTTTCGAAGATCCTCTGGTATAACTCCTACGACGTGACAGATCTCATCGAGGATGGCGAGAACGTTCTTTCGGTCATAGCGTCAAACGGATATTTCAACGAGTCCTTCAGAACTGCGTGGAGATTCGACCTCGCAAAGTGGCGTGATGCCCCTCAGTTTATGCTCACCCTGAAGATCAACGGTGAGGACGCAGTTGTCTCGGACTCCTCCTTCAGAGCCTCCCGTCAGGCATCGCACATCATCTTCAGCCACCTGCGAAGCGGTGAGTACGTTGATATGAGGAAGTATGACGATGCGTGGATGTACAAGGACTACGATGAATCCCCCTGGCGACCCGCAATAGAGGTCGAGTGGGATCGGATAACGGGAGAGCTCCTCCCCACCGAGTGCCAGCCCGTCCGTGAATGCGAGGTAATAGAACCCGTGTCGGTCACCGAGTGCGAGAGAGGATATCTTGTCGACTTCGGTAAGAACTCCTCGGGATATATGGAGATAACGCTCACTGCCCCCCGAGGTCAGGAGATAATCTTCCGCTATGCTGAGGAGGTATACGAGGACGGCACACCCCGCCACAACAGAATGGACGATAAGCTCTACTATCCCGAGGAGAACTTCGAGTTCATGACGAACAAGCTTATTGCATCGGGAAATCGCGACACCTTCAAGCCTAAATTCTCCTACCACGGCTTCCGCTACGTGCTCATCGAGGGGCTCCCCTACAAGCCGAGCCTTAAGGATATGCGTGCCTACTTCGTACACAATGACGTGAAGAGGAAGGCGGACTTCGTATCGGGCGACAGGATCATCAACTACATCTATGACGGAGGAATGAGATCGTCCTCCTCCAACATGTTCTGGTCGCTCACCGACTGTCCGACAAGAGAGAAGCTCGGATGGACGAACGATGCTCAGGCGAGCTGTGAGCAGCTGCTTATCAACTTCGACGCAGTACCCTTCTTTAAGAAGTGGTTCACCGACATTCTTGCCGATCAGATAGAGACGGGCGAGCTTCACGGAGTCATCCCGACTGCGGGCTACGGACTCAACTGGGGCCCCGTGTGCGATTATTGCCTCTTCGAGCTACCCTACCGCATTTATCTGTACACGGGTGACTCCTCAATGCTGAGGGAGGCGATCCCAAGCTTCGAGCGTTACCGTGAATTCTTCCGCGGGGCGATAGAGAGAGACTATGAGTTCCGCCTCGGCGATTGGCTCGGCGGAGGTAACAACAAGCGTGTACCCCTCAGGTTCATAAGACAGACCTATTATATTAAGGTGTTAAGAACTCTCACCCTTGCCAAGCGTCTCGCAGGCATCGAGTGCACCTCGGACGAGCGTGAGCTCGAGGCTGTAACAGAAGAATTTATGTCCGACTACCTAACCGAGCACGGTGAATGCACGGTTGACGAGCAGACGTCCCTTGCCATAATGATCGTACTCGGTCTGTACCGTGACAAGGATACGCTTTGCCGTCAGTTAGTGCGTGCGGCGGAGCGTGATGGGGCGAGGATCATGACGGGCATGGTCGGAA
The DNA here is from genome assembly GCA_045633405.1 of Eubacteriales bacterium. Taxonomy (GTDB): domain Bacteria; phylum Bacillota; class Clostridia; order Oscillospirales; family CAG-272; genus UBA1740. Next base: position 2,724 of record JAZQYD010000055.1, on the reverse strand, counting down.
TCCAGTATATTTACGATGCCCTCAGCGAGGCAGGACGCCCCGACCTAGCCTATAAGATCATCACCGAGGGCGATCCGGGATATAAGTCATGGTACGATCACGGTGCCACCACCCTCTTCGAGAAATGGGAGGGAGCATACATCCACTCGCACAACCACCATATGTTCTCTAACGTCATCGGCTGGTTCTTCAAGTCGCTCCTCGGCATATCTCCCACGCCCGATGCCCCCGGATTTGAAAAGGTGATCATCAAGCCGACACTTGTGCGTGAGATGAAATTTGCAAAGGGCTACGAGGACACCGTGAAGGGACGGATAGAGGTAGAATGGGAATACACGGGTGATGGCTTCAGCTATTCCGTGACACTCCCCGAGGGTGTTTCGGGAGAATATATGGGCAGAGCTCTCCCATGCGGTAAAAGTACGTTTTTCATAAAGGAGTAAGATATGAAGATAATAGAAAAATTCAAGATGAAGCTCAGCGACCATTATAAGGGTGAGGGCGTGACGATAGCCTTCCTCGGTGACAGCGTGACTCAGGGCTCCTTCGAGCTATACAAGAACGGTGAGAAGAGCTGTGAGACCGTCTACTGTCAGAGGTCGTCATATGAGATGCGTGTATTCGAGATTCTCTCAATGCTCTACCCCTCAGTGCCCATCAATATCATTAACGCAGGTATCGCGGGTGACACAGCCCCCTGGGGATACGAGAGAGTCGACCGTCACGTTATAAGGCATGAGCCCGACCTCTGCGTTGTGTGCTACGGTCTTAACGACTGCGGATACGATCCCGACCGCCCCGAGAGATACAGAAAAGCGATCACGGGAATATTCGATAAGCTCGAGGCGGCAGGCATCGAGATACTCTTCATGACCCCAAATATGATGAACACTACCGTGAGCCCCCACATCACCGATCCCTATATTAAAGAGATCGCACAGGCGAAGGCGGGATATCAGAACGGCGGTTACTTCGATAAGCTCATCGATATTGCAAGAGAGGTGTGCGGTGAAAGAGGCATACCCGTCTGCGACTGCTATGCAATATGGAAGAGGCTTCACGAGTCGGGAGTCGATACAACGGAGCTCCTCGCAAACAAGATCAACCACCCGACACCCGATATGAACAGAATGTTCGCATACGAGCTTGTCAGATGCATGCTTGAAAAATAATATAGAAAGAGGAAAAAACATGAAAACTGTAAAGGACAAATATTTAGTAGTAGGTGCTGATTTCGCAGGATACCCCCTCAAGGAGGCGGTTGTCGCACATCTCAAGGAGAAGGGCTGGAAGATCACCGACCTCGGCGTAACCGCTGAGAGTGACCCCGACGATACCGAGAACATGTTCCACAGAGTAGGTCTCAGAGTAGGAGCACAGATTTCCGAGGGCAACTTCGAGCGTGCACTCCTCTTCTGCGGTACGGGTATGGGTATCCATATCGCGGCATCCAAGTGTCCCCACGTTCACGCAGGTGTTGTCGAGAGCGTGCCCGCCGCACTCCGTGCTATCACGGGTAACGGTGTAAACGTCCTCGCCATGGGTGCATTCTACGTAGCTCCCGCTATGGGCTGTGACATCGCAGATGCATATCTCGGTGCTGAGCTCGGCTCGGGCTATGAATGGTGGCACAATTTCTATGAGTTCCACAAGCTCGCTATCGATGAGCTCGAGGCATTCGACTACGAGGCGTATAAGAAGAACGGCTTCAAGGCCCCCCACCTCGGCGACTTCGAGATCAAGCTCGAGAAGAAGCCTGAGGATTGATAATATATAGATTGACGTGAAAAAGGAGTACGAACGTTTGTTCGTACTCCTTTTGTTGTAGGAATAAGCCTCCCTCGGAGAGGCAGAATGAGCATCCGTAGGACGGTGGCACGCTCCGCCCTAAAGGCTCCTTCCGTATAGGCTCCCTCCGGGAGGGAGCTGGCACCGCAGGTGACTGAGGGAGCACGCGTAAGTCGGAGTATGCACAAGGTAAATCTGACGCAGGCTCCTTCCGTATAGCCTTCCCCAGTGGGGGAAGGGGGACCGCTTGCGGTGGATGAGGTGTTCGTAGGTTTAGGGTCCCTCCGGGAGGGAGCTGGCACCGCAGGTGACTGAGGGAGCACGCGTAAGTCGGAGTATGCACAAAGTAAATCTGACGCAGGCTCCTTCCGTCACTCGCTATGCTCGTGACACCTCCCTCCCGGAGGGAGGCTATTTTCAGGCTCCTTCCGTATAGCCTTCCCCAGTGGGGGAAGGGGGACCGCTTGCGGTGGATGAGGTGTTCGTAGGTTTAGGCTCCCTCCGGGAGGGAGCTGGCACCGTAGGTGACTGAGGGAGCACGCGTAAGTCAGAGTAAGCACAAAGTAAATCTAACGCAGGCTCCCTCCGTATAGCCTTCCCCAGTGGGGGAAGGGGGACCGCTTGCGGTGGATGAGGTGTTCGTGAGTCGGAGTATGCACAAGGTAAATCTAACGCAGGCTCCTTCCGTCACTCGCTATGCTCGTGACACCTCCCTCTCGGAGGGAGGCTTTTCTTATGTTCCCCGTATAGGCTCCCTCCGGGAGGGAGCTGGCACCGTAGGTGACTGAGGGAGCACGCGTGAGTCGGAGTATGCACAAGGTAAATCTGACGCAGGCTCCTTCCGTCACTCGCTATGCTCGGGACACCTCCCTCTCGGCGTGAGGCTTTTTTCAGGCGCCCCCCCTATAGCCTTCCCCCATGGGGGAAGGGGGGCCC
>JAZQYD010000054.1:0-20533 GCA_045633405.1 Eubacteriales bacterium | reverse complement strand
GGATGACGTTGCCTCGTCGAGGATCATTACGGGCGGGTCTGCAACTGCGGCTCTTGCGATGCAGAGCAGCTGACGCTGTCCCTGAGAGAGATTTGCGCCGTTTGAGGTGAGCATGGTGTTGTATCCCTCGGGAAGTCTTGTGATGAAGTCGTCCGCACCTGCGAGGCGAGCAGCTGCGATACACTCGTCATCGGTGGCCTCGAGTCTGCCGTAGCGGATATTATCCATTACCGTTCCCGTGAAGAGGTTGGTCTCCTGAAGAACGATACCGAGAGACTTACGGAGGGAGGACTTCTTTATCTTGTTGATGTTGATGCCGTCGTATCTTATCTTACCGTCATCGATATCGTAGAAGCGGTTGATAAGGTTGGTGATGGTGGTCTTACCCGCACCGGTAGCTCCGACGAAGGCGACCTGCTGACCCGGCTCGGCGTAGAGAGTGATGTCCTTAAGGACGAGCTTATCCTCTACGTATCCGAAGTCAACGTCCGCAAATCTAACGTCACCCTTGAGGGGTGTATAGGTAATCGTGCCGTCCTCACGGTGAGGATGCTTCCACGCCCAGAGGCCTGTATGCTCCTTTGACTCGACGAGCACGCCGTCGATCTCCTTGGCATTAACGAGGGTCACGTAGCCCTCATCGGTCTCGTTCTCCTCATCGAGGAGCTCGAAGATACGCGATGCACCCGCAAGACCCATAACGACCGAGTTTATCTGATGAGACACCTGACCGATGTTGCCCGAGAACTGCTTGGTTATATTAAGGAACGGTACGACGAGAGCCACCTGGAAGCCGAGGCCCGAGAATCCTACGTTAGGCATGTCAAGAAGGAGGAAGAATCCGCCCGCAACGCCTACGAGGACGTAGAGGATATTACCGATATTATTTAACACGGGGCCTAAGATGTTGGCGTACTTGTTGGCACGCTCTGCCTCACGGAAGAGCTGGTCGTTTACTCTGTCGAAGCCCTCCTTGGTCTCATCCTCGTGGCAGAAGACCTTGATGACCTTCTGTCCGTTGATCATCTCCTCGATATATCCCTCGGTCTTACCGACTGCTATCTGCTGCTTGATGAAGTACTTGGCTGAGCCGCCACCGATCTTCTTCGTAAGCACGGTCATAATGGCAACGCCGATAAGGACAACGAGAGTCATCCAGAGGGAGAAGTAGAGCATAATGCCCATAAGGACGGTGACGGTGATGCCCGATATAAGAAGCTGAGGGAGGCTCTGGCTGATAAGCTGACGCAGAGTGTCTATATCGTTCGTATAGTAGGACATGATGTCGCCGTGGTTGTGTGTGTCGAAATACTTGATGGGAAGGTCCTGCATCTTCGAGAACATCTTGTCTCTGAATTTCTTCAGGCATCCTTGCGTGATAACAGCCATAAGCTGGTTATAGAGGAACGCCGAGAAAAGAGAGAGAAGATAGAGGACTCCGAGGATGGCAACGAGGCCGATAACCTTACCGGAGACGTCACTCCAGCCGAGGGATTTTGTCATAGCCTCCTCGATGACCGCAAATACTCTCTGCATGAAGAGCGAGGGGATGGAGGAGACTACGGACGTGAAGATAATGCAGGCGAGGGTGACGGGCAAGAGCCTCGGATAGAAGGAGAACACGGACTTTAATACTCTCTTAAGAGTTCCCTTCTTCGCCTTGGGACGGGGCTTAGCGTTAAACTTAGGCATTATCATCACCTCCCTTGTTCTGTGACTCGTAGATCTCACGGTAGATGTCACAGGATGCGAGAAGCTCGGTGTGAGTACCCATAGCGTAGATCTTACCGCCGTCAAGGACGATGATCCTGTCGGCATCCTCTACGGAGGATATTCTCTGAGCGATTATAAGCTTAGTGGTTTCGGGGATGTATTCACGCATAGCCTTACGGATATGTGCGTCAGTGCGTGTATCAACGGCACTTGTGGAATCGTCGAGGATGAGTATCTTAGGATTCTTGAGAAGTGCTCTTGCGATACAGAGTCTCTGTCTCTGTCCGCCCGATACGTTGACACCGCCCTGCTCTATGTAGGTGTTGTAGCCATCAGGGAAGGTGTCGATGAACTCATCCGCACACGCAAGATGAGCCACGTGGCGAAGCTCCTCGTCGGTCGCATCCTTGTTACCCCAGCGGAGGTTTTCGGCGATGGTGCCCGAGAAGAGGACGTTCTTCTGAAGAACAACCGAAACGGCGGAGCGGAGGGTGTCGATGTCGTACTCACGCACGTCTGTGCCGCCGACCTTGACCGAGCCCTCGGTGGTATCGTAGAGACGGGATATAAGCTGAACGAGAGTCGACTTCGACGAGCCGGTACCGCCTATGATACCGACGGTCTCGCCCGATGCGATATGTAAATCAACGTTGTCAAGAGCGTACTTCGGAGCAGCGGGAGAATACTTGAAGCTGACAGAATCGAAATCGATAGAGCCGTCTTTAACCTCGTATTTGGGACACTCGGGGTTATCGATCGTGGTCTTCTCATCAAGCACCTCGGCAATTCTCCTCATGGACTCGTGCGACATCGTGATCATAACGAAGATCATAGAGAACATCATAAGGCTAGAGAGGATCATGAATCCGTAGGTGAGAAGAGCCGACATCTGTCCGATATCGAGCTTCGTGCCGCGGGAGTCGATAACCGTATAGGAGCCGACGGTGAGAACGAACACCATAACGATGTTAAGGCAGAGCTGCATGATGGGGTTATTGAGTGCGAGGATACGCTCAGCCTTAGTGAAGTCACGGGCAACGTCCTCAGAGGCGAAGTTGAACTTCTTCTTCTCATAGTCCTCTCTTACGTAGGACTTAACAACTCTCATTCCCTTAACGTTCTCCTGGACGGAGGAGTTGAGGTTATCGTATTTCTTAAAGACCTTTCTGAAAAGAGGCATCGCACGGGATGCAACGAAGACGAGGCATCCGCCGAGGATGGGAACGACGCAGACGAAGACCCACGCCATCTGTCCGCCCATAACGAAGGCAGCGACAATAGCGAAGACGAACATGAAGGGAGAGCGGATAGCCGTCCTGATGATCATCATAAAGGACATCTGCACGTTAGCGACGTCGGTGGTGAGTCTGGTAACGAGAGATGACGCCGAGAACTTATCTATATTCTCAAACGAATAATTTTCTACGGAGTAGAACATATCACGGCGAAGGTTGCGTGCAAAGCCCGTGGATGCGGTCGCACAGGTGAGACCTGCCACCGTACCGAACGTCAGCGAGAGCACTGCGAGCAGTACAACTATTCCGCCGTACTTCAGAATATCCATAATGCTTTCGGTCTCGGTGAACGTTTTGACAAGCTCAGCGATGACCATAGGGATGATACACTCGATTATGACCTCGAAGAAGACGAGGATGGGAGTGATAATGGACACCCATTTGAATTCCTTGACACTTTTCAGTATTGTCCTATACATCTTTTGCCTTCCTAATAACATAAGTATAGTATTATTTTAGCACCGAGCACCCGTATTGTCAATGAACTTTCTATTAAAATTTTTAATAAAATAAAAATATTTCCGAAAATCGTTGACATTTACCTCGCTTTATGATATACTGTCCTATGTATGACGCTCACGACGGGTGTGAGTGATAACTTTTTTCGGAGGACGACATGGACGACCCTGACGCGGATAATTGTTTTAGTTGCCGCTCATCCAATATCATGTTAATATAGAGGCTTAGCCACACTTATAGGGTATGGCTACGCCTTTTTTTGCTTTTTTTAAGCAACCGAAAAACGAAAGAAAGCTTATAAAAATACTAAAATACATATCAAAAGGAGTGCTTATTTTCCCCTTGTCGGGAAGAACACAATCATGGAAACACATCATTATCTTTATCTTCTTATCATTACGCTATGCGTCTTCTTCTCTGCGTATTTCTCTGCGACCGAGACAGCGTTTAACACCTTCAACCGTATCAGGATGAAGAACCTTGCGGAGAAGGGTGACAGGAAGGCTGCGAGAGTCATTAAGCTCTCGGAGAGCTACGATACTCTCATTTCGACTATACTTATAGGAAACAATATCGTAAATATCCTTGCGTCCTCTCTTGCGACGCTTCTGTTTGCGGAGCTTATCAGAGGAAACGTCGAGCTCAGTGCGACGGTTTCCACCCTCGTGATGACTCTTGTTATTCTCATCTTCGGTGAGATATCTCCCAAGACCATCTCGAAGATAAATCCCGATAAGTTCGCTATTTTCTCAGCAGGTCTTATCAATACCCTGCTCTTCATCTTCAGACCCCTCTCGGCGGTCTTCAAGCTCTGGCAGAACCTTCTTGCCAAGATATTCAAGGCGGACGAGGATCAGGGTATGACCGAGGAGGAGCTCATCTCGATCATCGAGGAGGCTGAGGAGGACGGAGACCTCGACAAGGAGGAGAGCGACCTCATCAAGAGTGCCATCGAGTTCAACGATCTCGAGGTTTCGGACATCTTCACTCCGAGAATAGATATCACCGCCGTACGCTCCGACGTAACCAAGGAGGAGATGGCTAAGGTATTCTCCGAGTCGGGATATTCGCGTATTCCCATCTATGACGATGACCTTGACAACATCACGGGTATCGTATATTACAAGGACTTCTTCACTACCGCATTCAAGACTGCGGTGCCTATTTTCGACATCGTCAAGCCCGTTATGTACGTAACCAAGACGATGAAGATAAACGATCTTATGAAGGATCTGCAGGAGAAGCAGATGCACTTCGCAGTAGTAACAGACGAGTACGGCTCGACCGCAGGTATTGTCACTCTCGAGGATATTCTCGAGGAGATAGTCGGCGAGATCTGGGATGAGCACGATGAGATCGTAGAGGAGATCAAGAATATCGGAGAGGGCGAGTACATCGTGTCCGGTATGACAAACCTTGAGAAATTCTACGAGGAGCTCTCCATCGGCGAGGTTGATGAGGAGACTGACGTCACCACCGTTAACGGCTGGGCGATGGACACTCTCGGAAGGATACCCGAGGAGGGTGACACGTTTGAGCACGAGGGTCTTGTGCTTAAGGTGCTCAAGATGGACGGAAGACGTATTCAGGACCTTCACATTCTCGATAACAGAGAAAGCGAAGAGGAGACATCCGAGAATAGCGAGGAGTAAACCTTTCTTCCGCCTGAAGAATATAATAGCAGTAGCCCACCGCACGTCGGGAGGGCTACTCTTTTTATCTTTAAGGAACTATATGACTTACGTTTTACTGACCGCTATCGGAATAGGCGGTGCTACCGTCATGGGCTCTGTGATCGGCTTCTTCCTAAAACGTACTGACGGCTCATCGTGCGAGCTTATACTCGCCTATGCCTCGGGCATTATGATGGCGGCGAGCGTCTTCACTCTCGTGATCCCGTCTGTCGAGGGAGCTCTCGGACTTTTCGGGGACGTCGGTGTCTCGGTGACTGTCGCAGGGCTTTTCGCAGGAGCTCTGACGCTGACTCTCCTTGATCGGCTGATGGCAGATAAGGGCGAGACAGTGACGGAGGACGCCCGTGCTACGCACCCTCTTCTCTTCGTCTTAGCGATAGCGATACACAATCTGCCCGAGGGCTTGGCGGCTGGTGTCAGCTTCGGCTCGGGTGACGTAAAGGACACAATTCTCATCTCGGGAAGCATAGCTCTTCAGAATATCCCCGAGGGGGTTGTGCTTATTCCGCCGCTTATTAAGGAGGGCTTCTCGCCCATGCGGGCGTTTCTGATAGCGGCATCGACGGGTGTTATCGAGGTCGTGGGAACTCTCATCGGCTATTTTGCGGTGAGCATATCCTATGCGGTTTTGCCGTTTGCACTCAGCTTCGCAGGGGGCACGATGCTATACGTTATAGCGGATGATATGATACCGAGGACACACTCGGGCTCTCCGCGTGCGTCAACCTATCTCTTTCTCTTCGGATTTGCGACGATGGTCGTCTTCGATGCCCTTATATAGAGGGAGGCGTGAGAGAACAGCCGAGAGAGCTACGTAGAGGGATATGGCGAAGACGATCTCGAGGACGAGGACGAATACGGGGGTATCCTTGCCCGACGGGGTGAAGAGAAGGCGTGTCAGGACTCCCGAGCAAGCAGCGAGAGCCAAGGGAATGACACCGTCACGGAGGATATCCAAGGAAAAGCCGACACGGGTTGACACCCTGATTATCGAGAGGGTGAAATTGAAGAGCTCCATTGCGATGATAACAATGGCATAGCCCTCGATGCCCATAATGGGCAGAAGGACGAAAACGAGAGCCACCGAGAGAATGGAATCGAGGATATTGACCCACATGGAATATACCTGCTCACCGATGCCCTTCAGCATATTATCCGCCACGTGATCGAGGAACATCAGAGGCACCACGGGTGCGAGGATCGCAATATACCGCCCCACGTCATACGAGCCGTAGACGGCGTAGCCGAGCTCCTCGCTGAACAGAAACAGGAGGACGCCAACTATAATGGCGTAGCGGAGGGTGCGTGAGAGGGAGAGCGATGCGATCCTTCTCATTCTCTTCCCCTCCCCTCTCGCCTTCGCCTCGGCAAACTCGGGAAGGAGGAGCGAGCCAAAGGAGGAGAGCGGTACAAGCGGATATAGAAGCAGTGGAAGTGCCATACCGTGTAAATATCCGTAGGAGGAGAGTGCCTCCTCTCTGTTCCCTCCGTGCCGTAGAAGACGCATGGGGATTATTGCGTGCTCGAGGGTGATGAGTGCACTTCTCACGTAGGCAGACAGTGCGATAGGGAGTGCCACCGCACTGACCCCACGGACGTCGGAGGTGCCGCCTTTTTTGCCGTATGTACCCACCCGTGCGAGGAAAAGCTCGATAAGAGAGAGGATAAGAACCGTAATTTCGGTGAGTGTCACACCCATCGAAAGAGCCGTGATGGACGAGACGGGATCACGCCCCGAGTGCGAGAGAAGGCTGACGGTGAAGACAACCCTTGCCACCTGCGAGAGGATCTGAAGGCATGCGTTTTGGAAGACCCTTCTCTTGCCGATGAAATAACCGCTGATCACGGAGACAAGCGAGCTCGGGATAAGCGAAAGGGAGAGTATTGCAAGCGGGCGTGCAAGTCTTCTGTCGGAGAGCACGTTCGTAGCGATAGCGGGCGAGAGTACAAACAGAAGGAGAGATGCTATAAGGCCGAGCACCGATGCGTAGATGAACGCACCACGCATGACCTCCCCCTCCCTCTCAATGCCGCAATCCCCGATCGCCGCCGCCACAAGTGCCGTCACGGTGAGCGATATTCCCGCCGTCGCAAAGGTGAATGCGAAGCCGTAAACGTTCATCACAAGCGAATGAAGCCCTACACCCTCAGCCCCGACCGTGCGTGAAATATACGCCCCCAGCGTCAGTGCCGCTCCCTTCATTACGAGCCCCACAAGGCTGAGAATTATTCCGTTAAGAAAGAATTTCTCCCTTTTCTTCATATCTGTCTCCATTTAATATACGTATATATGAATATATGAATGGAAGGAGAAAAAAATCCCGAGGCTTTGCGGCTTGCGATTTTACGGGCGGCGGAAAAACTTACAGATGTAAAAAAGAACTCCGAGGCAAGCCCCCTACGGGGAGGTAGGCTTACGGCAGTGTGGGTCACCGCCCTACGGGCAAATCGCTGTGTTCACAAAAAGAAAAAGAGCAGACAAGCCGTCTGCTCCATCTATCATTATAAGTGAGGAATAATCATTATATCGTTTTATTGACATTTACAGAATGTCATATTCAGTATTCTAACACAATATAATAGATTTGTCAATCACTGAATGTCAAAACGAGGGAAAAATGTTTAAAAACAAGAATTTTGGTAAGAACAATCTGTGTGGAGAAAAAATCCGAGAGCTGAGACTCGCTCACCCCACCAAGCTTTCTCAAAGAGCTCTTGCTGACAAAATGCAGCTTATCGGTATCGACGTTGATAAGAACGCCATACAAAGAATTGAGTGCGGTAAAAGATTTGTGACGGATATTGAGCTTAAAGCCTTTTCCGAAATATTCGGCGTCACACTGGATCAGCTGGTGTAAGATATTAAGATTTGTTAAATAGCGAGCAAATCGCATAACATTCAAAATAACATTTTCGGCGGGCCGGGTCACCGCCCTACGGGCATTACATCAAAAATAAAAAAACCGTAGGTTTTCAACATAAGACAATATTGTATTTCCCTTTTTTGACAAAGAAAAAGGAGAGGCTCGTTTGCACAAGTCTCTCCGTTTTTTATTCGGTTACGCCAAAACTCGAAAGCTCGGGCGAACGAGGTTTGAGCGGAAATCGTCGGCTGACGAGCGATAGCTGTACAAGGGTACAGCGAGCGAGGAAACGGCGATAGAAAACAAAAAATCAAATTAAAGGAGAAAACCGTAGGTTTTCAACCTTAAGACGTATAGACCTAAAAAAGTAAAAGAGAGGCACTCATTAAGAGCACCTCTCTTTTTGTTTTCGGTTACGCCAAAACTCGAAAGCTCGAGGATTAGGCGTTAACCATCTTTGCGATCTCCGCTGCAAAGTCCTCTTCTCTCTTCTCAAGGCCCTCGCCCTTATCATAACGAGCGTAGCCGGTAACCTTGATAGAGCCGCCGAGCTCCTTAGCTACGGAAGCAACGTACTTACCAACGGTCAAGGAATCATCCTTAACGTATGCCTGCTCAAGAAGGCAGTTGTTCTCATAGAACTTGCCAAGCTTACCCTCAACGATCTTCTCAAGAACCTGCTGGGGCTTGTTTGCCATCTTGGGATCCTGCTGCATCTGCTTGATGAGAATGTTCTTCTCCTCAGCGAGAACGGAAGCGGGAACGGACTCCTTATCAAGGTAAGCAACGTTCATTGCAGCAACCTGAAGAGCTACGTTCTTCGCACACTCTGCGAAGGCATCCTTATCAGCGAGGTCGGTATCGAAGCTAACAACAACACCGGTAGAGCCTGCACCGTGGATGTAAGAGGAAACAACGCCCTCGATTACAACGAAACGACGGATAGAAAGCTTCTCACCGATCTTGTAGGTGTGCTCGTTGAGCTCATCAGCTACGGTGCCCACAGCACCCTCAGCCTTGCAAGCAAGGAGAGCATCAACGTCAGCGGGCTTGTTTACGATTATAGTCTTGAGGATGTTCTTAACGAAATCCTTGAATACCTGGTTCTTAGCAACGAAGTCGGTCTCGGAGTTAACCTCAACCATAGCGGTAACGTTGTCGATAGTCATAACGTCAACGAGACCCTCAGCAGCGATTCTCGAAGCCTTCTTTGCAGTAGCAGCCATACCCTTCTCACGAAGAAGCTTAACTGCAGCCTCGAAGTCACCGTTTGCATCCTTAAGAGCATTCTTGCAATCCATCATACCGCAGCCGGTCTGCTTTCTGAGCTCGGCAACGGCCTTTGCACTAATTTCAGCCATTTTAAATTCTCCTTGTGTTTGAAAAAATTAGGGGAAAGGGCGAGGAAATTACTCCTCGTCCTGTGCGGTCTCAGCCTCAGCCTCGACAGCTACCTCCTCGGTAGCACCGCCGTGAGCAGCGATAACTGCATCAGCAAGAGCACCTGCGATGAGCTTAATAGCACGGATAGCGTCATCGTTACCGGGAATGATGTAATCAGCATCGTCGGGATCGCAGTTGGTATCAACGATAGCAACAACGGGAATACCAAGCTTCTTAGCCTCAAGAACTGCGTTTCTCTCCTTGCGGGTATCTACGATGAATACGCAAGAGGGGAGAGTGTCCATCTCCTTGATACCGCCGTAGGACTTCTCGAGATCCTCGATCTCCTTAAGCATCTTAGCAACCTCCTTCTTGGGGAGAAGGTCGAAGGTGCCGTCTGCCTGCATCTTCTCAAGATCCTTAAGACGCTTGATGGACTTACGGATGGTCTGGAAGTTGGTAAGCATTCCACCGGGCCAACGTACGTTGGTGTAGAACATACCGCATCTCTGAGCCTCTTCCTTAACGGTCTCGGCTGCCTGCTTCTTGGTACCTACGAAAAGAACGGTACCGCCCTGTGCTGCGAGCTCTGCAACAAAGTTGTAGGACTCCTCGAACTTCTTAACGGTCTTCTGAAGGTCTACGATGTGAATACCGTTTCTCTGAGTGAAGATGTACTCTGCCATCTTCGGGTTCCACTTCTTGGTAGGGTGACCGAAGTGAACACCTGCTTCAAGCAACTGCTTGATTGTAATGTCGAACATTTTCTGTTCCTCCTTGGTTTTTTCCACCATAGCGGCACAGCGATGCGACTCGCTAAGGGCGAGCACCGGCACGGCTCCTACCCGCTATGTGAGTGTTATTTACGCATTACACGCGGTAAATATAATAACATACGTAAGATAGAAAGTCAAGAAATTTCTTTCTTATGAAGAATTATTTACAATTTATTCACAATTACAGCATGGTTGGGAAGCTTAACAGTGCCATATAGAGTCTGTTTTTCAGCCGGTCAAGCATAGAGAGCGGCAAGGGATTCTCTCCACGTCCTACCTCGATGGTGAAGGAGGGGATACCGATCGAGGAGGTGTAATCGCAGAGTCCGCCGTACGAGGCGAGGGATGACGGTGAGGAGGGGGTGTATCCGCATATGCCCGAGAGCCTCTCTGCGATCCTCGAGAGCCTATCACCGCCTATATGGAATATCTCCTCGCCCTGCGAGTGTACGGAGAGGATGCCGATGGGAGAGAGGGTGCGGACAAGCCCAAGGACAGCCTTCGTCTCGGGCTCGCTCTCGGGATATTCACCGCTGTACCGAGTAGCCCCCGCCGTGATCCCTCTCTCCTTCTCGAGTGCCTTGTACTCATAGAAGCGGTAGGGGTAGTTATGATTGAGGTCTACTCCTCGGGCATTCGCCTGCCATACGCCCTCACTCAGGGAGAGCATCCTCAGTATTCTCTCACGGATAACAGACTCTCCCGCCCCGTGCATGGCGATCTCAATGCCGTCGGGGTTGACCGCGGGGACGATAACGTATCTGAAGTCACGGAAGAGCTGACATTCCTTCTCCCTCCCCTTGCTTACACCCCTCATAAATTCATAAATAAATGCAAACAAAAGGTTACAAGTTATCGATTCGGAGGCATGATGTGCACCGAAAAACGCGACATACCTCGACCCTTCCCCGATAATATAGGCATTTATCGGCACACCGAGAATGCTCTCGGCGATCTTGCATTTATGCACGCTCGGATACTCACCGAGCACGGTCTTTTCCATTATAGCTCTGCCCGAGACGTCGGCAGGCGTGTAAAAGCATTTGTCCATTTTAAACTTTTTTCCTTTAAGTTATTGCAAAGCGGGTAAATATATGGTAGAATAACTAGGATAACCAAGAAGGGAGCCCCATGACGTGGAAAGCAAAAAAAGACGAATATCCCCTATGCTCTTTTGTGTCCTATGTAATCTTTTGATATTTGCAGTTGCACATATAAACTTTCTCCATGAGTCGACTATCTCATCCTACGCACTCCTTTACCTTAATAAAATATGGAGTATGATCTTCGTACCTCTTGCGGCGATCTTCTCTATCTCGAGGGGCTCGGAGAGGGGTGTGCATGCACTCATATTCTTCCCACTCCTATTCTCCCTCACGAAGGTCGTTTATTACCTGCCCTACTATTATGAACTGTATGTTCTCGAGGGCTATATGGTGAGTACCGAGGCACTTCTCACGTCCGCCTTTCTCACCGCTACGGTATTTCTGGTATCCTACGCACACGTTCTCATATACGTTCTCATTACTAAGCTTTTAGGATATCTTTTCGCAAGGAGGAATATTGACCCCGAGGCGGCGGTCTCTCCCTTTGATCTCTCTCATCCGACCGCACTCACCTCGCTTGGCTGTGCTACGCTAGGATTTATCTACACCGTCGTATTCGAGCTTCTCGACACTATCCCCTTCCTCAAGCTTTACATGTCCACCCTCAGCGGTACTGAGATCGTGACGATGATTTTCAACTACGTGCTGATAATAGGCATACACGTAGGTATCTACTCAACGTCTGTAAAGCATTCCTTCCCCACCTACTATCATACCGCGGAGTCAACTGATTCCGAGGAATGACCCCCACTTAGCAAGGCAATTCATATGCGATAATATCGGATTATCAAGTATCTATTGCCTTTTTTGTTTTTTTATGCTATAATGGTTTATATTTTTGATCTCAAAGGTAACGCTTTATGACATTTAAGAAGCTGAAATCCATGCTCCTATCGGGGCTTATAATATTAGTTATCACCGTGCTGTGTGCTCTTTTCGTCTTCTCGGGAGACAATCTTGATCTTCTCAGAAGTCTGTTTCTTAATTACCACACACCCGACGAATTACGTGACAGGCTCGGCGATTTCGGTATCAAGGGATATATCACGATCGTATTCCTCTCGATGCTCCAGGTCGTACTCAGCATACTCCCCGCCGAGCCCGTGCAGGTGCTTGCGGGACTCGCATTCGGCTTCCCTCTCGGCATTCTTCTGTCGACGGTGGGAGTCTTCCTCGGAAACACGGTTATTTTCCTGCTCTACAAAAAATACGGAAACAGCCTTAAGAGGTATTTCGTAAACAATCTGCACGTCGATCTTGACAAGGCGGCGAAGTCGGCGAAGTTAACGATAATTATATTCATACTCTACTTCCTCCCCGCAATTCCTTACGGAATGATATGCTTCTTCGCGGCGAGCGTTGGCATGAAGTACACAAGATACACCGTAATCACGCTGCTCGGAGCTCTTCCGTCGGTGTGCCTCGGTGTCGGACTCGGACATATCGCAATAGGCTCGTCGAGGGTGCTGACCTTATCGATCGTTGCCGTGCTCGCAGTGCTCATCCTAATCATGATGCTCAAGAAGAAGGCTATCTTCGAGAGAGTGAACAAATACATAGATAAGCCTCTTTATTCATCAAAGACTACGGTAAGGAAGTATTCGAAATTCAAGCTCTCCTTCCTTAACGTAATGGCACGCATCACTCTCTTCTTCAAGGGTGTCAGGGTGAAATATACGAAGACCTTTGACGGAGACGTCGAGGGCCCCGCAATCGCTCTTTCCAATCACGGATCGTTTGTCGATTTCTGCTATGCGGGCACGCTTTTACGCAAAAAATCGCCTAACTTCATCGTGGCGAGGCTGTATTTCTACAGGAAGCTTGTCGGTAATATTCTGAGAGGTGTCGGATGCTTCCCGAAGAGCATGTTCGCATCCGATCTCGAGAGTGCGAAGAACTGTCTGCGTGTCATCAAGACGGGCGGTATTCTCGCAATGATGCCCGAGGCAAGGCTTTCCACGGTCGGTAAATTCGAGGACATTCAAGAGGGCACGTTCGCATTTCTTAAGCAGGCACGTGTACCCGTGTATCAGATAAGGCTGTCAGGAGACTATCTCGCAGGCCCTAAATGGGGCAAGAAAATGAGGCGTGGCTCACTCATCGAGGCGGAGCTGTCGGTGCTCTTCACACGTGAGGAGATCGAGGCACTCTCGGTGGACGAGATCAGGGAGAGAGTCCTCACCCGTATGGACTACGACGAAATGAAGTGGCTCGACACCCACCCCGAGATAAGATACAAGTCGAAAAGACTCGCTGAGGGTCTTGAGAACATACTCACCGTCTGCCCCGTATGCGGTGAAAAATATACAATAAGGACAAAGGGACGTGAGATTTCCTGCGAGAGGTGCGGACGTCTTACATCCATAGATTCAAGATATAAGTTCGAGGGTGGCTTCAGGTTCGAGAGCTTCGTCGAGTGGTATGAGTGGCAGGTATCCCTCATGCGTGAGGAGATACTCGGAAATGCTGATTACAAGCTCACCTCCCCCGTCGAATACAAGCTTCCCTCTCTTGACGGAAGGACAATGCTCCGCCCTGCGGGCGAGGGCACGTGCACGCTCTCACGTGAGGGTCTCGTTTATGAGGGCACGAGGGACGGAGAGGAAGTCACGCTCACCTTCCCCATGACGTCGATCTACCGTCTGCTCTTCGGTGCGGGCGAGAACTTCGAGATCTACGAGGGACAGACCATCAACTACTTCAGACCCCGGGAATTACGCTCGGCGGTCGACTGGTACATCGCTTCAATCATACTTAAGGACGAGGCATAATTTATTATGTCGGAAAGGACTTCTATGACTGACTCTAAGGAAAAGATCAAGGAAGAGAGCACCTCGCAAGCTCCGATAGGGCTACGCTCCTTCATAACCGTGGTTATGATACTGACGGCAGTGCTCGTCTTCTCGGGTATTCTTTCGTATTTTATCCCGCAGGGCACGTTTCTGCGTACCGATGACGGTGCGATAATCCCCGGCACGTACACAGCGGGCAAGACAGAGGGAATTGCGGTATGGAGAATAATTACCGCCCCCGTGCGTGTATTCGTCTCTGAGGATGCTCTGACGGTTATAATGATCAGCCTCTTTCTTCTCATAATGAGCGGAGTCTTCTCCGTGCTCGAGAGGACGGGAGGCATCAAGATCTTCATCGGACGTATAATGACGAGGCTCAAGGACAAGGGCGGGCCCGTTGTCTGCATTACAGTGCTTATATTTATGCTGTTCGGAAGCTTCTTCGGTATGTTCGAGGAGCTTGTTACCCTGCTTCCGATAATCATCACGTTCATGCTCTCAATGAATATGGACACAATGACGGGTCTCGGTGCCTGCATGCTTGCGGCGTGCTTCGGCTTCTCTGCGGCGATCACCAACCCCTTCTCCGTCGGACTTGCGGCGAGTGTGGCAGACGTTCCCTCATCGACGGGAATCTGGCTGCGAATTGTATTCTTCGGTCTTATATATACGACCCTCTGCGTCTTCCTCATGGGACATTTAAGAAAGATCGAGAAGGATCCTACGGCATCTCCCACGTATCTTGAGGACGTCGAGAAGAGGAAGAGGCTCGGAGACGTCGAGGTCGAGGACACCCCCAAGGCAAGAAGGGTGTTCAAGATATGGTCGGGATTCTTCGCGGTGCAGATCACCGTTCTTGTGCTCATAGCCTCGATAAGAGAGATATCCGATCTTGCGATCCCGATCCTTTCGCTCAGCTTCCTTATCTCCTGCCTTGTGGCGGGGCTTCTCGTTGTGGAGAAGAAGGGAGATCTCTTCGTTCATTTCTCGAAGGGCTCCTTATCGATGCTCCCCGCGGTATTGATGATAGCGATCGCCTCGAGCGTGAAGCTGGTTATCACCGAGAGCGGAATCATCGACACGATAATGAACACGGTTATCAACGCACTCGACGACACCGGCAAGTATCTTGCGATAATTCTCATTTATCTTCTTATACTTATTCTTCAGTTCTTCATCGGCTCGGCTACTGCGAAGATCATACTCGTCATGCCGATCGTTATGCCGATAGCGACAGCCCTCGGGCTCTCGCCTGCGATCGTAATTCTCGCATACTGTATGGCCGACGGCTTCACTGACGTCATCATGCCCACGAACCCCATTCTCTTAATCGGTCTCTCGATGGCGGGAACCTCCTATGCGAAGTGGGTTAAGTGGACGTGGAAATTACAGCTCTTCGTCCTTGCGATGACGGTATGCATACTCTTCTTCGGAGTAGCTATCGGATATTGATTTTTTCAAAAAATAAATAAACCCACCAAAAAAGACCGTCACGAGACGGTCTTTTTCTTTGTTTTGTTATGTTTTTTCAGATTTCTCCGAACTTAGCCTTAGGACTCTTCTCAAGAAGGAAGAAGTAGGGCGAATCGGGAGAATTAAGTATTTTAAACTCGGACGGGCAGATTCTGTACTTTGAGAGAGTCCCGAAATACTCACGGAGAGCCTCGCCCTCGAGAGCTCCCTCCTCATGCCCGGGGTAGATCGCTACTATGAGTGCTCCGTCGGGGGCTAAGAGCTTCAGTGCCTTCTCGACTGCGGGGAGGGTGGTCGCACGCATTGTGGTGACGGCCTTTCTTCCGCTTCTCGGCAGGTAGCCGAGGTTGAACATTCCCGCCTTGATGGGCTCCTTCACAAACTCATCCACTCTGTCGTGCGATGCACAGATGAGGGTGTAGTTCTCGGGTGCCCCCTCTCTTGTAAGATGCTCTCTTGTCGATATGAGTGCATCCTCTTGGATATCGAAGGCGTATACACGTCCCGACTCTCCTACTGTGCGTGAGAGGAAGAGGGTGTCGTTTCCGTTGCCCATAGTGAAGTCGACGGCGACGTCGCCCTCGCCGAGGTGCTCAAGTATAAAGTGCTTATGAAGTCCTACAAGATCAACCATTGCCCGAAAGCTCCTCTCCCGACATCGGCTTTACGTATGCCGTGTAGTTTGTTTTATAGATGACGAAGCCAGGCTTAGCACCCGAGGGCTTCTTTATATTTCTGACCTTGGTGTAATCGACTGCCACGGTATCGCCCGTAGCCTGCGAATAGTAAGCCGCTATTGCCGCCGCCTCGGTGTAATCACGCTCCGAGGGCTCCTCGCCTCCCGTCTGCATTATAACGTGCGAGCCGGGGATATCCTTGGTATGGAACCACAGATCGTCACGGTCGGCAATCTTATGGGTCAGCTGATCGTTCTGGAGATTGTTTCTGCCGACAAGAAGCGTGTAGCCTCCCGAGGTTGTAAACCTCATCGGTCTTGACTTCAGCTGCTTCGGGGGCTTATAGCCCTTCATCCTCGAGGAATAGCCCGAGCGATAGAGCTCGTCACGTATCTCGGCAAGATCGTCCTCGCCCTCCGCTCTCTCGATGAAGGACATAACGCTCTCGAGGTACAGAAGCTCTCTTTCCCATATCGCTATCTGCTCGGTGAGCACCTCACGTGCGGTCTTTGCCTTATTATAGAGCTTATACATCCTCTGTGCGTTCTGTGCGGGCGAGAGTCTCGAATCGAGCGAGATCGTCACGGTGGGGCATGACTCGTCATAGTAGTCGACACACTCAAAGGAGGTCATTCCACGCTCGAGCTGATAGAGGTTGGACGTGATGAGGTCTCCGTTACGCTTATACTCCTCGCCCCTCGCACTGTCCGCGAGAGCCTCACGCTGTATGGCAAGCTTCTTCTCCGTTCTCGCTATTGCACCCGAGACGATGGTTATGAGGTCTCTGCCCCGACGCCTTATCTTCTCGAGTCTGTCACGCTCGGAGAAGTACGTATCGAAGAGCTCACGGAAGGAGTCGAAGCGGACTCGCTCGGCACTCTCGCCGTGGTAGGTGATATCCATGTAAGAGTAGTCGATGGGCTTCCCATCCTTATCGATAAGTGCCGTAGGTGTGTATTTATGCTCACGGAGAAGGGTCTGCCATTCGGTGACGACACTGACGAGCCGAGCACGGTCGACGTCCATAACGGGCACGTCAATCGAACCCGTTACACGGTAGGTGAGCTCATGGGCGATCTGAGTCGCAATGCCCGCCATGGTTGTAGTTATGAACTTCTCAAGAGTCCTCTCGGGAGGGAACTCGGAGAGCTTCGATAGAAGGGTGTCCGTATCGATATCGAGGGGGCATATCTTATCCTGCACGGCAGGAATCTGATACTTAAGCCCCGGGAGAACCTGACGGACGGTGGATGCGGCAAAATCGATTACCTTCATAGCGGCGAGAACCTTGTCCTCGGAGTCGAGTATAATGAGGTTTGCGTACTTGCCCATTATCTCGCACACTATCTTTTTCTCGACACGGTAGCCCATCTCATCGAAAGCGGAGACGGTGAATACCGCTATTCTGTCGAAGCCCAGCTGATGGACTCCCACGATCCTCGCTCCTGCGAAATACTTACGGAGGAGCATGCAGAACATAGGTGCCTGAGTGGGGTTCTCCCTCGCCGTGTCCGACAGCTGAAGCCTCGGGGCGTTCGGTCCGACGTTGAATACAAGACGGCGTGAGACTCTGCCGTGATGGATAATAAGATCGATCTCATCACCCAAAGGCTCCAGCACCTTTTCAATTTTAGCCTCGGGGAACTCACTCCTGAATTCCTCGATCACAGCTCTCATTATACAAGCGTCAAATGCCATAATTGCACCTTAATGTAAATAATTGTTTGCTTTTTTAGTTTGCTTCGACAACAAGGATGGAATTATACTTCTTTTCCTCTCCCGACTCGCCCTCGTAATATGCACGGATATCCGTACGTGTGGGGTCGGTGGAGAGGCATCTGTTGCCGAGGGAGTTGCCCGACTCATAGCTCGAGGTAAGGTTGCCCGTCTCTTCGTTATATATCCAATAGGTGCTCTTCGTCTCGGTGAGTGCCATGCTCGTTGTCTTATTGCCTCCCATAGAGAGGTAGAGCTTCTTTCCCGACTGAATGATATAAATATAGTATGCGTTCTCGGAGCCTGCGGACTCGAAACAGACCTTCACTGCGGACGCCTTATCGGTCGTAGTCTGCATACCCTGAGAGTTTGTGCCGTTCCAATAGCGTGTACCGCTCGAGAAGACACCGACGAGGTAATAAGTCTTATCCGTGTCAAATTTTCCGTTCACTGAGTCATCGGGGCTCGGGGTGTCGCCACCCACCTCCTCATTCTCCGAGCGGTTCTCGCCCGTGAGGTAGTTGATCTCAATGCCCGGCTGTACGTTATAGAGGAATACGCAGAAGGAGACTCCCTCTCCCCCATCCTCGACAGAATAAGCCTCAAGAAGAAGACCCGTACAGATGAGGTTCTCGCCCTCGAATATGGGGGTTACTCTGTACATTACGTGGTTGCCCGTCTCCTTGATATAGTCGCACACCATATTCTCGTACTTCGTCATGTGTCTTTGGTTCATATCATAGGTACCCGTGACGAAATTACGCACGTCTACGTCATCACTGACGAGCATATGGGCGAAGAGGTGTGTTCTGTTATAGACGGTCTGTCCGTTTATCGAGGTGTAGCTCTTGTTGTTATTGACTCCGTTATACTTCCAGCCCGAGGGGAAGATATGAGATATGCTCTCTCTGTCATCGGTGGGCATGAGATCCTTCGAGAGACTGCCGAAGGCTACACCCGCTCTGCCGAGCGAGTCGAGGTCTGTATAACGGTAGAAGGACTCGGACGTGATCTCGGAGGGGGTGAAGGTCGGCACGTTGCCGTTGACCTCTACCCAAGGAGCACCCGAATATGAGGGAATGGTTATGCCTGCATATTCTATACCGCTTGCCTTCTCCCTCGTTATCGTAGCGGTGTAGACCTTCTTTTCCCCATCCTTATCGGTGACGGTGATATAGAAGACGTTCTCACCCTCGGCGAGGGCTACCGTCTTGCTCGCTATCTCCGAGGTGCCGTCGCTCCTCTCGCTGACGGTGAAGGAGGATTTTGAGTTGACTAAGATATCGGTTGCAAAATTAAAGGTCGAGCTTGCCGTAGGAACTGTAAGAGTGAGGGCGGTGCCATCCTTTACAAGGGCATTCGTCTTAATATCCGTACCCTGTATGGCGGCGGGGATCACACTCTGCGGAGTCTTCACCTCACCGCAGACGCTGCACGCCTCACCGTCTGTAAGACCGTCTTTCGTCTCGGTAGCGGGTGTACCCTTCACGGTCTGCCATGCGTGTCCCTCGGTGGGGATGCTATGCTCTTCTCTTACGAGCATGTCGCCGCATTCGACGCAATATATTACTCTATCGTATGAGCCGTCCGTCTTACAGTCGGGCTCTATTCTGTTCTCAATCTTGGGATCGTCCGCAGTATGCTCGCCCGTTGCAGAGAGGTGCACCGTCTCACGGGATATCTCGTCACCGCACTCATCGCAGTATTCGACAATATCGTATGAGCCATCCTTACCGCAGGTGGCCTCTACCCTATTCTCCTCCGTGGGCTCGGCGGGGATATGCTCACCGTTTGCAAAGAGGCGTACTGTCTCACGGGATATCTCTCCGTCACATTCCGTGCAATATATGACACTCTCATAAGAACCGTCCGCAATGCAGGTAGCGTCTACCCTGTTCTCCTCCACGGGGTCGGCAGGCGTGTGATAGCCTTGCGAAGGAGAGGTCAGCCTTTTTGTTGACAGTACCTTATCACAGTCGGTACAGTACGTCACCTTATCGCACGAGCCGTCGGTCAGGCAGGTGGCCTTTATTTCATTCTCGATCCTTACATCCGGATTTGCGTGGGAGCACGCATCCTCACCATCCGTGCAGGATACAAGCGAGAGGATCAGGATAAAAATTATTGACAGAGCAAGCAAAAGCTTCTTCATATACTGTCTCCTTCAAAAATATTTAAGCTTAACATTTTTATTTTACCATATATTATAGATCTTTTCAAGTGGGGATGGGGATTTTATTTCTCGGGGTGGAGCAGCGTTTGCGATATCAAATCACCACCGAAAGCAGTCCCCCCACCGAGGAAGGCAAGAAAAAGCAGAGAGCCGTGGGGCTCTCTGCTAAAAATACAATTATCTGAGCGACTTGAACATCGGGCTGACGATATCGTTGATATCGGTCATGTCAAGCTTAGGTCTTGCGTTACCCTTTGCGCACTCACTCTTCAGGTACTCGATAACGTCAATGAAGTACTGACGGAATACCGACTGCTGACGTAGCATGGTGTAGGAGTTCGGGCGGAACTTGGTCATCTCGATGAATGCCATAAGCTCCTCTCTCTGCTTAAGAACTCTCTCGAACTCGCGT
>JAZQYD010000053.1:0-38505 GCA_045633405.1 Eubacteriales bacterium | reverse complement strand
TTCGCACTTTTCAGTGCTCAGAAGTTCGTGTTGTTCAATTTTCAATGATCAAGTGCGTCCCCCTCTCGAGGTCAGCCCATCTATTATACAATATCCTCCCTAAAATGTCAACCCCTTTTTTAAAAGTTTTTTAACTTTTTTCAAAAATGTCATTTTGTACAAATTGTATCGTTTTTCAGATAGGTATTTATTTACTTATCCCTAATTTGATACCTCTTGATTAGATGTCCAAAACAATACTCTTCCTTTATATTATATAATAGGCATCTTTCTGCGTTTTTATATTTCATCGCGGTCAGTGCATATTTTCATAATAAAAAGCGAGGCACACGAGGTGCCTCGCAAATCAAACCGGAATTTTCTTACGGAGCTACAAGACCGCCATTCTGCTGTACAGTTACTCCCCAAGCCCCCTCAACAGCTGATGCGGGCTCAGACTGAATCGCCGTTGCGGCAACGTGCACCTTAAGAGTATAACCGTCGGGTGCTGTACCTATCGGAGTGACGGAGGTAATGAATATATCGGCGTAAGCTCCGGCATGGACAGCGGTAGAATAATAATAAAAGCCATCAGAGCCAAGCATCCATTTCGGAGAACCGAAGGTCACCGTGTAATCAGTACCGAGAACGGGTGCTCTACCAAGAACAGTACCGTTCTCATCAACCCACATCGCAACAAACGTTACCCTGACGTAGGCATCGATATCACCCGTATTCTTCACTTTAATATCAGAGTGAACCCCATCCTCAACCGTCTCCTCTACTGAACAGGAGACGTACACGGGCTCAAAGGTATTCTGAACGGGAGGTGTCTGTCTGTATATATAGGCGAGCGTTATGCCCGATGCGACGGATATTACTGTAAATACCGCCAGTATTATAATTATCAGCCTTTTCTTCAGCATAGTACACCTCCTTTTTCAAAAGTAAAAATGTTTTCAATCAGTTAATAATGTTCGAATTTCCGTCAAGCCACTTAGTATTTGTTCTGATATGCGAGAACAGAAGAGTATTCTTGCTCGCAATAACGGAAAGTGTTATAGTCTTGGATACACTGTCGGGTGTATAACGGTATGACCAATCGGTTATCTCGGTGACTGTATAATCACCGATCGGAAGCTCTGCAAGAACTACCGTTCCGTTACCGCTAACAGTTACAACAATATCAATATCCGATGTAAGACCTGACGTTCCCTTTACTCGGAACATAAACACCTGACCGCTATCAACGTCATTGCAACCTATCGTGCTTATAGTTAATGACGTAAAATCGGGGTCAATCTTTGCAAAATAAGTATGATTCTCGAGCCACACTCCGTCGCTTCTCGGAATAATCTCGTTATTAGCGGGATTTACCCACTCCGAAGGGACGGGATAGATACAATTCTCATCAAGGAACCATCCGACGAAGTGATATCCGTTCGAAACGATAGGCATGGATCCCGTGGGGATTCCGCTGACGGCATTAACGTTCTCTGACATAAGCGAAAGAACACCGCCATCCTGCGAGCCTACAATCTGATACTTGATGGAATAGCTCGTCTCCTGATAATAGAACTCAATAACGTTGAGCGACTCATTAGCAGAGAGATGGAGCTGCTTCACGCTGTCACTGACAAGTGTATATCCGATATGTGTAAGACCGGGAGCGTATTCTACAACCTGCTCGCCGTAGATGCCCCACGCTCTCTTCTCCTCGTAAAGCACGCGGTCGGTTCCGCTCTCAAGGTACTTAACAACGTACTCGACGTCAACTCTGTCATAATACAAGTTGATGAGAAGACCGTCGGACGTAAGCGTTGCGGTAACCCTTCCGTCCACAGTAGGAGTATATGCACCGTTTACGGTAGTTTTTGCGGGATTATAGGAGAAGCCCGTGATATCGATAAGCGAAACAGAATAATCATTACCAATGATACCAACCGCATCCTCGGAGCGATACTCACGGTATCCGTCTCTCATAATATTCTCGATATAATAAACTACCTTATAGTAAGCATTCTCCTCGTTGGAGCTGTAATTAAAGGTTATAACGTTATCGTCATAAACTCCATCGCCGTCACTGTCAACACCTGACGCAGAGAGAACAAGTCTCTTCTGATATGCATCGGGCATCATCTTGTCTACCTTAATAAAGGTCTCGGTAACAACAGAGAGGTTGTTATCGGCAACCAGCTTATCCTCGAAGAGCTTATCACCGTTTTCGTCGAGATATCTGACAAGATAAGGCATGGATTCAACGTAAACGTAGGAGAATTCATACGTAATCTTGGTGCCGAGCTCTGGGCTCATTGTAATCGTATGGCTGCTGGTAAGAGGATAATATCCCTCTCGGAAGCCATAATACAAATCATCACCTGCCTTCGCATAGAAGGTCTTATTGTGGCCGGCGATACCTGAGCCAACGGTAGGATCGGCAATCTGCTCGCCCGTTGAGAACAAGACGTAATTGATCTCGTAATTTACTGTAACGTGGGAGCTCCACTTCGCATAGATCTTAAGATCCTGATTGATCGGGATACCCGTGAATACGAATGCCCTCTCGTAGGTCTGTCCGTCTATGACCTCGCTGTAAAACCATCCCTGGAAGACGTACGCACCGTTAACGAGTGTGTCGGTAGGAGCAGAAGCGAAGGAGCCGTGATGCACAAGCTGTGTCTCTCCAACCTGCTGAGTGCAGGTATTATCAAAGTAAACCTCAACCGTATGAATGATGGGCGACCATTTTGCGTAGAACAGAACGTCTCCCTCGTCCATGGTTACGTTATCCCAATCAACCTCCGTGCCGTCATAATGACCGGGAGACGTATACCATCCCTCGAACACAAAGGCACCGGGCTCAAGCGATGAGGGATAAGGAGGAATGAAATCATATTCCTTAAGGCTTGCTCCGTACGGCAGACCGTACTGCGTATGTGAGCTAAGAATTACTCCATTGCTCTGGAACTGGAGGTAATGGTCTACTATTCTTCCATAGTAGAAGTTGACCACACCGCCTCCGTTAATATCTATCTGTCCGTTGGACGAGAACGAAGGATTCGAATAGAGCTGATAGAATCCGTTAATATCAAAGAAGTCCTCGGCCTCGGTAATATAGTTGTAATTTGCCTTAACGGTAGTATAAAGGCGGA
Source organism: Eubacteriales bacterium (assembly GCA_045633405.1). Taxonomy (GTDB): domain Bacteria; phylum Bacillota; class Clostridia; order Oscillospirales; family CAG-272; genus UBA1740. The sequence continues at coordinate 35,374 of JAZQYD010000053.1, read as the reverse complement.
AATTCTTGCCGTTATACGTCACGTCGTAGCTCTCCCCTGCGAGCACCTCAAGATAATAATTCATCGTATAGGTATCGTTAGAGCTCTCGCTGAGTGTAAGGGTGAAGCTCTCTCCTGGCATATTTGCGATGTAGACAAGAACCGCCGAATAAGTATCCGAGCCTGAGGGAGACCAACGCTCACCGCTGTTGTATATCTTGCCGTTATCGTCAACGACAGGCCACATTTTCTCAAGATTCTCCTGATACTTATAGTTGGCTATCTTGACGGTGTTGGTTGAATTACTGTTCTTACAGGTTGATGTATGCGTATGTCCTGTCGGAATAACGCAATCGAGCACGTAACAGCCATCCTCATGAACGTGAGAAGAGCCGCCGCAGGAATAGGAATAGCATCTGTCAGCGTTATGAACGTGCAGAGTATCTCTGTAACACGTGTCGATATGTGTATGAACCTCTAAGGCACATGAGCAGTCGGAGGATCCGTGAATGTGATTTACATAGCCGCATGACGGGTCTATAATATCACCGCTGGATACATTCCTTCCTGAATACACGTACCATGCATTATTAATATAAATGTAATAGGTGTATCTGAAGCCCGAGCGGACGGAGAATATATAACCGTCCTCAACGTTAGTCGGAGCATTCTTGGGAGTAGATGCACTGCCGACGCTTGAGAAGCAGGCGGTGGTATGAGTATGCTCAATATATCCGCAGCAGTCCGTGCCGTGAGTATGGGCGGTCTTACCGCAGATAATACAAGAATCTGTATGAGAAGGATGCTCGGTCACGTTACAGGTCATGGTCGGTACACACTCAGCAGTATGAACGTGTCCCTTAGTACAAACGAGATCGTAGCAATCATCGGAATGAGTGTGCTTTTCCTCGATGGTACAGAGTCCCTTGCCCTTAAAGGTGATCGAATATCTGTTTCTCGTATAATAAACGTTGACTATCGTAGAGCCATCGCCCTCGACAAGGACGTCCTTATCGGTAAGAGCGGAGCTGAAGGTGAAGCAATCCTCATCGTCAATGCCTCCGATCTCGCCTATTCTGTCAGCACCGCTGACGTAGGTGCCCGACATAGCGGTAAGGCCGTCAAGGAAGCCCCAGTAGGAGAAACCGTTGTCTTCAATATTCTCCTTCCAGAATACCATTGTGTACTCGGTAAGCTGAGTTATCCAGCGTGCACGGTAAACAAGATTGGCATCGGGAATATTGATAGTGCTGGAATTTATATCGTACTGAGACGCCTCGGCTGCTGTCGGTGCTCTGCCTCCGTAAGAGACAAGCTCCCAGCCATCGAAGACGTAGCCCGGACGGGTCGGAACGTTTACACCGACGAGGGTCGCAAATCTTGCGTATACGGGGTCGACACCGAAGCCGCCCTGCATATCGAAGGTGACGAGATAATAATTTCTGTCGTATCTTATTTCAACAACGGTGGAACCGTCCGCAGCGATATTTATCTTCTCATAAGCAAGAGCCTTGAAGCCGGGAAGCTCCTTCTCCGTCATTGCGAGTCCGTCAACGACAAGGCTGCCCGTAAGTCCCTTACCCGGAGTGATGAAATCAGGCTCTGCAGAATAAGCATCGTCATAGATATCCTGAAGATGGTGGTGAACCTGGAAGTCAACTATCGCAGGCTCATATATAACGTTGATGGTAACGTTCGAAGAAATGTTCGTCAAGTCGATCTCTACCGTCTTGGCACTTACATATTCACCGTCTATTCTTCTGTAAGGCTCGTATCCGACAACAGTCGGGCTCTCTATGACCTTATGGAAGTCGCTTCCCTTCGCAACCGATGCTCCGTACGGCTCAAATGCAATGCCGCCGTTATCGAAGATATAGTTGATTACGATGGTATAGGTTCCGAGATCAGAGCTATCCGAGTTAAGACGGGGAGCACGCATAAGATAAGGTGCATATCCCGTTTCGGTTGACTCATCTGCCGTCTTATAGGATATCGTAATGGCTACGGGCTCACTGTAACAGGTCTCCTCACCCGAAGTAACGGAAGCACGGAGATATGCCACGCCGTCGGAATTAAGCATAGAGCCAACGAGTGCATATCCGACAGAGAGGGTCTGAGAATTACATCCGGAGATGTTGACCCAGGTATTGGTATTGGGTGCAAGTATCTGCCACGATGCCTTTGTCGGGATTATACCCGTAACAAAGTAAGCGAGAGTTTCCTTACCGTCCTCGGGAACAGCTACCGAATTCTTAATAGCTCCATCGTGAAGGACAACTACCTTCGAATGGTTTTTGGTTTCAGAGGACGATGACTTATCCTCCTCGGACACACTGTCACCTACCGCAAAGGAGAAAACAGTAATGGGAAGCGAGGTTAAGATCATAACAAGTGCTAAAAGAAGAGAAATGAATCTCGATCCATTCTTATTTGGCATCAGGAAGCACCTCCTTCCGCATCGGTTGCCCATCCTGAGGCATCAAAGACGCTATCGCCGTTGTTGCTTGCCTGAACGATCTCAAAAACAACCTTTACAGTTATGGTGCTGTCCTTATAAATATTACCCATATTCTCGCTGAAGGTAATAGTTGTAAAGAACTCGGGAGTCTTCTGACCTACTGCGAGGGGAGAAACATAGTAGTAATAGTCCCCTACCTTCTTCCATGACTCATCCGAGATATTAAATATTACAAGAGAGGTGTCTACCTCGCCCTGACGGGAGGCATACCTATCGGAAAGAGTGAAATTCACGACTGTTTTAGCACGGACGTAAAGAGGCATATTGCCGCTATTGTTGGCATATATCTCAAAATGCTCAACCTGTCCGGGAAGAACACGGATGGGTGAAAGCTCTGTTCCGGGAGATCCGGGTGCTCCTGCGAGATCAACAATATCAACTCTCGCACCGCCTGAGGAAATCCTGTTCTCAGAGGAGGACGAGGTTGCAGTGAAATATGCATATGAAGAAAAGACCATGCTGAAAAGTGTGATAAACATAGCCACAAAAGCAGCGATAAGCTTACCCTTGGTAGCAACAGAAACAACCTCGGGCTCCATAGGACCACGCTTCACATTCTCAAGTCTTGAGCTGATACGGGCAATAGCCGCATCGATATCCGCCATGGAACGCTCGGTAATTCTGTTTTTATCCTGCGAGGTAGAAACGTTTTCTATATTCTCCATAATGCCTCCTCCTTTCTTAGTAGTGCGTGTGATACGTGCATAATCGCGGCATAAATAAGCTTTATACTGCGGTTATGCACCCGCTTCTTTTATACACGCCGTGAAGCGGAGCATAAAACAATTACTCTCCTAATCCGACAAAGTGAGTCGGGAATGCATTAATCATCGCATCAAAGCAGCTTGTAAATCCAAACTTCTGCACAGCAAACGCCTGAACGGTGACCTGAAGCTCACGGAACTCCAGCATCTCTGAATTTCCGAACATATCGTCTATATAGAGAGTATCAAATACCGTTACAGAATCTCCGCTATTCAAGGGCTTCTCCATAAGGAAATAGAATTCATATTTTCCATCCCTATGGCTCGATACCTGAATCATAGCGTAATTACTGTTATAGCAAACGTCGGGTATTCCATTCCATTCGCCAACGTGAACGTCCTCTGCAAGAAGTCTGCCCTCAAGCAAACGCTCGATGTCTATGTCATCGTAATCATCACTGTACGAATAGAGTCTGTGGATATCTCCGCCTCCATCCGTAATAATAACCTTGACAGCTACCCAAGCACTCTCGCTGCCTATGTTTTTAACCGTCGGATCCTTGAAAATTCTCTGTCCGGGGAACACAACACCGTAATTATGTACCGTAGGTGTGCCTCCCTCAGCAATCTCTGCTCCGGATACCCGATCCTTCGATGTGTCCTCTACAAGATTTCCTTCCGCATCAGGCTTAACGGCAGCCTCGGTAAGCGATATATAAACGTTACCTGCGGTAAATACTCCCGTAGTCTCTCTCACGTCAGTGAATAATGCAAGCGACGTGCTGACCGCCAGCGATAATGCGGCTATAAGAATAGAAAACAAAGCTATGGTCTTGAGCTTCGAAGCTGTAAATATGCCCATTATTCATTCACCTCCGTCAGAATTTGTTGCCAGGCATCATATGCAGACTCAATACCGTAGCACTGAATCGCATAGGCCTCAAAGTTGATTTTCGGAAAAACGAGAATAGCACTCATTTTTTCCTCAGTCAGGTCTTCCCTGACCGTAATAGCGTCACCGTCGAGTATGGAAAACTCCTGATCCGCCCCCGACCTTATGACCTTGCGGTAATAAACTCCGTCATAACCGCCCAAGTGGGTCCAGTCGGAATCTATCACGGAGGTTACGTAGTCATCGAAGCCTTGACTCTTCGTGACCTTGATGAATAACCAGCAGTCCTCGCTACCGCCCTTCACCAAAACCTTCGGATTCTTCTCAACCGTCTTACCGGGTATGAGTTGATAGCTATCTCCTGTCGTCTCCGTCAGTGAAATAGTGATATTACCTATCGTGAACACGTTCTCGACGGGGCCCGCAACCGACGTCAAGAGTGCTACCGTTACTCCTGCAACCGCCGTAACGGCACACAGAAGTGCGGCAATAATTATTAAAAGCTTCGCCTTTGTCACTTCGCTTGCGAACCCCCTTTCTCAGAAATCAATAATCTCCGTAAAAACGAGAACCTTGATTAAATCAGCTAGCGTTTCCGGTATGAATGTAAGGATAGGTAGCTATAACTGCCGCCCAAGCCTCTGCAAGGTTATTAAATCCGGACTGCTGGATAGCAACGGCGGTAAGTGTAATCTTAGCTGCACCGTATGCATCAACATTAGCACTAGAATCAATGGTGAAATTATCAAAAAGCTTGTAATCGCCTGTAGCAACAGTCTGTCCTGCACCTGCGTAGGTGTAGCTGGCAGTTGCTAACAAAGCATCTCCATCGGGTACATTTCCCTTACCAACGTATACGTATACCCAACCGGTGCTGGCACGGGTGTACTTAGCCCAACCGTTCGCAGCGAGCTGCTCAGCAATAGTTTTGTGCTTATCCGAGTGACTCGTACACTCGATCTTCTCAAGGTCATTTCTTACGAGAACGAAGAGGAAGGAGTTCTCACTGCCTGCATCAACATGGATAGTGGGGTCCTTAATGTAGGTCTTGTTGGGAACGAGGTGATAGGTGTTAGTATCTACCTTCGTTGCACCGCCGTCAGCAAGCGTACCGTCCGGGTTGACCTTGGACTCGTTCATTGTGATTCCGACCTTACCGATCGTGAACACGTTGGATACCGCAGCGGAAGAAGTAAGATATGCGACGGTAGCGAGGATACTCGTCACAGAGATCGCAACTGCTCCGACGATAACGCCGAAGATCAGTATGAGCTTCTTCGCGATGCTCTTTTTTTCATTTGTTGCCATTTCTTTTACCTCCTGAATGCAACTAAATTTGAATACTCTATATTTGGTGCCTGAAAAGGCTTAACCAACAAATTTATTCATCCCCTGCCGATTTTTCATCAGATGGCGGGGGCGGGTCTGTTTCCGAGCTTCTTCTGGCAAGCTCACGCCTAAGCTCGACGAGCTCCGCTACTAATTCATCAACGTCGGCATCATCCTGAGAGCTCTTCCTGCCCGTTCTGCCCTTCTTGTCCTTCCCGGGTACTCCCATAAGGTCGGGTAAGAAGGCAACGAAAACGAAGAGGATAAGGAATCCTACCACAATGAAGGTGCCGGGCGGATTCTGAATAAAATAACAGACGTAGCCGAGATAAGGTACTGTAAATACCGGACGGCCGAGAATGTTCTCGTAAGAAACAGGTGTTCCGTCGGGATCCTCATTAGCATCACCCTTCGTGAAATATTGCACCTTTGTCGGATCATTCTCATCAACGGAAATATCAATAATTCTGTGGGTGACAACTACTCCGTTATTCATCTTGTATGTGATAGGCATATCGACCTCAAGCTCGGAGGGCGAAACCTTCTTAACGTAAATCAGTGAGCCTACGTGATACTCCGGCTCCATAGAGCCCGAGAGCACGGTATACGGTGCAAGTCCGAAGAGCCTGACACCGACGAGCAAAAAGGCAAAAACGAGAACCAAGATGAATACTATGGTGGTCGCTACGTTCAAAGCCTTACGCATTTTTCTCTCCCCTTTAAGAATAAAAATATTTTCACAATACAATTTTACTACTTATGCAATGTTTTGTCAATAGAATTAAACAAAAAACAAGGCAAAAAACGAAATAAACGTTAATTTTTCTCGTTTCATACCGAAGCTTGTCAATGCATCGGCCTAAATGAGAAAAAAACGGTAGAGTGTTATACAAAAGATTACCAATAATTTCATCTCCCTCTCACCTTCCGAGGTATGCTTTCCGTTTCGGAGAGTGTTAACTTAAAAGGCTTGAGTAGTAAAATTTCCATTTTTTTCGTGTAATAGACTCCCTTTTAATCGACAAAATAATAACAGAGTCAAAAGGAATAGGGGCCGCAAGGCAACGTTCTTCTCGGCTCGATAATATAGATGAAATAGGAGATCAATTCTAATGGCTAAGAACAATCAGGCTAAGGCCGCTCTTGAAAAGGTAAAGATGGAGGCAGCTAACGAGGTTGGTGTTACTCTCAAGCAGGGTGATAACGGTGACCTCACCTCCCGTCAGGCAGGTTCTATCGGTGGACAGATGGTTAAAAAGATGGTAGAGTCTTACGAGAACTCCATCAAGGGCTAATCATTAAGGGATAGCATTCTTCGGGGCTGCCGTGCGTAAGTACGGCAGTTCTTTTTGCTTTACTTGCCATCTATCCACCTTCTAAGGCCTGTTCTATCGGCGGACAGATACGTCGAATATAAGCGAAGCCTTGAATGGTTATTGCTTGATAATTCTTGTGTATCCATCGTCAGGCTTCGCAAACAATACTTGTGTATTCTCTGCAAATCCTTCCTTGACTACACAACAATTCTCTTCGCTCTAACTGCCAAAGGCATCCTTCGGACATCCAATCTTCACTTATATTCTTCCGAAAAAGATGGTAGAGTCTTACGAGAACTCCATCAAGGGCTAATCATTAAGGAATAGCATTCTTCGGGGCTGCCGTGCGTAAGTACGGCAGTTCTTTTTTTATAAAAAGAAAGGCTGATGCATAAATGCGACAGCCTTTAAAACGTTAATTATCTTTATATGAAAATACGAATTTTGCTGAGAACTCCTTGGCTTTTACCGTGAACTTAACTCTCCAGAGATTCTTAACTCCCCACACGTATTCAAAATTAAGGTCGTCATACGGCAGACATTTATTCTCTACCTTCTCAATTTCGAGAGCAAGCGATTTATCAAACGAAAGCTCGACTCCTTCACCTACATCAAGCAGTCCCGAGAGAATAATTTCAGGCTTATTTCTGCATGTGAAATGGAAGGAAATATCGCCCTCACTGTCAAGCTTCACATCATCGGTCAAGGTTATTTCGCCGTCCGAAAGCTTCGCCGAGCGTACGAGTGACGTGATTCCCGCCTCACTTGGATAAGCCTTGCAGATATCCATACTTATGAAACGGTTGTGAGTATCTATGATTTCATTCTGTGAATAGAAGTTACCTGCCTGCTGATCTATACCGTTAACTGTGGGACAGCTGTGGTATGACGCGTTGGTAAACCAACGCATGTATCTTTCCGTATGTGAAAAATACTTATTGTCATAGGAGCCGATACCCGGATCCACGATAACCGGCTTTCCATCCTTGGAAATAACGATACATCCTACGTCATTATGATTTCCCGGCTCTTGATTTGTACCGCCCTTTATCGCCAAGAAAAGCCCTCTGGAGGTATCACTCTTTTCGCGGAATACTGCAATCTTGTGTCCCTCAAGCCAGGTTGCGAGCTTGGCAGTAACCTTCGGTGCTTCCCTTACAACAGGTGTCATAGTATCCTTAACAACTCTGTATGCAAACCAATACATATAAGGCTTCTCGACAACGTCAAGATCCATGGTCTGTCCGAATTCAACAAGTCCCCTCTCATTCAGCTTCTCGCCCATTCTTTTTACTATGGCACCGTCAATCGAGATTCTCGGTCTGCAATCCTCGAAGTTTACGAAATACCGACCGTCTACGTTCATTGTTGTAATAAAATTGCACATATTTTTGATTATAGGCTCGTCCCAAAGAGTTATTTTACCGCCGGACATATCATCGAGGAGCTCAAGGCAATCAAAAACAGAGCCTGCAGCTCCCTGCCAATATCCGGGGCCCTCTGCACAACAGCCATCCTCGGGATAGCTTGAAGTAAAGTTATCAAGAAGATACATGGCACGATCGACGAGCTGCTCGCGGAAGTCCATATCGGTAACGGTGAAGGCGACCGCAGTAAGTATGCTGCATACGATGTTTGTAACCCAGTTACACGGAGATGACATCCACCAGAAATAACCGGAAAGAAACGGACGGAAGCCGCGAAGATATATGAGATGGTCCATCTTCTTACCTATTATCGGAGATATCTCGTCGAGCTTATCACCCAAGAAGAACTTGGTTACGGCGAGCACCTCGCAACAATTTGCTCCGTACAGATCAAGACCGGGCATAGCACTCTCGGTGTATATTTCCGGAACGGACGAGCCGGGCAGTGTCAATGAATTGCCCATATGTGCAGGTATAACCCAGCTTGACTCCTCCATGATCGCCCAAACAAGATCTGCTATTCTCTCTATGAACCGTCCTTTTCCCTCGTAATATTCTGCAAGGGTCATATATAAGAGAGCATACCGTCTTTCTCTGTAAAGATCCTCAAAGCGTGATCTGGATCCCGTTACCGACATATCACGGAAAAGAGACAGAGACAGGTGCTTTATACCTTCCTCATAGTATCTTTCCGCATTCTTTATTATTACCACGGCTTTTTCGTCATCGATCTTCAGCTCCTTGAATTCACGGAACAAGCGAAATTCAGATAATGGAAGAATGTTTCCTTTAGCGGTAATACCGTTATCCTTGAATATTCTCATATTGCTCTTCACTTTAGTATGACCAACCTTTCGATTATATAGTGCTTTGAGGATATTATGCCACAGTGAATTTCTTTTGTCAACAAAATCTTGCTTTTTCATTATATTCAATTTTATTATACAAGCTTCTCCGTTGACACTGACCGCATAGGCGTGATATAATATGTTGAAGAAAGCAATTTTTGAGAATTTTATGTGTGCAGATAGCAAATAAAAGCAACCGCAGTAAAATTATCGGCAATATTTTACTGTAAAGCACTTAGGCTTTGTGTTACACTTAACTTATGCGATAAAACAGATTTTTTAGTAGAAACCGCACTAAAACGACAGGGGGATGAAAAAATGACAAGAGAACACTTCTTCGGAAAAGCCAAATGGGTCGGACAGACCGAGAGAGATCACGGAGCTTTCTCTATATTACGTGGCAGCTTTTACGCGAGCTCTGCAAATAAAGTAATGCTGAACGTTTTGGGACTTGGCTTTTTCAAGTGCTATATAAACGGAATTTGCATCAACCCCGATACGTTTCTCCCGCTCTCGAGCGATTACGATGATAGCTGTGATCCTGAGGGTGAAATTCTCTCGGGGCATAGGATATACGTGCCCGGCTTCGACATCACTCCCTACACAAAAGAAGGCAAAAATACGATAGCTATACATTTCGGCGGAGGCTGGTATACTTGGCTCCGCATTTTCGGTTTGCCTAAAGCAATATACCGAATATTAGTCGAGGAGCCTCGCGGAATCAAGGAATACGTGTCTGACGAAGGCTGTCGGATCGGACGCGGATACGTTAAGGATTATCTGTTCGTAAACCTCGAGCATCACGACTATTCAGTGCCCGTCTCATGCCTCGGTAATGATTTCGACGATAGCGACTGGGATCACGCAGTTGAACGAGAGGATCTCAATACCGAATACTGTGCTACCGATTGCCCTGCCGACACGCTGATAGAGACGCTTCACGTGAAAAGGGTCGGAGAAGGAAAAGAGGGCATCATATACGATTGCGGACAGAACACAACGGGATACCCCGTTCTCAACGTGTTCGCTAAAGAGGGCGAAGCCGTTCGCGTTCTCTTCTCCGAGGATCTTACGGAAGATAAAATTCTTGATATGGATCACTCGCACAGCCAGAGATTCATTGCGGAATGTGACGGTAATCCCATGACCGTACAACCCGAATTTACGTGGTTTGGGTTCAGATATTTCGAGGTGATCGGAGACGCCGTTCCTAAATGTGTTAAGGTCGTGCATGCCGACGTGCCTGTCTGCTCAAGCTTCGAATCGGATAACGAGACTTTAAATTGGATTTACAAGACCTTCGTGCATACAATGCTCACAAACATGCACACGGGTATCCCCTCCGACTGTCCGCACATCGAAAGAAGAGGCTATACGGGTGACGGTCAGCTCACCTGCCACGCCACACTGACAGTGCTCGATGCGGAGAGGTTCTACAAAAAATGGATAAGGGATATCGCCGACTCTCAGGATACCCTGACGGGCCATATTCAACACACGGCCCCCTATGTACGCAGCGGCGGAGGCCCGGGCGGATGGGGATGTGCGATCATTGAAGTACCCTATCAGTTTTATAAGCACTTCGGAGATGATGACGTGCTGAAAGAATACTATCCTTATATGCTCCGCTACATCGACTTTATGGAAGAGCACTCTGAGTACGGTCTTGTCACAAGCGACAAGGAGGGAGAATGGTGCCTTGGCGACTGGTGCTGCCCTAATATTCTCTACCCCGACAAGGATATTACGTACAGTGATCAGCAGACAATAATACCTGCACCTTACGTTAACACCTACTTCCTAGTCAGGTCACTGACGACACTCTCCGAGATAGCAGACACCATAGGTAACTACTCGGACGCAGAGGAGCTTCGTAAAAAAGCAGATTACCACAAGGGTGCAATACGTGCGGCGTATCTCCATACCTTCGACGGTAATTTCATAATGAATATCCAAGGGGCAAATGCATTCGCACTCGACATAGGGCTCGGTGACGAAAGAACATACTCAAATACGGTCAACTACTATCAGAAGATAGGACATTACGATACCGGAATTTTCGCTACGGATATCTTGACGAAAGTGCTCTTCGAAAAAGGAGATGCAGAGCTCGCAGTAAGGCTCCTCACCTCGGGAGGTCCCCAAGGATATGAGCACTGGAGAGAGCTCGGTGCAACCACCTTCCATGAGTATTGGGACAGCGAAAGAAGCCGCTCGCACAACCATCCGATGTTCGGATCACCGGTTGCTTATTTCTTCGAATATCTTCTCGGCATCAAGCAAAAGGACGGTACCTCAGGCTACAAAAATCTCGTTATCGAGCCTAAGACCGTATCGCTTATCAACCGAATGTCGGGAAGCATCAGAACCAAATCGGGCGTAATTTCCGTAAGCTATGAGAAGGACGAAAGTCAGATTCATTTCAGTATTACGGTACCCAAAAACACCGTAGCAAAGCTGAAATATTTCTCAGACGAAGCACAGCTTCACGAGGGTACCAATATATTCTGCTTCAAATTAACGTAGTTATTATCGAAAATAATACCAAAAACAAACTTCAAAAGGATATAGGATAATGAAGATATATTTAGATGCAAGCGGGGATATCGCAGAAGCCTTAGAGGCGGTAGCATCCACTCTCGGTATAGAGATATGCTCAAGGGGGGATACCTCCGATATTGCAATCACTGCCCGTCCTAGTGATGACGGAAAAAGCACGGTAAAATTCGGCGGTAATGAAGCATACATCGAATACTCTCACGGCAGGCCGTCATTTCTTCGCATGCTTGCAAAGCTTATACTGAAACGCAGAAAAGGCATAGACTCCTTTGAGTGTAGAGAGACTCCCGTTTTCGATAAGGTCGGTGCTATGTTCGACGTATCACGCAATGCGGTTATAAACGTAGAAACCGCCAAGGAGCTCCTCATACATATGGCACTTATGGGCATGAACACCTGTATGCTCTACACCGAGGATAACTACGAGGTTGACGGTTATCCGTACTTCGGATACCTTCGCGGAAGATACACTAAGGCGGAGCTTCGTGAGCTCGATGCCTTTGGCTTGACGCTCGGTATTGAGCTTATTCCCTGCATACAAACCCTCGGACATCTGGCAACTCATCTTATCTGGCAGGCATCGGGACGCTACAAGGATACGGCAAGCTGCCTTTTGGTAGGCGAAGAGGAAACGTATAAGCTCATAAACAGCATGCTGAATACGGTGAAGGAATGCTTCACCACACGCCGTGTACATCTCGGTCTTGACGAGGCCAGGGATATCGGAACGGGAAGATATTTTGACCGCCACGGCTACCGTGACCGTTCGGATATTCTCTTAGAGCATATAGACCGTGTTGTAGATATGGCTAAGGAAAAGGGGCTTGAGCCCATGATGTGGAGCGATATGTTCTTCCGTCTTGCGGGACGTGACGTACAGGGCTACCGTGACTACGATCTGAGGGTCAATTTTGAAGATAAGAATTTCAAAAAGCCGAAGAGCGGAATCACTCAGGTATTTTGGGATTACTATCATCCCGACGAGCTCTTCTATTCCGAGAATATCGAAAGACACAGAAAATATCTTGACTCCGACCCGATTTTCGCAGGAGCAGTCTGGACCTTCAGCGGTCACTGTCCTCTCTTTAAGATGTCTCTTGAAAACACTCTCCCTGCCCTCTCTGCCGCAAAGAAATGCGGTACACGTGAGGTGCTCGCTACTATATGGCATAGCGGCTCCGAGGGAAGTCTTGTGCTCTCGCTCGCAGGTCTTGCGTGGTATGCAGATTATGCATACATAGGAGAGTACAGCGAGGAGTCTGTGTCGGAGTGCTTCGCTGCGGCAACGCTTGAGGATTACGAGTCTATCATCCTCCTTGAATTACCCGAGCATCCCGATGGCGGAAAATACAGTCTCTCAAGAGGACTTCTTTATAACGATCCCCTTCTCGGTGTCGTAGACAAGCACATCGGATCAATAGACGTTGCCGCTCACTACCGTAAGATATCCGAGATTTTCGATAACATGAATATCGGAGGGCTTCTCTCACCCGCCTTTCAGCTTGTGCGTGCACTGTCACATCTGTTAGCCTATAAGGCTGATTTCGGCAAGAGGCTGAGAGACGCTTATCTTGCGGATGACAGAGAGACACTAAGGGCTATGGTAGACGAATGCGACGTTATTCTCGAGCATATCGATATACTCTCCGAGGCTCACAAGAATTCCTGGATGAAATACAATAAACCCTTTGGATGGGAGGTGCACGATATCCGCTATGGCGGAATGAAGGCACGCTTCCTCACCGCAAAGGGTCGGGTAAGTGACTATCTGGATGGAAAAATAGACAAAATCGAGGAGCTCTCCGAGGAAAGGCTACGTCTCGATTGCAAGGACGTCGAGGAGGGCTTTGACGGTACGTTCTTATCGCTTAAGTATCAGTACTTCGCAACTCCCAATATACTTTGATCATATTATCGGCTTCTTTTTCTGCGATATTCAAGCGGAGTCATACCCGTCTCGCATTTAAAGGCACGGCTGAAATACGAAACACTGCTGAAGCCGCAACGAGAGCTTACCTCTGTAACTGAAATCCTTTCCTTTTCGAGCATAACACCCGCCATAACGATACGTGTTTTAAGCACGTACTGCATAACACTCATTTTCGTTTTGGCCTTAAAGCTCCTGCAGAAGTAATACTTACTGACATGAACCGCCTTGCATATATCGTCGATACCGATATCCTCGAATATATTGTTATTTATGTACTCTATCGCACGGCCTACAATCCCGGATGCACTTGGCACGCTTTCCTTGGAGTACCTCTCGGCGAGAGCTACAAGCTTCAGGGCACAGCATCCGATCATAGCAGAAGAAAAACCGTCTTTGGAATCGATCTTTGAATACTCCATCAGCTCGTTTTCCAAGCTTTCACGCTTATCCTCGGGTATTTCCGCATACACAAAGGCTCCCTCGCTGTATTTACTTCCAAGATTTCCTCCAAGAAGTCGCAGAAGCTCCAGAAGCTCCGATTGAGATACAAAAAGCTTCGTACGCTCATAGGTCTCGGGGTTGCTTGGCATGGTATAGTGATATTTTCCCGATCCGATAAAGCAAAGCGTGCCCCTCTTGATAGGATATGCCTTTTCACTGCATACTATTGAGCCACCGTCGGAATAGGTATATATGAAGGTTGCCTCTTCTGTCGCGTGCCAGATTTTAAACATAGCATCTCTGCCACGCTCGCGGTATATCATTTCATAGTCCATAATATAAGCTCTCAATCTCGGAAGAATCCGTGTTTTATACATTTCATTATATCACATTTGATTTCCAAAAGCAACCGTAGTAAAAAGCATTACTTAAATATGCATTTTTTACGCTAAAATATAACCCAAGCTAACATCAACGGAGGAAAAATGCTTTATTCAAAGGAGATAACCACAAGAAAAAAGGTCGATCTTGTTGTTGCAGGAGGCGGATTTGCAGGCTTCTCGGCAGCATATTCGGCAGCCCGCGAGGGACTTAAGGTATTGCTTATCGAGCGAAACTCATCGCTTGGCGGTGTGGGCACAATGGGACTTGTCACCGATATCTTAGGTGCAAAATACGTGGATAAGGAAGGAAACGTCACTCTTACAACCGGCGACGTTTTCGAAATAATAGAGAAGAGACTTTTAAAAAAGGATGCGGCAATAGATATAAGTAACGTAGACTTTAATATAACACCCCACGGCTGGCTCAGAGGTCTTGCTCACGGTCTTGTTTACGACAAGGAGGAGATGAAGCTCCTCCTCGAGGAGATGCTCTCGGAGGTTGGTGCTGAAATTCTCTATTCTACCGACGTTATTGACGTTGTAAAGGAAGAAAGCAGAATCTCGTCGGTCGTCGTACACAACAAAAACGGCATCTACATGATAGAAGCTGACCTCTTTGTCGATGCTACGGGAGATGCGGATCTCGTACGCTATTTCGGTGCCAGACTCTTCAAGGGTGACTCGGACGGCGGTCTTTCCGCGGCTTCTCTTGAAATGCAGGTAGAGAACGTGGATGACGAAGCTCTCACGGAGTATATGGACCGCACAGGCGACAGAAGATTCAAAAATATAATTTCCCGTCTTATAGAAGAGGGAGTATGGCGTTTCCCATACAAGATATTCATATCGGTCAAGCTTGTAAAGGGCGGAACGTATATGATAAACACCATAAGGCAGGTGGGCGTTGACGGCAGTGATGCAGAGGGACTCACCCGAGCTGTGACCGAGGGAAGACGTGAAAGCTATGAGCTTCTCGAGATAATGCGTAAATACTTCCCCGGCTTTTCGTATGCTACCGTAAGAGAAATTGCTCCCAATATTGGCATAAGAGAGACGTACCGCATTGACAGTGAATATATTCTCACGGTTGACGATCTTGCGTGCGGAAAGAGGTTCGAGGATTCGATAGCTCTCTCGTCTTACGGATGGGATATGCCCCACCCCAAGGATCCTAACCTCCATCCCGCATCGTCAATCGCACGCACGTCCCCCTATACCGAGATTCCTTACAGATCTCTTATTCCGAAGGGCATAGACAATCTGACCGTTGCGGGAAGATGCGTCGGTGCTGAAAGAGAGGCTCTCGGCCCGATAAGAGTTATGGGTGCTGTCATCGGTATGGGAGTCGCGGCAGGAATTGCCTCATCGATAGCGAAGAAGCATGGCTGCTCATACAAGGACGTTCCCACGGAAGAGCTCAGAGACAGGATCAGAGAGTACGGAGGAATCATAAGCGATGGAGACGTAAGATATCTCTTCCGCGGAAAAGGAGAAAACGAATAATGGCAATAGAAAGATTCACGGTCAGCAATGACGAGAGTATATATGAGGCGTGGCCCGATCTTGTTCTCACAAACGGAGGTAAGCTTATCTGCGTATTTACAGAATGTACACGCCACAGCGACAGAGAGAACTCCAGGCTCGCTCTCGTTGAAAGCACTGACAGAGGACGCACCTGGTCGAAGAAGAAATATCTGACAGAGGTCTGCAAATCAAGCTATTACTTCAACTGCTCGAGAATTACAAAGCTTCCCGACGGAAGATTGGCTATACTCTGCGACAGACTTACACGGACAAATGAAACTAAAAACGAGTGTCAAGCCTCGGAGATACATCTCTGGATAGCCGATCCCGAGGGTATTGAGTGGCACCACGAGGCAGTCTATCCATTCTGCGGTATAGTACCCGACAAGCTTCACATGCTTCCCTCGGGCAGGCTTATCATATCAGCTCACTTCAACAGTGAGATCACGGGAAAGCTTGAGCAGTATCTTTGGTACAGCGATGACGGCGGTGCCGGCTGGTCGGATAGAGTTACCGTGGCAGCGTCTCCCGAGTACAATCTTTGTGAGGCGTCAATTCTCGAGTGTGGCGGCAACAAGCTGGTTGCACTGATGCGTGAGAACTCACTCGTCGGAGAGGATATACTTATGACCGTATCTGAGGATGGCGGAGAGCACTGGTCGGACATTATTCATACCCCGATATGTGCAGGACACAGACCGACCGCGGGCAGACTTCAGGACGGCAGAATAATGATAAGCTACCGTTTTATCCCCGCCCAGGGTCTTCACAATGCCTTCTGTGCCTTCATTTCCGAAAGTGCCCTTCTCTCGGGGAACCGACAGTCATACGTGAGAGTCATGCCCCTTGATTATGACCGCAATCCCAACCCCGACACGGGATACACGGGCTGGGTACAGTTTGACGACGGCGAGATCTACATTGTCAATTACATTAAGGATTATGCTAAAAAGGCACATATCCGAGGATATAGCTTAAGGCTTGATGACATAGAGCTTCCTTCCTGTCTGTTCGGTGATGATAACAGATTCTGAAAAGCCTTTAGTCAGTGAGAAAGCCCCGCTCCAAAAGAGCGGGGCTTTCATTATTTTGTCACCGTGAATTGCGGTGGTTTTTTAACCGATTCCCATAAGAGAACCTGCTATTTTTGCGACGTCCTCGCTAGCCTTATCGATATTCTCGAAGTAGCTATCGTAGATCTTACGTGCATATTCAAACGTTTCGAGTGCTTCGATCATAAGATCATCGTTGAAATCCTTGCCAAGCTCCTTAAAGCAATACTCCAGTGTCGAAAGAGCATCGAAGAATTTATCACGGTCCTTGCCGATCGGATCACCGTCAAGAATGTCATTAAGATCGTTTGCAGAGGAAAGAACCGTATATACCATAGGCTTGGGACGCTGGTTGGGATCAACCGTAGAGCCTCCGCCGTTATCGGGATTTATTCTGTATTCAGACGTAGGATACCACGTATTCATAGGGCGAAGAGCGTTCTTATTTCCTCCCCAGCCAAGCTCGTAGCCAACCTCCATTTCGTCATACTCGAGCACTTCTATAACAACAGCCATCTTAAGCTCCGTTACATCAACCGCCTTGACTGCAAGCTTGCTGAAGTTATCTCTGTTATTCTCCTTAATGCCTTCCTTATGGGATTCGGAATAGCCGAGAGGAGGCGTGCCGCTCAAAACGTAGGTATAGGTATCCATGATCTCGAAGCGGAGATCCTTATTGTCGGATACAAGAGTAACTCTGAGCTTAACCTTAGCTCTGTCATCGTTGACGGCATACATATAGGCAGTTCTGCCGTCGGGTGATATTTCAACTCTCGTTATTGTTTTGTTGTTATAATGAGCGAACCAATAGAGTGTCTCCACCGATGCGGTCTTGATCTCATCCTGAATTATAAAGGTGTTTCTGCTGTTGGTAAGCAGCATACCGCGGTACGCATACTCTACCGTGCTCCCGTATACAGTCTTCTGATCAATGATAGTAGCAGAGCCGTATTCGTTACTCTTAAAGGAAATGAGCTGACCTCCCATGGTATCTGCGTTCATTGTTGCATCTCTCAGCTGACCGTGAGGCAGACTGCCTACCGCGAGAGTATTGTTACCCTCGGCAGAATACTTATAATATCCCATGGCGAAGCCTCCGCCATACAGGTTGTAGTTATCTGCTCCGAGGTCGCAGAACCAACGGATACCCTTATTCTCATAGATCCAGTTACCCGAATCGTACTGACCGTGTGCTACGTTATTGTAACCGCCCATCAGTCCTGCGAAGAGTGAATGCTTCGCCCACGAATCACGGACAATAGTCGCATCTATGGTTGTCATAGAGTAATCGAGAGTCATATCCTCTGCCTTGGTATTGGCAATCACGTCCTTATCGTAATAAAGAACGTCATATCGGTGAGGAGACTTACTCTTATAACCGCTGTGAAGCTGACCGTATCTTATTGCGGCAAGCTCCGGATTATCGTATAGATCGGCCGACAGATAATACCACTGGCTAGGCTGACTTCCCTCCCAGTCATCGTGATAATTCCACCTGACGTAGCTGGGACCCTCGAGCATGCATCCGAAGTAGTCGGAGGTATCCATGCCGGGATAATCCATAAGACCGAAGTCCGTACCCGCTGTATCCACGAGTACCTTATGCACGGTATGCATAAATCTGACAGCACCCCAATATCCCGCAGACTCACGGTAGCCGCCGTCGAGCGTGATGTAGGTCATGCCTCTATCCATGTACCATCCAAGCGATGCAGCGATAACGAAAAGGCACTCCTCGAGGTACTCTTCGCCCCACTTCTCGTTACCCATAACGGCAAGAGAAGCGATAAGCATACCCGATGCTCCGCAGGAGTTCCAGTTACCTACGTGTGCCCAGTAGCGTGAGGAATCGCCGTAACGGTAATGCTCCGCAGGATTTCCCGTAAGAGTAACCACAGCCTCATGCACTGCATTCTCGTAGATACGCTCAGCGAGAGCGTCCACAGCATCCTGTCCGTAAACTCTAACAAAATCATTGTAGAGCCAGTCATACGCAGTAGCGAGGGGACGGGCGGTATTGGTACAGTTGAGGTAATGACCGGGGCCCCAGTGCTCCCAGGAGCAGAGTGCGACCATCCAGTCGTATGCGAAGGCGAGATACTTCTCGTCTCTTGTGATCTGATAAGCAAGTGCGGCAGGCTCAAGAGCTCCGACGAGGCACGATTCACCGTCAGAAAGCACGTTAAGACGTCCGCCTGCGGGGTCATAGCCCTGTCCGTAGCCCTTGCCTGTCAGGGGGTTTCTGTCATATTCAGGACCCTGATACGGCATGATAGCCACAGAGTGATTAGTTACACCGTCCACGACCTCGGTGCTCCAGCCCGAGCCAGGATTAGCCTTACCCTCCGAGTCATAAACCCAGTGACCGTCCTTAAGACCTGCGTAGGTGCCGTCGGTATTAAAGTTAACGTATTGCGAGAGATAACTGTCGGCATAGCGTATCTGAGTATTTATGTACCAAATGAGCTCCTGATCATAATAATCGCCGTATTCCGTCTTTGTTGACGAGAGATACGTATAATGAAGCTCATCAAACCTATCCTGAGTTGTGAGAATATAAGGATGCTGGAAGTTGTTCGTGCCCTCCTCGAACATGCTGTAAAGAGTCTTGAACTCGGGGAGCTGATAGAAGGAATTAACAAAGGCGTCCATATCCTTTATGGGATTCGATCTGTAATCCTTTACAAGCTTCTGTCCCGCCGCATTGGTGAGCTGTCTGAAATCAAGCTCAGCAAAGATAAATCTCTTAGCGGTGGACTTGATAAGTGCCTCGTGTGAATCGTTCTGCCTTGTCAGGAAATCGTCATAGCGAGAGATAAATATCATGCCCGATTCATCATAGGTCACGTAATAACCGGGGAAAAGCAATTCGACGTCGTCAAGTGCAATATAAAGAGCCTTGTCATCCCCCGACTCCTTCATAACAGGCTTAGCCGAAAGAGGAATCATAGTGCCGTCGATCTCAACATAGCTTCGTCCGGATGCAACCGAATAGTACTTATCAGCAAAATAGACGTCAAATCCAAGACCGTCCGAATTTAATCTGAAAAGACAGTCAACGTACTCGAGTATAGGCTGAATAGGCACCATAACTCTTCCGGCACCGTCTCGGTAAGGCATGCCGTATGCTTTACCGTTGCCGCCAACAAGAAGATCAGCCGTCACGCCCGAGACAAGCGAGCTGTTCGATCCGACCTTCATAACAAGTGCATCCTCGACAATCTCATCCGCAGTCATATCCGCATACACATTAGCGTCATAGGCGGTGTTCGTGGATGCGGTGTCTTCCCTTCCTGCAGATGCGACAAGTGAGAGCGTAGGGACAAAAAGGGTCAAAGCCAAAAGGAGCGATATTATTTTACACATTTTCGTTTTCATTTTATCCTCCTTTATTTGATAGCATCAAGAATAATAGTTACGAAGCTCTCAAAGCCCACGTAATTTCTTATATAACCGACAGCCTCACGTGTGAGGGCAATCTCACTGTTTAATTCTGCAACAGACTCGTCATATTCTTCCATTGCGAGCTTGAGCACGTTATAGGCATCGCTAACTCCCGCAACACCGATATCTACACCGTCGAAACAAGTGTATGCATCCAGTATGAGGCTGAGCTTGTCACCTTCATCACCCCAATAAACGAGCTTGTATACCTTATTGACGAACACGCTCGCCTTGTCCTCCATTTCCTTCAGAAGATCAAGCGACGCTTCATACGTGATGACAGCCTCGTCAACCCCCTCTACGCTCACGTCCATATTGAAGAAATGGAAGCGTGTCTCATCACATATCTTCTTGATAGAGACATAATCGCAAAGAGTCAGGAGCTCATTGCATTTCTCAATGAAGAAGGCCGCATTTTCCTTCAGCAAAAGGTCGTAATTTTCTTCATCGGCAATAAGGGAGGCTATATGCTCCTCGTTAAGTCGGATAAGCTCCGAGAGAGTAGCGGATGCATTATTAAGATTGTTTTCGGTGATATACTCACGAAGGTTGATGCTTATTCCGTATTTTTCAAAATAAACCTCGGATGCGGCATATCTATCGAGCTCCGATCTCACGTATTCCTCGTGATCTTCAAGTGTTACTTCGGTACTGTCAAGAGCTTGTCCCCGTACGAGGCTACCGTTCCCTTCTGCAAGGCTCACAAGAGGCAATGCCGCTGTAAGCAATGCAAGCATTAAAAAAACTGTGATTTTTCTAAGCATATATTTCATCTCCAAAAGGTGCGATTTGTTCTCTCATCTGATTTTCACAAGGCTTTAAAGCCTACGGTATAAAAATCATATTTTAAAAGCATACACAAAAATTATAACCAAACAAAAGAAAAAAGTCAACCGATACGGGGAACAATTAACAAATTGTTTATTTTAAGGATCGGTAGTTGGTCTCTCAGTACTTCACTGTATATTAAGTCTTACAGGCTCCCGCACGTGCGTGATGAAATGCACATATTAAAAGAGAGTATTTTCCCCTTTTGCATTGACTTTCTCGAAAATGTAATGTATAATCGAAAACGATAAAGAAAAGACTCTTCGAGCCGCAAAGGACGGTAAAACATACAACCGAAAAGGAGAAAAATATGGGTACCGATTTTATCAAAGAGGAGCTGTCTACACCTATTAAATACAGCTGTGACGTATGCGTAGCAGGCGGAGGCGTTGCAGGCATCGCTGCTGCCCTCTCGGCGGCAAGAGCGGGACGTGCAAGAGGTGAAAAAACAGACGTCATACTTCTCGAGCGTGGATTTATGCTCGGAGGACTTGCTACCGCGGGACTTGTAACTATTTATCTTCCAATCTGCGACGGAGTAGGCAATCAGGTATGCTACGGTATCACAGAGGAGCTTTTCCATTTATCAATAGAGCACGGTGCCGAGGCTATGTACCCCACCGCATGGCTTGACGGAAACGATCCCGCAGAGAGAAAGAAGCACCGCTTCCAGGTGCAGTTTAACGCTCAGCTATTTGCAACGAGTGCGGAGAAGCTTTTGATAAACGAGGGCGTAAAAATACTCTACGGAGCATCTGCAACGGGATGTATGACAAGAGATGGCAAGATCACCCACTTAATTATCGAGGGCAAGGGTGGAAGAGAAGCTATCGAGATAAGACGCTCGGTGGTAGATACCACGGGCGACTCCGACGTATGCAAGCTAAGCGGTGCGAAAACCGATATATTCTCCGAGGGTAACAAGCTCGCCGCTTGGTATTACGGTTACGGAGATCACAATTTCAAGCTTTATATGTGCGGAGTACACGATATCCCGGATACAGAGGATAATACGGAGCTGAAGGACACAAGGAGATTCACGGGACTTGACACCGAGGAGCTCTCGGAGCTGATGGAGCTCCAGCACAGATCCCTCGTGAATAATCTCCTTGAAAGAAGAAAGAAGATATCCGATCTTGTGCCCGTCACAATATCCACAATACCGACCGTACGTATGACGAGGAAGCTTGTCGGTGCGTACACTCAGGATATATCCGAGATAGGAGTGAGCTACCCCGATACCGTAGGTATATATCCCAGCTGGCGTAAAAGCGGTGTTGTGTACGAGCTTCCCCTCTCGACCCTTTACGGACATGAGGTGAAGAATCTTCTCACCGCAGGACGCTCGATTTCCGTTACCGAGGCTCTTTGGGACGTAACGAGAGTTATCCCCGTATGTGCGGTTACCGGCGAGGCTGCGGGAGCTGCTGCGGCATTCGGGGACGATATTGCCAATATCGATATAGCCAAGCTTCGTGAATACTTAAAAAATGCGGGAGTGCTGTTAGAGTGGAAAACGAAATAAACCTTCCTCGGGAATATACCCACGCCGAGTCGCCGTTCTCGGAGGCTGTGTGGATCGCTCCCTCATACCCCGTTGATGCTCC
Organism: Eubacteriales bacterium; assembly: GCA_045633405.1. Taxonomy (GTDB): domain Bacteria; phylum Bacillota; class Clostridia; order Oscillospirales; family CAG-272; genus UBA1740. The sequence continues at coordinate 12,593 of JAZQYD010000053.1, read as the reverse complement.
GATTATCACATCTACCTTTGATCTTGACAAGATCGGTGATGCGAGGCTGTACGTAACGGCTCTCGGATATTTCGAAGCAAGCGTCAACGGACACTCACTTACAGACGATCGGCTGATACCGGTAGCGAGCGACTATCACTCAAGAGATCTGTCGGATGCTACCTATACGGCATGCGATATAAGAACGTACAGAATCTATTATTACGAATACGAAATCAAGGATTTTCTCACCTTAGGTGAGAACAGTATAGAATTCCGTCTCGGAGGCGGCTGGTACAACCAAACGGAGAGAGTCGCCGAGGGACATATGGAATATGGCGACAGACCCCGTCTTATCTACACACTCAGTCTTGGTCAAAGACAAATAGTCTCAAGCGGTGATGAAACGTGGCGTGAGAGCGAGATCAGAAGCTCAAACATCTTTATCGGTGAGGTGATCGACCGCACTTATAGGGATGAGAACGAAAAAAAGGTCATAGCTCTTCCCCACCCCGAGGAGAGTCTTTTTACTCCAAGTCTGGGTATACCCGACAGAATAATACGAAAGCTCGAGCCTGAGAGGATATCCTCTAAGGACGGTGTACACGTTTACGATATCGGAGAAAACACAAGTGCACTTGTCTCGATCTGCACGTCAGCACCAAGAGGCACCGAGTACACTCTCAGATTCTCCGAGAGATTAAACCGAGACGGTACTCTTGATTTTCTGAGCACCGGCTCGCCTTATATAGGCACGTCGGGAAATCCTCAGATAATGACCGATGTATTTATCGCCGACGGATCGAAGTGTACCTTTATGCCGAGGTTTGTCTGGCACGCATTCAGATATTTCGAGCTCACGGGCGACATTTCCCATATAGAAAAGCTTGAGGTACACGTCATACACGCAGACGTAGCTGTCACAAGCGAATTCGAGTCGGACAGCGAGGGAGCAAACTTCCTCTATGATGCGTACTTACGCACACAGCTTTCTAACTATCACGGCTCATTTCCCTCCGACTGTCCGCACAGAGAGAGACTCGGTTACACGGGCGACGGACAGATATGTGCGAAGGCGGCAATGATGCTCACGGATTCGAGAGCTTTATACGAGAAATGGATACTTGATATTATAGACGGTCAAGACAAAGAAACGGGACACGTGCAGCACACAGCCCCCTTCCAGGGCGGAGGCGGAGGTCCCGGAGGATGGTGCTCTGCCATAGTGACCGTTCCTTACGCCTATTACAGACAGTTTGGCTATGGAGATATTTTACGCCGTGCGATCCCCGCAATGAAAAAATGGATAGAGTTCACTGTATCCTGCATCGAGGACGGGCTTGTAGTCAAGGAACAGGAGGGCGGATGGTGCCTCGGCGACTGGTGCATGAAAGAAAGTGCCAAGCTTCCCGAAGGCTTCGTCAATACCTGCTGGTTTATTCACGCCTTAAGGCTCTATAAGGAATTGACCGATGAGCTCGGTATTACAGATGCTTTCCCTGTAACGTCACTTGAAGAAAATTGTGTTTCTGCAGTGAAGGAAATGTATTCAACCCTTAAGGATATAGGAGCCGCACGCGTCTATGCCGCCTGGATTGGTATAGATTCAGCTGAGGGATGTGCCGAATACTACGGCACTCTCGGATGCTTTGACACCGGCTTTTTAGGAACCGACATTTTGATGGAGGTGCTCTTCAGACACGGATACGGTGACGTAGCCCACAAGCTCCTCTCATCGAGAGAGATGGGCTCATTCCTTTACATGAAGGATAACGGTGCTACCACCGTCTGGGAGAGGTGGAGGATCGGAGGATCGGAATCTCATCCGATGTTCAGTGCTTGCGTAAGACAGCTGTTCGAGGGCATCCTCGGAATCAGGCAGAGCGAGGGCTCGGTAGCATATGAGAGGGTGGTTATATCCCCCCTGATGCCAAAGGGAATGAACCGTGCCAAGGGCTCTATCCTCACACCCGGAGGCAGGATAAGCGTCTCTCTTATGCGTGTTAACGGCACACTTCACGCCGAAATAACAGTACCCGCAAAAATCAAGTGTGACGTAGATGCGGGACTGAATGCAAGCGTCATTACCATTTAAAACACCGCTGCCAAATAGCTTTATTCGGTAGCATTTGAACGAATTACATACTCTCGGAGGCTACATAAATGGGTTATTTATTTCTCTCCGCTTCACTTTTCTGCGGAGGAGTAAAGGGCTACTGTGGCAAGAAAATGAGCGGATACGTGAGAAACGTGCAAAGTGCCGTAATGCTGAATCTGATTCGTGCACTTTTATGCACCTTCATCAGCGTATGTCTCGTAATCCTGACGGGAAACATCCGCTATACCTCACCCGATACCGAGCTTATTCTCATATCAGCACTCTCGGGCGTTGCTACGGCGATCATGATCGCAACGTGGCTTCTGTCGGTAAGAAAAAGTGCGTATATGATGCTCGACGTTTTCCTTATGATGGGAACTCTCGTGCCCACGGTTATGGGATATTTTATCTTTTCGGAGCCGATATCGACAAGACAGTGGATAGGCTTTTCGGTATTACTTTTTGCAGTACTCATAATGTGCGATTACAACAACAGCATTAAAGTAAAAATCACACCGACAGCACTTATTCTCCTCATACTGTGCGGACTTTCAAACGGTACTGCGAGCCTGTCTCAAAAGATGTTCGTAAGGAATTTCCCGACGCTCTCGGTCTCGGTATTCAATATGTACACCTATATATTTGCATCCCTCACTCTTGCCCTCTTCTTCCTCGCAATAATGCGAAAAGGAAAGGTTGAATTTGACAACGAGGGAACGAAGGGTGCATATATCTACGTTTTCATAATGGCGGCCATGCTGACTGCTCACTCATATTTCAACACTCTCGCGGCATCCTATCTCGACAGCATGCATCTATATCCTCTCGACAGAGGTGCATCGCTCGTCATAGCTACGCTTGTCGCCACCTTCGTATTCAAGGAGAAGCTGAAGCTCAATGCAGTGATCGGTATAGCAATGGCGTTTATAGCTCTTTTGATCATCAATTTGTAAAGCTTTGTTTGCAAAAATCGAAGGACTGCCAAATTTCGGGCAGTCCTTTTTATGTTTTATCTCTTGTTACAGCACCTCAAAGGCACAGGATTCAAATGCTCCGATGGGACGGTCAAGCTTGACCTTATTACCCGAGAGCGTACCTGAGCAGCCTATAAATCTGATGCTCTTATATTCTCTGTCGAGAGTTATTTCAGGCTCCAGAATACGGTCGGCATAGCAGTTAAGAAGAAGCACAGCCAAGGAGCCATCCTCACTTCCTCTTCCGCACATAACGTAAAGGTCGGGGTTTCCGGTCGATTTCGCAGGAAGTCTTTCTCCCGCTATCCATTCGAGATGCCTGATAAGCACGTCCTGCTCGAGGTATCCCCTCGGAATACCCGTATATACGGGCAATGATGACGAATCAAGCAGATATACGAGGAACTTCTGACCGTCACTGTTGGTATAGGAATATGCGAAGAGCATCTCCTCACCGTCAATATCCGCAGTCATAACCGGTGTTGCGTTATCACTGACAGTCGCATTCCATATCCTTCCCCTTCCGTTCCATACGGCGGCACGGACCTTACGCTCTACGTCTGTAAGCGAGGCTGTTCGTCCCTCCTTCACTGAGATGATCTCGCCAAGTCCTACGTCAACGCCTCTTTCACTGAGAATAACAGCGGAAACAGCATCAAGCACCGCTCCCTTCTCTATCTCGGAGAGGTCTACGTGGCGAGCCTCCTCACCAAAGAGTGCGGTCGCAATACCCGTACGCCCGTATGTCGTCGGAATACTGTTAAATCCAAGGAATATACCCGCCCAAGGATACGGTGAAAGATGAGTCACTGAAGAACGCGAAAGATCTGCATCTCTCAGAAGATTTGGACGCACGGGTACGCTGACGCCGCACATATCCTTACCCTCAAAGAGGCGTGAGAGCTCGATATGATAAGGCATCTCATGGCAGTGATGCTTGACGTAGCTCCTTTCGTAGTCGGGAGCGGATACGTAATCGAATATGTATTTCATTATACCCGTAAATCCGCCGTCAGCACGTATAACGCTGTCGTAAAGCTCAAGATAGGATGACGGTATATAATACCTCGGACGGGGGTATACGTCTCCCTCTGCTATCAGCTCATAATCCATACCTCTTGTGAACGATGCGAACATTCTCGCAAGATCGAAGACGTGAGGCAGGGGCTTGCCCGACAGGACAGCGGAATAGGGTGCACTGTGAAGACGGATAAAGGGCTTATTCTTACCTGCCAGAATCTCTGCAAGCTCGATGGGCGTTGTACCGTCGATATCCCAAAGGGAGTGCGGAGAGCATATTCCAACCGTAATATCGGGGTCTACACTGTCAACCGCCTCACGAATAGACGCTGAGAGCAGTTTTAAGGACTCTCCCTCGGCATCAAGCCATGCTCTGCGGTATTTATCAGCCTTATTCGTGAAAGCGTATTCTACGAGCTCCTCGCGTGTTATATCTTCACCGCACTTCTCTCTTATGAGCTTCATGTGATTCTCGCAAGCACAACAGAATTCAGGGCCGTGCTGAGAAAGCCTGAAATCATCATCAAGGAGTATGATCCTTGCACCGCTGCGTGCGATCTCACGTACGTATTTACCAAGCTCACGCCTGAAGTTAGGATCCAAAGGACAGCGGGTATCGGGAATAGCCTGCCCCTTTACGTTAACAAGCGGTAATAAGGAGGAGCCACCGTCAGGTCTGTCAGCACCTGTGAGAACTGCACCGTGACCTATCGTAACACCGATCCATACGTTTGCCTCTATTCCGTTATCTTTGAAGAAGCTGATATTTTCTGCAAGATGATCTCTTGTAGCATCAAGCTCTGAATCACTGCATCCGAAATCGGATATTGCAAGGAATACGGCATCCATAGACGCCTCCTTTACAAGCGAAAGATATTCATCTCTCGTATCGGCTGTCACAAGCTTATCTATAAGTGGAGCTATAATTTTCTGATTTTTCATATAAAATCCTTTCCTTCTAACCTATCAAAGGAGATTTACCTCGCTCTGTGCGTTAGCTGCTCACTTGAAAATGCGGGAGCAGGTATCAAAGCTCACCGCCGTGAGGGCGTGATCACAGTATCTCTCTTTCTATCCAGTGCTTGCCGAATTCAGTAATAAACCGATAGAACTCAGTGCACTCAACCTCCTCGCCACGGCATTTACAGATGAATGCACGTGCAAGACCAAACCGGTATTTAATCTTATATCTCGATTTTACCATTTTTAATGAAAAAGTCAATACGTTTTCGGGACAAAAAACATATTAGGGTGTCCCTTTTTTTATTATTTAAAAAGCGGTTCTGTAAAGTGAGAAAGGCAAAAGCCCATACTTTAGAGAACCGCTTAGCTTATTTAATTACAACACCTACCGAGGGCATGGTATCTATAAACGGAGGTATTACACCGCCGTTCATGAACACGCTCGCCTCGTAGCAATACAAATAAAGTGCTTCGATAAGTCTTTCTGCCTCTGTGTTATCGGGCATAGCACTCATGTAATCAAAGAGTGAATACACGGAGTGAACCGTCTCACCAAGCGATGAGATGCAGGTTATCCTTATCTCGGACTCATACATCTCATTAGGAGAAATCTCATATTTGAGATAGGTATTGCCGAGGAATCTGCCGTCAATGATAGCATACTCAGAGCCTCCGACTGTTATATTACCGTTGAAGCCCTCTTTAATATTCAGTACAAGGTATACCTCGCTCGAGAGATAGAGGCTTGCACTTCTAAAGGCATAGGACATGTTTTCACTGCCGTCACCCGTCAGAAGAGGAACCTTATCCACCTCTCTCAGAAGTCCAAGATACAAATCGGACTTCGTGAGCTCGACAAAGGCATCCGTGAGAACGTTGTCGGTATATTCGTATGCCGCTCCTATATATCTCATCACTGCGGCACATAGACGTGCCAGAAGAGGATCGTCGGATCTTAAAAGAGACGAGAAATACTCTGTGGGAGACTGAGTGAGCACAGAAGATACCACTCTGCCGTCGAAATCGGTATATTTTACTGTAACCGAGTAATCGCCAAGGCTGTCTGCGGGAGATATTCCGCTAATAGAAACAACGTAGTAATCATCCCCATCGATATTTACTGTCTTCAGATCCTCCGCCGAGTAAGTGTCGAGGTAGGTTGAAACAGAAATAATGCTATCTGATACGGGAAGGTAGAAGGATGCGACGAAATCGTATTCAATTCGCATATTGAATTTAGCAGTAAGTGCCGAGGGAATGATGGCGAAGGCATACTGACCGTCCTTAACAGCAACAATCCTATAACCGTCCGGGATATAAACAGAGCCCGAATATACGTCGGACGGATCGGTAGAATACTTACCGCCGAAAAGACGGTACTCCGCCTTTATCACATTCTTTCCGCCAACTCTCGGGATATCGAAAAGACGGGTACACACAGCATTACAATCGGTCATTTCGATATTGAGCGAGCCGTCTTTTCCTAAGAGCTGTGCGACACTGCTCGTAATTCCGAAGACGGAATCCGCCCTCTTTATGTCACAGCTGTTAAGCACCGCATTCATATCGGCATCAGCACGTGTAGACATTAAGGGGCCTGAAACCGAAACGTCCGTTTCTGAAATATCCATGTCGACGGCTCCGCCCGTCACAAGAATTGCGGGGACGAGCGTATCACCGGTCAATTGAGTCACGGTGCACTTACTAATAGAGAGGCTTGAATCCGAGAGAGTGATCACGGGATAGACACTGAAGGATACGTCAGCCGAATCAAGCCTTACTTCTCCGCCCTTGACGTCAGCAAGTGTAACGGCGGGAAGTCTCAGTTCTCCGTTTTTGACATTCAGGTTATAGCCGTTTGTGCTAAAGAATGAAGAAAAAGCACCGCCCGACTTCTTCGCTGAAAGGGTCGAGCCGCCAAGATCAATAACGAGATCCGACAGCATATGCACCGTCTCGTCAAAGGATAATTCGGCATCCGCGAACAGACGCAAATATGCATAGGACTCTATATCCTTAAAGGCATCCTCGTCGATAACGGGGTCCATAAATACCCGATAAATAGAATCAACCGACATATCGGGGGAGGTGAATATTGCCGCCTTCGCAGGCCCAACGTCACGGAATACGGGATAAAAATCGCTATCACCGCTGACGGTTATCCTATCGCTGCTCTCGCTCGAAGAGGGATCGGAGGTCCAGCCTGCGTGAATATTCTCGTAAAGGCTAAGGTCTTTTCCCTCTCCTACAAAGAAGTAGCCTGTCGCAGGAAGCTTACGCTCGAGCACAAGTCCGTCTGCGTAGCCGTCATAGCCCATCATATCAACGTCAATGAGGACACCGTCCGTATTATAGAAATTGACAGTATAAAGCTCATGGCAGAGCATATTGGGATATTCAGGATCGGCCGAGAAGCCCCATATAAGCTTCCTTTCGTCTCCGTCGGGAGTATATCCTGCGGGTGCGAGCTCGGTTAAGCCCTCCATAGCGAGATATCTCTCACGAAGCTCGATGGAATTGTAATACGCAACCGTAACCTGTGGGTGGTTTATGGATATGGGAACCTTTTTCTCGGAGAATTTAGTTCCCTTCGCAATACCGATAGTAATACCGCTCCTCAGCGAAGGGTCTTCATCGGTAGATATAAATCCGTCGGCTATATTCGTGAAGGTAGAGCCGTTGATAAAAGCGATATCAAGGTATGATACAACGCCGGTAGCATCTCGGAAATAGATGAAGGTGTTATCGGCCTGATTGTTTATGAGCTTCGAGTTATCGAAGATGAAATTCATAACGTAGGTACGCTCGTCATCATCGTACTGACCGAGAAGTCCGTTATACTTAAACTGGTTAGGGGGGGATATATCGCAGATCTTAAGCCCCGAGGTTCTCGAAGGATTGACGTTAAGCACGGAATCCTTGATAATAAAGCTCTTGAAGGAGTCTCCGTATATGAAGTTACCCCACGACATATTGATATCAATAACAAGGTTCTCAAGAAGCGTGGTGGAGGACGGCTGAGGCTTGAAGAACTGTGCGTAGCTATGCACAAGATGGCCGTTCTTCACAGTGAGATAGGTGGGTGCAAACTCACCGTTAGCTCCTGCGGTAAGCGAGCCCGTGGAGGTCATCTTATGACCGTTCAGATCTATCGTTACGCTAGCACCGTTCATTATAAGAACGTTAACCTCAAGCTTAAGGTCTTTGTACGCAACGAGATACCCGCCTCTGTTAATATGATCTGCATTGATCGAGTCCATGCTTGAAACGACAGTGGGATGCTCCGGATCAGTCTTATAGTGCTCCTCGTCACGGTAGACGGCATAGGCCGTCTCGCCTCCCTCGGCAGCCGAGGCTGTAAGGAGAAGAAGAGCGAATGCAAGCGACAGGACTGCCGTTAATATTAAGATTTTACAAATCTTTTTCATCTCTTTCCTCCTTATTCGTAAAGATCAACGTAAGCGTCAGCACACTTACAGTACGTATAGAATGCCATAACGAGGGCCTTTGCCTCGCTTGAGTGCGAATCGTTACCGCTGACGGAAATAACGTATGCCGACAGGTCATACATACCCGTAGCACCGCTGTCCAAAGTAAACGTCAGGACGGTATCGAACATATCGTATGCACGAAGCTCGAGCTCAAAGTAGGTAAGCTCGCCTACCTTACCGTCTATGATCTCATAGCTTGAATCCATCACAATTAGCGTACCGCTGTACGATGGACGAAGGTTAATGCGGTAACGCATTGTTGCACCGAGGTCTAGCTGAACAGACTCAATCGCCTCACCGAGGGCACTATTATCGGTAAGGGTCTCACTCGGAAGCTCGTTTTCAACGATAAACTCAGCTACTTTCTCGGATGCAAGAAGAGCGTCTACACTCCTACATTCAGTTCCGACGTATTTATAAGCGGATGAAATATAAGCGAGAGTCGATGCCGCAAGTCTCTTGATGACCTTACTGTAATCGGATTCCAGAACGGTCTCGAGATACTCCACGACCGAGTAGTAGGAATCGACTCTGTGTGCCACTCCGTCCTTCGTAAACTCGATAGAATACTCTATTTTCTCTTCGGCAAAATCGGGGCGTAAGGAGTTAACCGACAGTACGTAATATTCACCTTGTCCGAAAATATCGACTTTACTAAGCGTCGCAACGTCAAAATATTCTCCTCCCGCGTGGAATCCCGTTATGTCAGAATCGGTGGGAAGATAGAAATGAAGAGTGAAATCGGAATTTAAAACAAGTCCCGCACGTATCGAGAAGCCTAAGGAGGTAACCCTGATAGGATACTTAGAGTCGCTGTAAGATACCACGTTCTCCCCTGCCGCTATTACAGTCATAGAAGAGCTTATTCGGGGATCCTCTTTAAGATAGCTCTCCGAGATCGTGGTGCACAGCATATCCGAGGAAACCTCGGGTGTAGAGATAAATGCGTTAATATGACAGCCCGAAATATATACGTTAAGCAAATGAGAGGATGAATCCAACGCTATCACGTAATCCGATTCGATCATAGAGTCGGAGATTGAAACCGAAGCGTTTAACGAGGATGAACCTATCAAGAGAGAGGATGAATATATCTCCGATGCGATAATGGCAATATCGGGAATCACACTTCCTTCGGTGCCGACTATCAAGGCAGAGGTCGAGCGTAAAACGGAATTATCAATATATACGCTTCCTCCGTCAAGAGAAATAAGTAGAGAATTTCCAAGATCGGCATTTACACCGTTTATAATCACCCTTCCCCCTCCCGAGAGGACGCCCGTGATAAAGGCATCGGTGCCGGTATATGACATCTTACCTCCAATGAGGGTAAGAGTGCCTGAGGATGAGTCAGGGATAAGACTCGATGAAGAATGCAGGGTGAATCCGCCGAGATCAAGGGTAAAGTCACTCGGAAGGGTGATATCGGTATCGGATATGATACGCAAATCGGAAAGGAGAGTGAGGGTTGCTCCCGAGGAAGCGAGGCCGAGGTCCGATGCCGTGACGTAAGGGACTGAGTCCTCTGCCACGTATCTCTTTCCGCCACCGATTACGTAATCCGAGTCCGGGTTATCTATGTACCAGGCAACGGAGCCGTCAGTTACCTTAGCAGAGGAGATAGAGAAAAGGCCGTCGCAATCTGCATCAATTGCATAAAGCTTCTTATCTATCGGAGTAACCTCACCGGGTGCCACTACACTTATTACGCATACAGGATCAGCTCCCAAGCCAACCTCGCCGACGGTGTGATAGAAGCCTCCGAGGAAATACTCGGCATTGGCAGTGAAGCCCTCCTCGATATATACGTTATCCGTTATGGGCATCGTAGCGAGCATGTGAATAAGTGCACCGCGACCGCCCTGAATGGATGAATCCTTATCAAATCTTATATCGAAGCTGTAACCGTTGAACCATTTGTTATATTTTACCTCGAGAAGGGGCACGTTAGGCTCAACCCTGTAAATGAAATCGGTATTCTCGAAGAGCACCGTATTTTTACCCGAGCCGTAACCCGCAAGCGAAAGCTTTGCATCAGGATTTTCAATATAGACGACCGAGTCCTTAAGGTGTATAGAGTGACCGTATTCTCCGTTTTTGGTCATGGAGCCCGAATCATCAATGATATAAGGCGATCTGACGGTCATCTCAACGTTTTCTATAAGCAGGGACGTTCCCGTGTTGGGATAAATTCTGCTCGAAGCAATGATAATATATCCGTCACGGATAGTGATGGGAGTCTTGGGAGCATCGGTCGAATAATTGTTACCGAGCTTGAACTCACCCGTTACGGTAAAGGTATGTCCGTTAAGGTCGAATATGATCTTTTGCCCTGCAAGAGTATTCATATTTCCCGCAGTTACGTTAGAGTACAGAACGATGTATCCTGCACGAATTGATGAGCCTGAGCCGATATTATCGGTCGTGAAGGCGGCATCGGTGAAGAATGCCAGAGGGGCCATACACTCAAGATAATCCTTTTCAGAGGCAAAAAGAGCGAAGGTAACCGATGAGTCGGACGGCTCCCACGGCTGCTTATCAGCACCGCAAACCGTACAGCTCTTATCCTCAAAGCTATGTCCCGTAGCAGGAACGGTAACAGTATCACGCGAGGTCTCCATACCGCACTCAGTGCAATAGATAACGGAATCATAGCTTCCGCTCTCAGTACAGGTGGGAGGTACGTTATTCTCTATAACAGGCTCTCCGTCCACGTGGTTATATACTATCTCGGAAGCAGTGACAGTACCGTCACCGTTATCAAGGAAATCGAAGTAATCAACGGGGGTTGTCTCACCTACCTTTACTACGGCAATAACGCAAGCAACGACGTTATCAACCTTCTCACCCGAGGAAGCTTTTCTCTCGCCTATAAGCGTGCCCGCATTATCGACGTCAAGAAGGATATAGGTGAGATCAGGAGCTGCAGATTGAGAGAAGGTACAGCCCTCCTCAAAGAGGACGTACTGAGTGTACATAAAGCTACAGTAGGTATTATTTGCGTATCGCTCCTTCAGCATTACAAGATTAGGAGTAGGACGGGTTATAGTAGTGTCCTTATCGAATATAAGGGTGAGCCTCAGATCAAGATTGTGTGCACTCTCCGAAAGCACAAAGAGTGCATTTTCCGTATCAACAGTCTGAATAATGTCGGTATTTACAAACTTATAGCTCGAAGGCTTGTTATATTTAGCAGATACAAGTATATTGGAGTTTTGAGCCTCAAAGGTAAGGGTGCAATCGGTGAAAACGGAAAGGAGCGTGCCGCAATCCTCAATGAATAATCCGCTTTTTGAAACAACGTTGAGGTTTGTATAGCGGATCTCCATGCCGGGATACGGATAGAAGCATCCACCGGTGTGCACGACGTTACCGTTTTTAATTTCCGCTGTACCGTAATCACAGGTGTTGTAATTATCCTCACCGAGCTTAAGCTGTCCGGATTTCAGGTTAAGTGTATAGCCTGCGAGATCTATAACAATGCTCTGAGCGAGTTTAGTTTGAATGCCTGAAGTAATATTGACGTCGGAATAGAGGCGAACGTATCCTGCTGAATATGCCGCTGTCTTTCCAATCGTAGCAGTTGTAAGAGTCGCATCGGAATATTGAGCTACAGGATCGTCTCCTCTCAGATAGGAAGCCTCGTTCTCCCATACTGCGTAGGCGATAAGAGATTCATCTACCTGCGTGGTGGAGGTATCGTCCGTCGGCGTCCATACCTCCCCTGCCCCATCAGTATTATCTGCAGACGTCACGAATGACAGTACTACCAGAGAGGCGATAACCACGAGTATAGGAATTATAAAGCGGAGTGCTTTTCTCATTGTTGTTCTCCTTTATGTGAAAATAGAAGAATATCCTTGGATATTTGTATTTTGCATTGTACGCAAGCCGTCTTTCATACAAAACGAAATACAAATATTTTTCGTCAATCCGCCCGAAGGAGGGACAAGCCCTCCTCGGGGGATGACGTCAGGTCACCTTCGTGACCTTTAATTGACAATACGCCCATTTGGGTAGGAAAAATCGAGCAAGATGGAGTGGCTCTCGCCACGCCGGAGGTAGAAG
>JAZQYD010000052.1:0-10914 GCA_045633405.1 Eubacteriales bacterium | reverse complement strand
TGCACAGACAACAGTTAAAGCACTTGGTCATATCACAACGAACTTCACAGGTGATTTCCTATATAGAGTAGGTAATCAGAATGATGTTCAGCTTAGTTCCTTGTTCAATATCGGAAATCGCGACGTCACTATTTCCGGCGTTAATGTTTCAGGCAATGCTGACTGTACAATAAACGGCACGTCCCTTCGATTCAGCGGTACAGGTGTTGTTAAGGTAACACTCTCACACAAATGCACTTGTGGTGAATGTGTTCTTGAGCTCACCCTCGAGGTTGTTGATGCAATCAACGCAACAAGTGCAACAAGTGCAACATCAAACAACGTTGTTCTTCTGAATGACTGCAAGTTTGAATCACTCGAGGTTTCTAACGGTTATACCCTCTACGGTAACGGATTTACTATGACGTGCGAAAGCGATTCTGCTGCGTTGGATACAGGTTATTCGTTTGTAACTCTTGATAACGGTACTCTTGATAACGTGCAGATAGTATGTCCCAACTTCGATTATGCAGTACTCTATAAGAGTAATATGACCGAAGCCGGTAACCGTAGCCAAACAACGGACAAAACTCGTTACTTCAACGTTAAGAGTGGCGTAATGGTAAGCGGTAATAGCAAGATTCTCAACTCCAGAATCTCCGGTGCACGCGCAGCAGTAAACGTTACCGGTGGCACCTGTTTAATTGATAACTCTCGCATTGAACTCGGTGCAGTTGCCTCTCTTCTCGTTGGCGCCGCTAACAGTGTAACGTTAAAAGACGTAACACTTGTCCAGAAGCCCACTCCTTCCACTTATGATAGCAGCAAAATCCTTATGGGCTTCAGTGTTCTCTTCGTTTGTGATTCTAACGGTAATGCCGCTCCCGTATTTCTTGAGGGAACGCTTGTCCAGGATGCATGGGTAAGTGAAAAAGACAAAGGATACGTACCCAGTTCAGGACAGAGCATCGTTTCAACGGTTCTTGCAAAGACCGATTATCTCCACGATATAGACGGCGACAAAACTAATGAGTCACTCAACCTCGGATTCGCTTATATGCCCGAGTCAGTCACCTCTAAGGTTAACACAACCACCATAACGGATAATAGAACGAACAAGTCTACAATTCCTTACGACTATGCAGAGGTTTCGATCCTGAACGGTAAGACGTACGTATATTCTTATAAGAATACAAACGGTACTGATGATAAGTTTAAGAATGTTGCTGACTACACGCCCAACAAGTATGGCGATATAACCACAGCATATTACTCAGACGTTACAGAAGGTCTCACCTCAGGAAAATCCTTTGACACAGACGGCTGGGTATACGAGCTTAACGTAGACCTCGATAAGGCGTCCGGTTACACGCTTGATTTCAGTAAGCTTACCATGACTGTAAACGGCGTGCCCGTGACAGATTATAAGGTAGACGGTAATTCTAAACCCACAACCCCCGTTGCAGTTACTGCGGGCGGTACAACGTATACTCTGACCGCCACTGTTGAAGGCAAGGAATACACCGCAAGATTCAAGGTTACAGGCACGGAAACAAGCAAGGAATCTCCTACGATCGTAGCAACGAATTACGAAGCAGGCATTTGTGTCGCATCCTCGTACGGCGGAACGTGGTCCGGCGCAGCACCTGCACTCCAGGGAATCCAGATCAAGTATTGGAGCGTCGCCGAGAAGCAGTATAAGACCATCACTCTTTCTGATTACACACCCACGAATGGCGGACAGCAAAATGGAGCAAATAATACTTGGACCTATTCTCCCGCTAACGGTGACTTTACTTTAACTCTCACCGGTGGTCAGGTACACAGTGGTAACCAGGTCAATGCAATGCCGGTAGTTTGCGACGGCAAACTCTATTTCGTTGCAGCATCAGATAAGGGTCTCGTTAACACCGGTAACACTGCAAGAGCCGTCCCTGTAAGCTATAAGTTCATAGATAATAACAATGGCACGCCTCTTGAATTTTCGTACACTTGGTCTGTTGCAGAGAACAAGGATGCACAGTACAAGTATTCTGATTTCTGTAAAGGAACTCTGACCAAGCTTGAAGCTGGTAGCGGCTGTGTAACTCCCGATACACTTATTACTCTTGCAGACGGCACTCAGGTTCGCGTAGATTCACTTACCGGAACCGAGGAGCTTCTTGTATGGAATATGGAGACAGGAAAGCTTGACAAGGCTCCCATTATGTTCGTAGATAGCGATCCTGAGGCATCGTATAAGATAATCAAGCTCAGATTCTCCGACGGAACAGAGGTTAAGGTTATTTACGAGCACGGATTCTGGGATTACGACCTGAACAAGTACGTCTACCTCGATGAGAATGCAGCTGACTACATCGGTCACACCTTCGCTAAGCAGAACGGTGATGCACTCGAAAAGGTACAGCTTGTCGACGTTGTAATTGAGGAAGAGATCACAGAGGCTTGGAGCCCCGTTACCGCAGGACACCTTTGCTACTTCGTAAACGGTATGCTTTCAATGCCCGGTGGCGTAGGCGGTCTGTTCAACATCTTCGAGGTTGACAGCGAGACTATGACCTACGATTTCGAGGCAATGGAAAGAGATATCGAGACTTACGGTCTCTACACCTACGAGGAGTTGAACGCAATTTGTCCTCTCTCCGAGGATATGTTCAACGCCGCAGGCGGTGCATATCTCAAGATCTCTATTGGAAAGGGCAACCTGACCGAGGATGAGCTCTATGAGATGATCAAACGTTATAGCAAATATTTCGACTAATTAACTAAAAGTCCACCCAACCCCCTCGCGGGGTTGGGCGGCAATCAAAGGGTATAAGGATATGACTTATGCGTTTCGATTGCCGATTATTTTAAGCATTATTGACATCTACAAGAGGAGGAAAGCTCTTGAAAAACTTCTTCGAGACAAATAATTCAGACGAAAAAATCAGCGACAAGGCCTTCAAGCAGAGCTTGGTCATTTCAGTCCTATGCATTCTGTTTTGCATGATAGGTCTTTGCTCGATAACATATGCATGGTTCACTAAAGAAACAAAATCCCAGACAAACAGCATTACATCAGGTAGTTTCAAGCTAGAGGTGCTCGTCGAGCAGATAGAGACGGTAGACGGAAATACCACGGTAGTAGCCACTATTGACGTGGCGGAATCCAACGGCGTTTACAGATGCACTCTTCCCCTAGAGGGAGCGACCTACAGAGTCACTCTGACAAGGACGGATCTGTCCACCTCGAACGGTTACTGCTACGTAAAGGTAGGCTCTCACGAGAAGCAGGCGACGGGAAAAATCTCGGATATCAACGAAAAGCATTCGGCCGATACGAACCCCTTCATTTTTTTTGTGGTCGCCGAAGTAGCGAACACTACTCTCGAGCTGACGCCGTGTTGGGGTGTAAACGGTTCGCCTAAAGTGGAGTACGGCGGTATCGCACCGGTGGTCATAAGCTCTAACGAATGACGAATAATCGAATAGTCTCAAAGCCTTTTTCTTCGGGAGAAGGCTTTTTCTCTTTTTCCCGGAGAGAGCCTTTACGTGCGTAGGCTTTACGGCGGGAGCAAGCCCCCGCCCTGCGTTTTGTTGGGTGCTATGGCGGCAAAGACCCCGCCATACGTTATTTACCTTCTCGGTTATTGTATTTTCTGCGAAGTTATGATACAATGGATATATGAAAGGGCGAGGGAGGATACAAATCACCTTTCATCCGCCAAGAGAAAGAATTTTATTTTTAAGGGCATCACGGGCGAAAGCATATGCATAGACGGCGGCATGACACGTCAGATGATATACCACGGCGACCACTGCCGGACGCTTGACAAGGGATAAAATGAACAAGTATTTTAAGAATTTAAGCAAGATAGAATTCGTAGTGACGGACGCCTGCACGGGCAGGTGCAAGCACTGCTCAGAGGGTGATCACAGATCCACTGGTATTGTGATAGACCCTAAGATCGCCGCTGATGCGGTAAGGGCGATAGCCGGTGAATATGAAATAAAGACCGTGCTGGCCTTCGGCGGTGAGCCACTCCTTTATACGGATGCGGTATATGCCATAATAGGTGCCGCTCGGGAGATGAATATTCCGAAGAGGCAGATCATAACTAACGGCTATTTCACAAGGAATACCGAGGCTATGCGTAGAGTGGCAAAGGGGCTCTATGAGTGCGGAGTAAACGATCTTCTGCTCTCGGTCGATGCCTTTCACCAGGAGACCATCCCTCTCTCGGCGGTGAGAGAGTTTGCCAAGGAGGCGAGGGGATGCGGCATACCGATACGGCTTCAGCCTGCGTGGCTCACGTCACCCGAGGCGGAGAATCCGTACAATGAAAAAACGTGGGAGTTAATAGAGAGCCTCTCCGATCTCGGCATCTCGGCGAACGATGGCAACATCATCTTCCCCGAGGGAAATGCAGCGATATACCTCTCGGAGTATTTCGGGGACTCGGTGCCGTCAAATCCATATATAGAGGATCCGTGCGACCTAAGATGCGTGTCCTTTGCACCAAACGGCGACGTGCTTGACGGAAACGTGTACGGGCGTGATATTATGGAGATAATAAATAGCTACTCCCCGAGAGAGGGGATATGATTATGAGAGATAAAAGGACAAGCTGCTTCGGCATTTTTCTCGCCGTACTTGCGGCGGTGCTGTATGCTGTAAATTCGCCGTTTTCAAAGCTTTTACTCGACTACGTGCCTCCGACGCTGATGGCGGGCCTTCTCTATCTCGGTGCGGGGCTCGGAATGGGTGCCGTAGCACTTGCGAGGAGGGCGAAGAAGGCTAAAGCACACGAGGAAAGAATAACGAAGGCTGATCTGCCATACACCTTGGCGATGATCGTGCTTGACGTTATAGCACCTATTTTTCTGCTTTTCGGTCTATCCCGCACCACGGCGGCAAATGCATCGCTTCTTAACAATTTTGAGATCGTAGCGACTGCGATCATAGCTCTTATGATCTTCAAGGAGAGGATCAGTCCGAGGCTGTGGCTTGGCATAGGCTTCGTGGTTGTGTCATGTGCCATTCTGTCATTTGAGGATATATCAAGCGTTGAGTTCTCTTTCGGCTCGGTGTTCATCCTGCTTGCGTGCGTATCGTGGGGAATTGAGAACAACTGCACACGCAGACTCTCGTCAAAGGATCCTCTCGACATTGTGCTCTTGAAGGGCATATTCTCGGGGCTCGGCTCGGTCAGTATTGGTTTAATTATAGGCGAGCGGGTTTCCTATCTCCCCGCCATACCTGCTGTCTTGGCGGTCGGATGCGTGGCATACGGACTCAGCATATTCGTGTACGTATACGCTCAGCGGCTCCTGGGTGCGGCGAGGACCAGTGCGTATTATGCCATTGCCCCCTTCGTGGGAGTGCTTCTTTCGCTGATAATTTTTGATGACATTCCAAGGTACACCTTCTATATAGCACTCGGACTTATGGCAGTGGGTGCGTGGCTATCCTCGTCGGACAAGCCCTTGTTCAAAAGAAAGGGAGCCGACAGAGACTGAAAATTTGCAATCGGAGATCATATAACTATGCTTAGCAATGAGACTATTTTGAATATTGCGATGGAGCAATCCGCTACCGATCTTTCCGCTCGGGCGGAGGATTTTCTGAAGAATGACAACGTGGTAGTCATATCGAAGCCGAGCGGCGGTGCGAGGAGGTATCTATCGCTTCCCTTCTCCTGTCAGCTTGTTTCATACGGTAATAACGTGGTTGCATCCGTGTCGGAGGAATACAGAGAGCTTGTAGAGGATTACCTCGGGAAATATCCGACAGAGCATATATTTGAGACTCCGCACATGCACGTTTTAAACGAGGCTCTTATGAAGAGGGGGCAGAAGATCTGCTTTATGGCGGAATATTTTTTGCCCGACGTGAGCCTGCTCCGACCGCTCGAATGTCCGTACGAGCTTCGCATTTTGACGAGGGAGGGCTTCTCTTCCCTATATCTGCCCGAGTGGTCGAATGCACTCTGCAAGGATAGATCACACCTGGACGAATTGGCCGTGGGGGCATATGACAGCGGAAGACTTATAGGTCTTGCGGGATGCTCAAGAGATTCGGACACGATGTGGCAGATCGGCATTGACGTTTTGCCCGAATACAGACGTAGTGGAGTTGCCTCAGCTCTCACGTCAAGGCTTGCGATAGAGATTCTCGAGCGTGGCAAGGTTCCGTTCTACTGTGCTGCGTGGTGCAATATCGGATCGGTGAGGAATGCAATTAAAAGCGGATTTCGCCCTGCCTGGGTGGAAATGACGGCGAAGTCCTGCGAGACGGTAGATAAATTGAATGACAGGATGAAGAAAATAATTGTTTTAGGCTGTCCCGGGTCGGGGAAAACCACGTTTTCAAAAAAGCTTCATGAAAAGACGGGGCTTCCTCTATTCCATCTTGATGCCATTTGGCACAGACCCGACAAAACGCATATTTCAAGGGAGGAATACGATACAAGGATCTCCGAGATACTTGAACTTGATTCTTGGATTATAGACGGGAATTACAGCAGGACTATTGAGACCCGCCTTGCGGCGTGTGACACGGTATTTCTGTTTGATCTGCCCACCGAGGTCTGTCTTGACGGTGCTGTATCACGCATCGGGCGGAAGAGAGCCGATATGCCTTGGGTGGAGACGGAGCTTGATCCCGATTTTAAAAGACAGATTGAGGAATTCAGGGACAAAAGCCTCCCCGCCATATACGAGCTGACAGACAGGTACCGTGATGGAAGGAAGGTTGTCATTTTCAAGTCTCGGGAAGAGGCTGACGCCTTTCTGAAAAGCCTAGGAGAGGATGCCGAATGATGGACAGGCAAGCATTATACGAGCTCCTCGCAAAAATCCCTCGCGGCACGGTGGCTACCTACGGCGAGCTTGCGAAGGCACTTGGCAACAAAAAATGGGCACGTGCTGTCGGGAACGCCCTCCACGTCAATCCTGACGGCGATAAATACCCCTGTTACCGCGTTGTAAGCAGCAAGGGGTATCTTAGCACCTCCTACGCCTTCGGAGGCTTAGAGGGGCAAAAACGCCGCCTCAGAGAGGACGGCGTTAATGTAGACGGCGACAGAGTCGATCTTGAGATATACGGATTTAAATTCACATGAAAATAACAAAACAAAACAAAACAATAGAAAGGTTGAAAACGAAATGAAGCGTGTACACGATTTTTTAAAAATGGCGGAGGTTTATTATCTTGCGACTGTTGAGGGCGATCAGCCGAGAGTCCGCCCCTTCGGCACAGTGAACGAGTTTGAGGGAAAGCTCTACATACAGACAGGCAAGGTCAAGCCCACCAGCCATCAGCTTATGGCCAACCCCAAGGCGGAGATCTGTGCCTTTCACGAGGGTGCATGGATACGCATAGCCTGCGAGCTTGTCGAGGATGACCGCTACGAGGCGAGAAAGTCGATGCTCGACGCGTACCCCAATCTTCGCACCATGTACAGCGAGGATGACGGCAACACGCAGGTCTTCTATATGCAGAACGTCAAGGCAACCTTTTCCGCCTTCGGCAAGCCCTCCGAGACGGTAGAATTCTGACCCGAGGCGTGCAGAAGCTTGTCTTACCGCACTCGACGGCTTCAAGGTCCGGATAGCGGAGCTCCTTGTTCTCGGAGTTTTTTCATGCCCGGTGTCTGCTCCCTATTTCGGTTTTTTCCGTGCTCTTGCAATAAACACCCACAACCAAGTACAATTACGTGATACAAAGGCAGGTGGGCGTTGCCCGCAGAGCAAAGGCTTGCTCCCTAACCAAGTCCCCTGCCCTCCGTTCATTCCTGAGCGTCTTTTCACAAAAACGAAGGAATTAAAAAAATAACGCACGTTTTGAAGAAAAATGAAAAAACACCTTGACTTTTTAACTAGCGAGTGATATAATGTATTAGGCTTTTGAAAAAAGCCCGCAAAAATCGCATAAATCTGGGTGTGGCTCAGGTGGTAGAGCGCTACCTTGGGGTGGTAGAGGCCGCAAGTTCAAGTCTTGTCACTCAGACCAAATAAGCACGGTGATTTTGATAGAATTGCCGTGCTTATTTTTTGCTTATTTATAGGCATTTCAAAGGTTTTCGCCCTTTTTGCCCCTCGGGCAGCAACAAAAAGAACCGTCTTGGATTAGTTTCCTGGACGGCTCTTTTTGTTTTATTCTTTATTCGTGGAATTGATACCCCATTCGTTGAATTGATAGTTTATTCGTGGAATTGATACCTCATTCGTGGAATTGAATGTTTATTTGATATAAATGTAAGATTGCGGTGCAACCTTTACGCCAAACTCTGACAATTCCTTTGGAGTTTCAAATATATGAACGCTACCGAGCTTATAAGCGTAAGCAACCTCACGACCGCAGAAATACTCATCATAAAACTCTTTACTTATGCCCGCCCCTTCTCTTGTCAGCAACCACAGTTGCTCTGGAGAATCCTCAAGCATATCGAGAACTTCGACTTCAGCAACAACCTTCTGTCGAGGAGCGGTTTCGTAAATCAGCATCGAGTCTATTTTGCGCTTTGCCCCTCTCTTACGAAACTCATAGAACTTGCAACCGGCAAGAATATTAGCTACGTGTTCGGGGTTGATGGCTAACAGTACCTTCATGGTATTTCCTCCTTATTTATAAACGCTCAAGGTTTTGGTGATGTCGGAAACGAGGTTCTTCCCGGCTCGTCCATCACTTGGAGTTTTGAAAAGCGTGAACCAATACTTCTCACTTCCACGGAACTTGAGCTTATAGTGGTTTGCCTCGGAGACCACCTCGAAACCAACAGCCCTCAACTTTGCAAGGTCGCTCTCCCTGGGGGCTTGTCCGTCAGAAAGAACTGATTTTACAACGCTGAATATTTCTCTGCCGTTTCCGGTTTCCTTGTTGACGGTCAAAAGCTGCTCCACCAACTCGTATGCCCGACTCTCTGGATTGTAGTTACGGAGAGCGTTATTCAGGAGGGTCACAATCAAGTCGTACTGTTCTCCTTCATAAAACTCTGCAATGGGAGCTTTTGTGATAAAGCCCTCGGCTCTATCGCTTTCAAGGGCAAGCTCCAAGGTTTCATTTTTGGATTTAAGTATTCGGTTCTCTTCCGTGAGATCGGCTATTCTTGCCCTTGCGCGTTTAAGTTGCTCTTCAAGAGAGCCGTTTTCATCGAAAGCTTCATCAAGCAGCAGAGCTTTTTCTCTTGCTTCCGCTTGCACCATTTCTGTGTGAAGTTGCTTCCACGTTGGTGCTTCCGCATCAACCTTGGCGGTCATAAAGCGTTGAACTTCTGTAAGGATGAGCTTGTCGAGGCTTGTTCCGTGAAATGCGCTTTCCTGGCGATAAATTTTCGGTTTTCCCTTGGAGCAATAAATCGCAACCGAACCATTGAAGGGTGTCCTTCTTTTTGCCTTTGCTTGAACTCCCCTTGTGGATTCGCTGTCGCAAGTCACAACATATGCGACTCCCGCCAGTTTTTTGGCAAGGCTATACTCGTCTACTGCATACCCCATACAGTCGAAAAACCGGGTGGCAAGTACAAGGGGCATTTCGCCGTCGTATTCTTCCCTGACTGCGGTTGCAAGCCAATCCTCCAAATCATCGGTGATGGGTATCGGCTCGGAGGTAATATGCACTTCCGGCTGTTTAATATAACCGCTGTTTATAAAAGCTCTTATAACATCGGTACGAATGTCGGGGGCTTCATCAAACCGAGTGGCATCCCTCGAACAATCGATATGGAAGAACACCTCCCTTCTTGCTCCCTCGATTTTCAGGATAACCTCGGTAGTCCAGGTCTGCTCATGGAAAATGTGTTCTAACTTGAAGAGGTAAAACAATGCCTCTTCTTTTTTGGTAACAAAAGTATCAATTGTACAATAGGTATCTTGCAGATGGGTGTTGCTTTTCTTTTCGCACACCTCGAAGGCTTCCCCTATGGGTTTACAGGGGCCTGCATTTTTGAGCCACTTTATAATGACACCATAAAGGTCCTTTTCGGTAAAGGTGTCGGTCATTGGAAGTTTGGTTGATAAAACTCTCATCTCGCCACCCCCGATTAGTCATCCCAATCATCGTCATCATCGTACTCTTCTTCCTCCTCGGGGTTCAACACGTAAAGAAGCATAGAATACGCCGCTTGCTTTTTGGCATCTTTTTTGGAGCGAGACTCTTCCGTATAGTAATATTTGTATTCTGCGATTGAACAAGCACAAACCCAATAAGGGTTACCATCAGAATCGTGCTTTTCCTCAAACTCATAATTGGGCATCGAAAAATATCCTTTATGCGCCAATTCTTGAAGTTGATTTATGGCTTTGTTGATATCCGGCTCGTCAATCATATCTGCCATCGTGTACAGCATTCCTTGCTCATCAAGATAGCGATATGCCTTTTCCGCAGCCACCATTCTCGCTTGAGGCTTACTGCTTCCTTCGCCTGTGAATGATGCTCCCCAATAACCATAACCGCCCACGCCAGGCAAGCGGAGGGTGCAAGAATACTTTGTGTTCCGGTTTGAACCATAAGAATAAAAACCGTATTGGCTGTAAGAATACTGCGGAAGCTCGTGGTCTTTCTTTTGGCACCACTCTTGTATGAGTTCCACATAGTTCTCTTCGTTGGTGTCAAAGCCGTTCTCAAGGTACTCCGCAATCGGAAGCATTGCTTCGAGAACGAGGTCGATTTTTTCCCAATTCCAAGAACAATCGAGCGCAACCGCACCGAGGATTGCTTCAAACAAGTCCTCCTTAACGGATGCATCTTCGTGGACGTTGTTATTCCAATCGCCCTTACCCATTATAAGGTATCTGTTGAAACCGAGAATATCAATACGATGTGCAAGCATCGTTTTGCTAACCAGTTTCTTTTTGAATTCCGTGAGCTTGCCCTCGTTATAGTCCGAAACAAACTCGCTGTTGCTTCTGGCGTATCCGCCGAACTCGGAAGCCAAGTGCCGAACCACAGCG
>JAZQYD010000051.1:0-10702 GCA_045633405.1 Eubacteriales bacterium | reverse complement strand
GCAGAGAAGGCGATGGCCGGGTATCTTGAGAGGTGAAGTTTTCACTAACGCACGAGTGAAGTTGCTATGCAGTGAAGTTTGTGCTATGCACAAGTGAAGTTAAGCTTGCCCACTTTGCCGAAGGCAAAACTTCACTATCCGTAGGATAACTTCACTTACGCAGTAAACTTCACTTGCCCGTAGGGCAAACTTAGCTCGGCGAGCCGCTCTGTCGCGGGTCGCCGTTCGGCCTTTTTTTCTATCGGTAGAAATCAACAAAATGCAAAAAGGGTGATAGGCGGAATTGCACAAGGCATTGTTGAAATCTAACAATTTGTCAAGAGTTCCTTTGTCTATATTTACTCGGCGAGACGCCCATTTCACGCTTGAACATACGTGAGAAGCTCGTAGACTCGAGACCTACCTGAAGGGCGATGTCCGAGAGCGGAAGGTTAGTCTCACGCATGAGGGTGCAGGCACGCTTGATGCGTATCGAGTTCAGGTAGGCGTGCGGTGTCAAGCCCGTATGCTCACGGAAGAGGACGGAAAAGTAGCTTCTGTCAAGCCCCACACGTCTCGCAAGCCCGTCGACCGAGAGGTCGGTGTTATATTCATTATCCATGATACCGATGGATGCGAGGACGGTGTTGACGGGCTCGGTTGCATTTTTACCGAGAACCAGTGCCGCCATGATGTTATATATCTCCGACAGACGCTTATAATCGGCGGAAATGCTTCTGTCCTTGTCGATGAGTATCATTCTTCTGATCGCCGCACAAACGGGCGAGTACGCCTCACGGGGAGCGAAGGGTGATGAGGAGGTTATTCCCGCACGCTTCACGGCTCTCATCATCTCGACACCCTGTATCGAGCAGTACACCTCGGCTCTGTACGAGTCCTGATAGGTTCTGTGAGCTACTCTGTCACCGGGAAAAATTGCGTAGCAATCGCCCTCACGGAAGGGAAACTCCACACCGTTTATAATGATAGCCCCTCTTCCGCCCGTACAGCACTCAACAAGAAAATAATCTCTCTCGACAGGGCCGTGCAGATCGCTCCCCGCCTCAATATAGCCCTCGGTGCAGTTAAGCAGCACTAGGCTGTCATCCTTTTTCGTCATATTAAAAGGTGTGCTCATATTACCTCCATCCAACAAAATGCCAAAAATTCCTAACATTTTGTTATTGTATATACGCTTAATGTATGATATTATAGAATTGTAAGTACATTTTACCAAAAGATGCGGCGAATGTAAAGAGATGAATGGAAAAAAGTTTAACCTTGCCATCATCGTTACCCCCGACCGATGCGGCAGAAAGCGTTGCTGAATGCAGAGCGGCTGTCGAGTCGGCGAGGACGGGAATGCCCGTGAAAATCAAATACCCCGAGGTTTAAAAGCAAAATAAATATATTCGAAAGAAAAGGAGATTTTAAAATGAGCAATAAGCTGAACTTTGCCGTTATCGGATGCTCTTGGATGGGCAGAGCCCACATGGAGGGCGTTCTTGAGAACAAGGCCAACCTCTACGCTATCTGCGACACCGACCCCGCCCAGATCGAGGAGAGACTCAAGGAGTTCACTCCCGAGAGAACCTGCACCGATTATAGAGAGCTTCTCAACGATCCTAAGGTTGACGTTGCCATCATCGTTACCCCCGACTATTACCACCTCGAGATGACCGAGGCCTTCCTCCGTGCAGGTAAGCACGTGCTCTGCGAGAAGCCCATGGCTCTCACAATGGAGGAGTGCGAGAAGATGATCAAGGTGTCGAAGGAGTGCGACAAGTTCCTCATGGTAGGTCAGGTATGCCGCTGTAACCCCATCTTCATGAGAGCTAAGGAGATCATCGACGAGGGTCTTATCGGCGAGCTCTTCTACGTTGAGAGCGAGTACGCTCACGATTACGGCGTAGCAAGAGGTCACAACGACTGGAGAGTCGACCCCCGCCGTCACGGCTTCATCGGTGGCGGATGCCACGCAGTCGATATGCTTCGCTGGATCGTAGGCGACCCCTACGAGGTTTATGCGGTAGGTAACAAGAAGTGCCTCACCGATTGGCCCATCCAGGACGATGCAAACGTAGCTATCTACAAGTTCCCGAACGATATTATGGGTAAGGTCTTCGTGTCCATCGGATGTAAGCGTAACTACACCATGAGATCTGCATTCTACGGCACTAAGGGCACCGTGCTCGTTGAGGACGGCTCCACCATCCTTCTTTTCCAGAACGATACCGAGCATCCCCTCGCATACCACTCCGGCATGAAGAAGGGAAGAGACTACAACATTCCTCACGTCCTTAAGGTTGCACCCCGTGACCATAACGTAGCAGGCGAGATCAAGGAGCTCATCGCGTCCATCAACACCGGCACACCCCTACTTGTTCCTCCGACAGATGCAGCGGGAAGCGTTGCGGCTTGCTGTGCGGCTATCGAGTCCTCGAGAACCGGTATGCCCGTTAAGATCAAGTATCCCAAGGTTTGATTTTTCACTAGGAGATCGGCACTTCGCAAAAAGAGGTGCCGATTTTCTGTCTAAATATTTTTTACTCGAAAGGAGCAAACGAAAAGCGAAATGAAGCCCATCTATGAGACTCCCACGGCTGACGTGTGCATCCTCAGCCGGGACGACGTGATCAGAACCTCCGGCGAGAGGCGAGATTATGACGGCGAATGGGACCGCGAAATGTAACCCAAGCGAAAAAATTAAAAAACAGGAGACAAAGAATGAAAAAGAGAATCATTATCCCTCTCGTTACCGTTCTTACTCTTATCCTCGGCATGCTTGCCCTTGTGATAGGCGTATCTGCTGCTAACGAGGATGAGGCACCCGCCCTTGAGGTCAACGGTGCCAACGTAGCCTTCTTAGAGAACGTTCACCTTCTCTTCTCGGTTGGCTATAAGAACGTCTCATCCCCCGAGAATATCAAGCTCCTCGTATGGAGAGAGTCGGAGGGTATTCACGTTGATAAGCTTACGAAGGGAACTGAGGATTACGTCCTCTCCACCCTCAAAAATCCCCCCGAGGGACTCTATGCCGATTCGGTAGCCTTCGAGTTCTCGGAGATCGCCGCTGCCGAGATGACCGAGAACGTGTACGTAAGAGCGTACTACAATGACGGCGAGGGTGAGTATCTCAGCCCCGTTATAAAGTATTCCATTCTTCAGTACGCTATGAACAAGCTCGGCTACACGGGCACTGCGAGCGAGAATGCGAAGCTCCGTGCTATGCTCGTCGGTATGCTCGAGTACGGTGCACTTGCTCAGGACTACTTCGGTGTCAGAACCGACAGAATGGCGAATGAGCTCTACGTTAAGGTGAACCTTAAGGGTGCAACCTTCGCTGACGGAACTACACATGGACTCTTCGAGGTAGGTAAGGAGACCGACACAGCTACGGCGGACGAGGGCTCCGATCTCCCCTACGTCATCTGGACGGACGAAAACGGCAACACCCTCGGCACGGGTAAGAGTGTAACTCTCAGGGCTGATGCCAACAAGACCGTTACGGCTTCCTACTCGAGCGAGATGACCTCCTTCGGTCTTTACGACAGAGTAGTCATCGTCGGAGTTGACGGTGCAGGCTCCTTCTATCCCGATGAGATCAATGAGAATTCGAAGAGAATTCAGGACAAGATCTTCGGTGACGGTGCAGTCACTCACACCATGCGTACCGTCAGCCCCACCTCCTCATGTCCCGCTTGGACCTCGGCTCTGCACGGTGTTAACCCCGAGAACCACGGTCTTATCGAGAACGGAATAGTTGAGAATTCTGACGGTTATCCCATGGATTCGAAGTACCCCTCCTTCCTTCAGGTGGTTAAGAATGCTTATCCCTACGAGGAGGTCGCGGCTCTTTACAGCTGGATCGGTATCCACGGTATCGTTGAGCAGACGGGCGGTATTACTACCCTTCAGGCAAGCGACACCGATCTTATGAATTATATTGTAAATCATTACATCCCGAACAACGATGCGAAGGCTCTCTACATCCACCTCGGTAACCCCGATTCCGTCGGACATAACCAGGGTCACAGAACCGAGGCTTACTTCGACTCTATCGATCAGGCTTACGTGCAGATCGAAGAGATCTACGATGCACTTGATAAAGAGGGTCTGCTTGAGAACACTCTCTTCATCGTTACCTCCGACCACGGCGGTGAGGGCAAGGGACACGGCGGTCTTACCGACTACGAGAAGTACGTAATGTTCGCCGCTGCAGGACACACCGTTAAGAAGGGCGGCGTCCCCGAGGATATGGAGATCCGTGACGTTGCGTCCATCGCTCTCTACGCTCTCGGTATCACCGCTCCCAATACCTACACGGGTGCTATCCCCGCAGAGCTCTTCGAGGGTGTTGCAGGTACCGAGCACACCGAGTACCACGATCCCGACAGCCCGAGATACCACCTCCCCGAGGCTACTCCCACAGTAGGCACTCAGGGCTATATCACCAATTTCATCACTAAGAATCTCGAGGCTTACCTCACCTTCGACGGCACTACCGCTGACTCGCTCGGCAACAAGACCGTAGAGGAGAACGGTAAGATCACCTATGAGGACGGTTACTTCGGTCAGGGCGTGAAGCTTGACGACGGATACCTTGATATCTCCGCATTCGAGCCCGGAACCGACAGCTTCACCATCGCTATGTGGGTGAAGATTCCCTCGCCTCATATGACCTCTCCCATCATCGCCAACAAGCCCGCATCCACCTCGGAGCACGGCTTCATGATCGCTCTTGAGCGTGTAACCTCGTCCTCCGGCTGGAGACATTACGCAAGATTTAACTTCGGTAACGGTGTTGTCAGTGCGACAAGAGACATCGACCTTCCCGAGGACTACTACTACGGCTGGACTCATATCATCATCGTCTTCGACAGAGAGGCTGAAGAGATGCGTCTTGTCTATGACTTCGGTCATGTATATTCGAACGCTATCCACAACTCCTACGCAACGATGGAGGGCACCGATATGACCTCCATATATAAGTATCTCACCCTCGGTAACGATGCTACGGGCGAGACCACCTATGAGTGCGGTCTCTCGGTTGACGAGTTCATGCTCTTCGACGGTGCCTTCACCAAGGAGGAGATTGCCGCACTCGGCGAGTACTACGGCAAGACTCAGGCTACCCCCTCCGCTCCCGCAATCGATATATTCGATACCGAGGATAAGCCCGACCTCTACTTCGACTTCGATAATAATTATGAGTTCATAGGCGGATCTCCCGCATTCACAACCCAGCTCGAGGTTACAGGTCACAACCGTCTCACCTACGCTGAGGGTAAGCGTGGTAACGCCGCATACTTCTCGGGTACCGAGTACGTAAACGTATCCGACCTTAAATTCGGCACCGACAGCTTCTCTGTTGCAATGTGGGTGAACCCCACCGACCTCTCCTTCGGAGGCGGCTCGAGATATAAGCTTCCCCTTATCTCCAATGCATCCGACGTATCCCGTGAGAAGCAGGGCTTCAACGTCCTTCTTGACACCGAGTACCAGAGACTCGTTGTTACCCTCGGTAACGGTGAGGCTAATAAGGGTATGCAGGAGTACGTTTCCTTCCCGAGGGACACCTATGAGGGCAAGTGGACTCATATCGCTGTCGTTTATGACAGAGACACCGGCTACTTAAGAATCTACGTCAACTTCCAGGAGCTTCTTAATAAGAAGATGGTCTATAACGGCACGTCGACTCCCATACCCGCCGACCTCTCTAGTGACTCCGATTACACCGTGAAGCTCGGTCAGCTCGGTAAGCCCGTGACCGCTCAGTACGCTAAGGTATACCTTGATGACGTAATGATCTTCACAAGAGCCATCGACGCTCTTGACGTTCTCGCTATCGAGAAGTCTTGGGCTAAGCCCCTCACCGATTTTCTTGACAAGACTCCTCTTGTTAACATCGACTTTGACGGCAACATCACCAATAAGGGTACCTATGACGGTGCAGTTACCGACGGCGGTATCACCTATACAGGCGGTGCAAGCGGTCTCGGTGCAACCATGACGGACAGTGCAGGCGTTAACCTTAATGACCTCAAGCTTGACGGAGATGCATACACCTTCTCCTTCATGATGAATATCGATAACTTCGGTTACGGATTTTCATATGGGGACTATTGGTACCGTAACATCTTCTCCACTCAGGACGATAACACCACCGAGTCTCTCGGCTTCAGTATCGTCCACAAGGGTGATATGGGTGAGCGTGGAGGTATCTTCATCAATATTGCGAACGAGGCAGGAGCACGCCTCTACGTAGGCTCTGAGTTCCCCGCAGATATGGTTCTCAACGAGTGGGTGCTCGTAACGGTAGTTGTTGATAAGGCGAATAACAATATCGATATCTACTACAACGGAGTTGAGGGTGCATATTTGACTGAGTTTAACGTAAATAAGCTCTCCTCGATGCCCCTTAACGGTGCTGAGGGCTTCACTCCCCATATCGGTCAGGACGGACAGGGTGACTTCTCTTACCCCTACTCCGAGCGTCTTGATGACTTCATAATCTACGACTCCGCTCTCACTGCGGACGAGGTAGCAAGGCTCGCCGCTTACTACGGCATTAACGTAAATGCGGCTGAATAAAAGACGGAAAGTGTCTCCCGAGGGGGAGGCACTTTTTGTAGTAATGGGTAGTGGATAGTAGCGAAGCGGTGGGTAAGAAAAGCCTCCCTCCGAGAGGGAGGTGGCACGAGCATAGCGAGTGACGGAAGGAGCCTGCGTCAGATTTACTTTGTGCTTACTTTGACCTACGAACACCTCATCCACCGCAAGCGGTCCCCCTTCCCCCACTGGGGAAGGCTAAACGGAAGGAGCCTGCGTCAGATTTACTTTGTGCTTACTTTGACCTACGAACACCTCATCCACCGCAAGCGGTCCCCCTTCCCCCACTGGGGAAGGCTTTATGAGTGATCCCTACAATATTCACAACGCCCGTGGCGTTTCGTCATTTCTTTACTCCCGCTCCTTGACTTTACTACATTCATGTAGTAAAATACTAATATACCGAGGTTTCCTCGAAAACGGAAAGAGAGAACTGTTATGGCTGACTACAAGCACGTTGTTATAATCGGTGCGGACGGCTCGGGCCCTTATTTCAAGGATGCCGATGCACCCAACCTGAAGAGAATATTTGAAAACGGAGTCCTCGTTCACAATATGCGTGCGAACTCCTTCACCTCGAGTGCACCGTCCTGGACGAGCTTCCTTCACGGCGTGTGGAGCGAGCACCACGGAATTGTCGAGAACTGGAAGGTTGAGAGCGACCTCCATTTTGCAAAGGATAAATCGAGATACCCCTCCTTCCTCAAGGTGGTGAAGGACGCTTTCCCGAACGAGGAGGTTGCCGCACACGTTGCGTGGATAGGCATCAGAGGAATGCTCGAGGAGGACTCGGGAGTCAACTATAACCATATCTACGATATAAGATGCACGGAGTTTCTCACTAAGACCGACTACCTCGAGACCACCCGTCCGAAGCTCCTCTACGTCCTCTTCGGTGCACCCGATGGGGCAGGGCACTCGCAGGGCTACGGCAGTGAATACTATATGAACGTCCTCCACGAGGTTGACGGAAGAATAGGTGCGATCTACGATAAGCTCGCCGAGGTCGGAATGATAGAGGACACCCTCTTTATGATAGTCGCCGACCACGGAGGCAAGGGCAAGCGTCACGGCGGACTCTCCTATGAGGAGAAGAATACCATCTTCGCCGCGGCAGGTAAGACGGTAGTGAAGGGCGGTCAGCCCGAGGGACTCGAGTTCCGTGATATCGGTGCGATAGTCCTCCACGCCCTCGGAGTCAAAAGACCCGAGACCTATACCGCGAGGATACCCGGCGGACTCTTCATCGACACCCCTGCCGAGGAGAGGATAGTACGCTATGACCCCGAGAATCCGAGATACCACGTACCCACCGAGACACGTGACCTCCCCGCCTTTGCGAGGGAGAGGATAAGCAAGGAGCTTACCCACTATTTCCCGCTCGACAGTATGGACGAGGGGCTCGAGGTGCACGGTGACGTGAGGATGGTCGACGGCTACCACGGCAAGGGTATAAACGTCGATGACGGACATCTTTTCCTCCGTGGATTTGATCCCGGTACGGATAGCTTCTCTATCAGCATGTGGGTGAAGACTCCCGCCTGCTACCTTGACGCACCCTTTATCGGAAATAAGCTGCTCGAGGACTTCGAGGAGTGTGAGCAGAACGGCATGACCGACTTCACCGACGGCTTCATCCTCTCATCCTTCCGCAACACCTACCGCCGTCCCGTAGCCCACAGTGCGAAGCTCGATATCGTTGTTGGCGGTGAGCCCTTCAGCCTGACGGCAGACCTTCCCGATGACTTCGTATACGGCTGGGTGCATATCACCCTCGTCATCAACAGAGAGTCGGGCGAGGCGTCCATCTACTATGATTTCAAGAGGTGTGAGTCGGCGAAGGTGCCTAACCTCGATAAGCCCTATTCACTCACCGAGAAGGGGAGGACTCTCGGCATCGGTCAGGATGCGACGGGCGAATACCGCTTCAAGTTCGGTCTCTCGGTCGATGAGTTTGCAATATTCAAGGGTGCTCTCACCGAGGATGATATCTCGGCACTCGGAGAATATTATAAGGACTGAAAATCTCTACTTTCTGCACAAGATAAGGGCGAGATTGTCCGAATATGACATATATAGATGCCCCATCTGCCTTGACCTCGCTCGGGTGATGGGGTATAATATTATTGTAAATACGTATAAGGAGACTGTTATATGAATATAAAGAAGGTACTTGAGCTCTCGATGGACAGACGGGTTGTGGATGGCTCTCCCGAGGAGCTCCGTGACGCAGTGAGACGAGGTGCAGACCTCCGCATCTATACCGAATTCCGTCATAACGAGCACATCGACACCTCCGCCACGGATAACCAGATGATAAGAGAGGTGTCCGATTTCCCCTGCACCTACCTCGTCGATGACAGATGGGTCGCTGCTATGATGACGCTCCGTCAGCCCGTGACGCTCCCCGACCGCTTCGGCACCCGTGCCTCTCTTTCCTACTTTATGTATAACGAGGACGGAAGACAGGCGTGTGCGAGACCCTTCCTTGACGGTCACGGCTACTATGAGGACGAGGGGACTCCTCCGCCCGAGATGTTCGGAGGCGGCGGTGAGCCTAAGCCGATGATACATATGCACGACGGCGAGAGCTACGCTGAGGGCACTAACGGCCCGTCGACTAACTTCATCTATGACTTCTATTCCTATAAATTCTTCGCCTCGGATGATTGGGAGGAGGTGCTCCGCCACGATAAGGACGGTAACGTGACCTTCGGCTCTGCCGAGGCACTTGACGAAGCATCGAGTGCGGGACGTAATATCAAGGTCGCAATAGAGGGAATATGCGACAGCCTAGCAGGTGAGCCCACGCTTCGCCACGAGGTGATGATCGAGACGGGACCTCACTACTATTACAGTGAGACGGGCTTTATGGTGGTCGAGACACGCCCCTTCGTCCGCTGTATCCCCGAGATACCTATGTATTACAGAGAGAACAACTGGGACTTCGGCTGGGCGATAGTCAGAAGTGACGGACACGTTGCGGGACTTTTTTATGACCCGAAGACACTGAAGATCAAGAGAACCTACGAGCGTCACGCCATGCGTTGGTTCGTAAAGAGGTAAGATATGCATTCGGACGTTAAATATACAGATTACGATAGAGTAGCCATCGATATACTGAAGGACTTCCTCCCGAGGAGGATATTCGATGCACATATGCACGTCTACGATTCACGCCACCTGCCGATGTTCTTTAAGGACGGCGAGAGGGACGTCGGAGACCTCGATGCCTATAAGAGAGCCTTCGGCGAAATGCTCTGTCACCCGAGCGTGTGGCGTGCGAATATGATAACCTCCCCCGACTCCGCTATGCGAAAGAAGGGCACAGAGGTGATCCGCCATGCGGATGAGTTCCTTATCCGTGAGCTCGATCGGAGTGACGGGAACGTTGCCGAGATCATGGTCAGCCCGACCGAGAGTGCCGAGGATATAGAGAAGAGGCTTACCCATCCTCGCATCCGAGGTCTCAAGGTATACAATCTCCTATCGGATAGGGAGAAGCACGGTGAGGAAGCCCCTGAGGAGTACATCCCCGAGGGTGCGTGGGAGGTAGCGGATAAGTATTCGCTCGCGATAACCCTCCATCTTGTGAAGCCCGAATCGCTCGCACACCCCGTCAATTATAATTACATCATTGACCGTGCGGGAAAATATAAGAACGCACGCCTCGTCCTCGCCCATGCGGGCAGGGCATTCGCATCCTACGTCGCCACAGAGGGTGTAGAGCACGTGATGCATCTCGAGAACGTCCTGTTCGACCTCTCGGCTATCTGCGAGTCTTCGCCTATCACAAGACTTCTTACTACCGTAGGCCCTACACGTGTTATGTGGGGCACCGACTACCCCTCCACGGTTGACCACGGCAGAGCCGTATCCATCGGCAGACGCTTCGCTTGGCTCGGTGAGGACGTCCTCGGAAAATGCTGGCTCTACGCAATCGAGAACCTTATGGCAACCCGTGAAGCATGCATCATCTCGAAGCTCCCCCGCACCGACGTCGAGCGGATATTCTATGATACCGCAATGGAGGTGTTTTTTGGGTGACGTTACGCCACGGGAGTTGTGAATATTGTGGGGCTCCCCGTATAGCCTTCCCCAGTGGGGGAAG
>JAZQYD010000050.1:0-19215 GCA_045633405.1 Eubacteriales bacterium | reverse complement strand
AAATACACGCTAAAGCGTGATGATATACAACAACGGCAAGCCGTTATTGATGATATCCAGCCCTCAAGGGCTGATGCTACGCCAAGTCTGCGACTTGGATAAACAAAAACCTCACCCTGTTCGGATGAGGTTTTTGTTGGTGGACCAACTAGGACTCGAACCTAGGACCGACCGGTTATGAGCCGGTAGCTCTAACCAACTGAGCTATTGGTCCAAATGATATTTAGTTTTGAAAAGGATTGGTTCTTTTTGGGGAACCTAAAATGACCGGGGGGTTGCAAAATGATGTCGGTCAAAATTTGGCTAATACATTATAACAAAAAACAATGAACAATGTGTTAACAGAGTGTTAACAATAAATAAATTGAGCGGCTAGATTCGACAGTACTTGTTTTGGATATTTTGTGGGGCGGGGGTGGAGGAAAAATGCCGAAATTAAAGCTCTTTGTGGTATTTTGGGGTATGCTGGATGAATGAAAAAGATACAAAGTGGGGAATATATGTCTATGCGTATAGGCAAAATGGTGGCTTGGTGGAGGTTGATATACCAGAAAGCGTTACAAAATTATGCGAAAGTGGAGGAGGGTAATCGAAAAATGTTTTTTGAATTCACTATGGGTATACAAAAATACAGTGATATAACGGGTGGGGAAATAGGCTGATTGAGGCGGTGTGGCAAAATGCAAGGTGTGTAGGGATTTGTGGTGGGGTGATGCGGTTTAAGAACCGATCAATGTATGTCAGGTGGGAATGACGGTGGAAATGTGGGTGCTAATCTTTTGAAAGGTGGGGTATATGTGGTGCTTGGTGCTCCGGGCTTGACCTTTTTTTTTGGTTTGTGTGGGGATGTGTGTATTGGAATTATGCGGGGAATATGTGCTTTTTGACGTGGTATTTCAAAAAGTTTTTTCAATCACTTGATTTGTTCATTGATTCTATGGTATTATATACGTAGTGAAATTTCTTTTATCGGAGAGTAATATGAGCAACCGAAAAGTATTAAAGAAAATTATTGTGTTCATTCTTGCACTGGCGATTATTTCCGCATTTGCGGTTATATCCTTCGCATCCGAGAGCTTCGAGGAATGCGTGGCCGGAATTGACAAGACTGCGAATTACGGAACGAGGCTTGAGAGGGTTGAGCGTGCTGAAGCACTCTATGAAGAGCTGAGTGAAGAGAAAAAGGCGGAGGTATCCGAGCTTTATTCGGTGCTTGTTGCCGAGCGTGAGGAGGTTGATGCACTCGCAAGTGCTGCCTCTCTTTTCATAACACACATTAACGGATTATCCGATCTTTCCGATCTCGATGATAAGCTGGATGCTGTAAATACAGCACGCAGAGAAGACGTAATATTCACTGACGAGAGCTATCCCGGTATTACCGAGGCTCTTGCGAAGCTCGAGGCCTTTGAGAAGAGCGTGCTTAAAACGGCAGAGCTGTGCGACGCCTTCATCGAGGCTGTTGACCGTGCTATGTTCACCGATCCTGACGATTATATCGCCCTTTCCGAGGCTCTCGGGGAGGCACGTGCCTGCCTTAGCGGTCTTGACAAGTCCTATGACGGAGTAGAGGGTGCGTATGCTGATTACGGTGCTCTGTCCAGTGCTCTTCGTGTGAAGGAGGAGTACACCGAGGAGTTCCTTCGTGCGGTAGACGATATGAAGACCATAAGCGAATACAAGTCCTTCAGCAGAGCATATAACAGTGCGAAGGATTACATGAAGAACGAGAAGTTCATACCTGAATATGAGGGCGTTGCCGAGGCAATCCTTTACCTCGCTGAGGCTGAGGAGGTCATGAAGGATGCTGTAAGACGTGCTAACGCATTCATAACCTTTGTAAACACCATGGGCTCTGACGGTGACATCTTTGAGGATCTCGTTGAGAGCTACGCATATCTCAGAGACGTTGACCTGACCGTTGACGGTGCTGCCGCCGCGAAGGAGACTCTCGACCGTGCCATTGAGGATTACAACAAGCGTGTCACACAGATGAACGCAGATTTCTCCTACGTGTAAAAACAAAATAAAAAGCGAGATAAATGTTGCCGAGAGCTGCAATATTTACCTCGTTTTTTGTTTTTTTAGAGAAAATACTCTGTGTGGCATTCACACAGAAGAGTCAAAGAAATATATTACGTCTTAAGAACCGTCTGCCTCGGTAATTTGTGATGCTCTTCACGGTATTCGAGCGGAGTCACCCCGAGCGTTTGCTTGAAAACACGGTTAAAGCTCCTGATGCTTCCAAAGCCTGATGCCAGTGCTATCTGCGAAATGCTCTCGCTCTCCTGATCCAAAAGATTGCAAGCATAAGATACACGGTATCCTGCTAAAAGAGATGTGAAGGTCACTCCGAACTGCTTCTTTATAAGCTTGCTGATATATTGATAATTGTAGCCCGTTACCCTTGACACGTCATCTAGGGTAAGCTCGTGGGAAAAGTTCTCCCTGATATATTCCATTATCCTGACGCAAGGGCTGTTTGACGGATTCTCACGAGATATGAGGGCGTTATCCTTTAAGAGCACCTCGCTCGCCCGATACAAGAGTGCCTTGACGGCAAAATATGACTGCCCTGAAGCATAAAAATCCGAAAGCAGGCTTCCGAGGGTAGAGTCTACCCTGAAGGTGAGACTCGAGGGCTGCTTATATCTCAAAAGATCGGATAGCTCGGGCAGGACGTCCAGGCCTACGAGAATGGTATAATACTCGGACGTTTTTTCGGTAAGATAGCTGTGAATACTGTTTGGAGGGATCAATATTCCGCATTTTTCGCCCAAACGTATCACATTTCCGTCTACCGACACCAAGACCTCGCCCTCGGTGCAAAATGAAAACTCGAGGCAATTATGCAAGTGAGCATGGTAGCTGAAATTTTCGAGCTGCATGGGGATGAGGAGCTTTTTCGTTTCGGGGTAGTTAACATACAGTTCCATATATCACCAAAAAGACTAAATTTGACTATAATTCTACTACATATAACTTTTGTTGTCAAGTGTTTTCGGCTATAATTGACTTAAGAACAATTTTGAAAAAGGAGCGTTATACAATGAGCGTTATAAACGTCGGAATAATAGGCACTGGCAACATCAGCGACATTTATTGCGAAAATCTTTGTACAGTTCACGAAAACACAAGAGTTCTTGCTTGTGCGGACGTGAATCTTGAGGTTGCACGGCAAAAGGCGGAAAAATGGGGCATTCCGCTCGTCCTTAGCGTGGATGAGCTGCTCGCAAACGAGGATATAGAGATCGTTGTTAACCTGACACCGCCTAAATTCCATTATGGGATTACCAAGAAGGCACTTCTCGCAGGAAAGCACGTATACACCGAGAAGCCTCTTGCACGCACCGCAGAGGAGGCGGATGAGCTGGTAGCACTTGCAGAGGAGAAAAATCTGCTCTTCGGCTGTGCTCCCGAGACGAATTACGGAGCTTCCGTCAGCACTGCGAAGGCACTTTTAGAAAAGGGAGCTATCGGTGATATTCTGTATGCCGATGCCCGCTTCAGAGGCCCGGGAGATGAGTACTGGCATCCCAATCCCGCATTTCTTTACCAAGAGGGAGCGGGTCCGCTCTTTGATAGAGGTCCGTATTTCCTGACCGATCTTATTTACTTACTCGGAAAGGTCGATTCTGTATTTGCCATGACGGCTACGGGCTTCGAGACACGTACCATAACCAGCGAGCCGCTGAAGGGACAGACGTTCAAGGTAGAGACTCCGAGCCACGTGCAGGGCTTGCTTCGGTTCGAGAAGGGTTACGTTGTATCGACTCTCTTCAGCTTCGATATGCGTTGCCCCTACGATTCGGCGGTTGAGATCTTCGGTACGAAGGGATCGATCCTTATCCCGATGCCCATCGGCTTCGGCACACCCGTACAGCTCTGTATGGGCGGAGGCAAGTATGAGGAGATACCCAATATCAACGACAGAACGGGTAATATCCGCGGATACGCCGTCTCGTGTATGGCACAGTGCCTCATTGACGGTACGAAGGAGCATCCCGCACCTGCATCTCTCGGCAGACACGTTGTTGAGGTTATGGAGAAATATTATGAGTCTGCCGACAAGGGTGCACTTTGTCAAGTAAATTCAAGACCTTAAATAAAGGAGAATTATAATGAAAGAGTTTTCTATTCAGCAGTACACCTTCCGCCCTCTTATCGAACAGATGGGACTTATGCCCGTTCTTGAAATGCTGCCCGGTATGGGCTATTCGGGAGTAGAGTTCTGCTTCTTCGGCGGATTCGACGAGTTAAATACGTCGGGTAAGGAGTTCGGCAAGAGAGTCAGCGATCTCGGCTTGAAAATCGTTGGAAACCATTTCGGACGTAAGAGCTTCCACGGCTCTCACGAGGAGGCCTTCAACTTCATCGCCGAGGCAGGCGGCCGCTATGCCATCTATAACTCCTGGGGAGAATATAAGACGGAGGAGGATATCATTGCCGCGGGCGAATATCTTAATCCTCTCGGACGTCTGGCACGCAAGTGCGGAATTGAGCTCATATACCACAACCACGCACCCGAGTTCGCGACTCTTGACGGCAGGCTGATCATAGACCGTCTCTTAGAGCAGTTTGACGGCAATCTTTTCCTCGAGACGGACGTTTACTTTGCATCGGGACAGATCGATGACGTGTGCGGATATATCCGCCGCAATGCAGAGAATATCCGTGTTGTACATCTGAAGCAGCGTGCACCCGACGGCAGGATCACCGATCTTCCCGACGGAATAGTCGATATGGCTGCCGTTCGTGACAGTGCGATCTATGCCACCGACTTCGTTGTCGAGCAGCACGACCATTATCCCATCTCGGTTTTGGAGACCCTTAGGAGAAACGCCGAGTTTTTAAAGGCACTTTGATAATTCCGTAAAGACCCCAAAAAAAGAAGAGACTGCGAGCTCCGAAGAAGAGAACGCAGTCTTTTATGTTTATCAGTTTTATTCTTCGGGTGCCGATTTTCTCGAGGCACGCCTTATGTAGAAGGCGGCAAGGCTTACACCTACCAGTGCGGAAAATCCCCAGCTGACAGGGAAGCTTAAAAGGAGGCTCGAAAGAGTCATATACCTCGGGAAAACAACGAGTGTCCAGAATACTCGCATGATACAGATGCTGAATAGAGTGAGTATCATGGGAGGCAGCGATTTACCGACTCCTCTCATAATTCCCGTGCTGACGTCCGCAATACCCGAGACCGTGTAGAATATTGTGACAAGGTACAGTCTCGTTCGTGCACTTGAGTAGGCTATCTGCTGTGCTGAGCCCTCGACTCCGTCCTTTATGCCGTAAAGAGATATGAGGAACGGATGAAAGGCTATCATTGCTCCCAGAACCGTAAAGGCGATAATAAGCACCAGTAGATAGTTACAGAGTGCTCCTTTTTTGATTCTGTCGTGATTTTTCGCTCCGTAATTCTGACTTGTAAAGGTCGTCGATGCCTGATATACCGCATTGACCGACTGATATACGAAGTTATCAAGGTTAGCCTGTGCGGAGTTTCCGTTGAGCACGGGGGTGATCTTCGGATCGGGGGTCATGATGGCGTCAAGTGCGACAATGGAGCTTTGAATCAGGATGGTGGATACCGAGAAGAGGATGAACTGTACGGACGTGGGAAGTCCGATGACGATTATATCTCGGAGTGACGCTCTGTCTATTTTCAAGCGAGATATGACGATGCGTGTCGCATCATTTTCACGCATCAGCTTAAATAAGAGGATGGAGGATGAAATTACGTTTGCAAGCACTGTGGCAAGTGCTACTCCCTCTACGGACATACCGAGTGCCAAAACGAAGAAGAGATTGAACAGCACGTTTAAAAGTCCTGAGAGCGACAGCACCTTAAGAGGTGTTTTAGAGTCTCCCTTAGCTCGGTAAACAGAGACCAAAAAGTTGGTTAAGGCAGTGAAGGGGATTCCGAGTGCATATATCAAGGTGTACGTGTGTGCAAGCTCAAGAACGTTGCCCGTAGCTCCCATCCAGACAAGAATGGGTCTCGATGCAAGGAGGGCTGTAAGCATACATCCGACACCGAGTATGAGGGATACCAGGACTGAGGTGTGAGTTGCACGTGAGACCGCCTTCCCGTCTCCCGCACCAAGCCGCTTGGCAATAGCAACGTTTGCTCCTACCGAGAAGCCGATAAAGGCGTTGATTATGAGAGCGATCATCGAGGTCGTTGTTCCAATGGCTCCGACGGCATTCGGCTCGTCAGAAAGGCTGACTATCATCATATCCGCAGCACTGTAGAAAACCTGCAGAAGATTGGATGCTATTATCGGAATAGTAAACCAAAATAGCTTCGGAAAGATTTTACCGCTTGTAAAATCGATCTTTTTCTTAGCTTTTATCATACCGTTATTCCTTTCGTCGTGACATCAATAATGAATATGATTTTTATACCGAGACTAAGATAACACTTATCGGTGGAAAAGTCAATAGCATTTCCGCCTTTTCGTGCGAAAAAGCATATGAATTCCGAGAGTGTCACGGGATGTTCTGTATTTTATCCGTAAGGTGTGGCGAGCACACTCACTAAAAATGCAAAAAGCACCCCGAGTGACCTACCGCATCAGCACAAAAATGATTGGAGTGTCCCTCGGGGCTATGTGTTTTTTGGCTTACGGTGCTTCTTGCACGTGCCGTTTTTATAATTAGTTTTTCAGCGAATGGATGGGGGCGGGAATACGTCCGCCGCGGTTGATAAATGCCTCGCAGGACTCGCCGTGCAGTGGCATAATGGGAGCGTAACCGAGAAGTCCTCCGAACTCAGCCTGCTCGCCGACACCCTTGCCCCATACGGGGATAACTCTGACAGCGGTGGTCTTGGTGTTGGCAACGCCGATGGAGATCTCGTCCGCAATGATTCCCGAGATAGTAGCCTCGGAGGTGTCGCCGGGAATGGCGATCATATCAAGTCCGACCGAGCAAACGGCAGTCATAGCCTCAAGCTTCTCGAGCGAGAGTGTGCCGTGGCGTACCGCATCGATCATGCCTCTGTCCTCGGAGACGGGAATGAATGCACCCGACAGACCTCCGACGTGGCTCGATGCCATAACTCCGCCCTTCTTGACCGCATCGTTGAGAAGTGCGAGGGCGGCGGTGGTGCCGTGTGTGCCGCAACGCTCAAGTCCCATATTCTCAAGTATCTCGGCTACCGAGTCACCCTTTGCAGGTGTGGGAGCGAGGGAAAGGTCGACTATGCCGTAGGGAACTCCGAGTCTCGATGCGGCCTCAGCGGCGATGAGCTGGCCGACTCTTGTTATCTTAAATGCTATTTTCTTGACAGTATCTGCGAGGGCGGAGAAGTTGCAGTCCCCGGCCTCCTTTATAGCTGCGGCAACAACACCCGGGCCTGAGACGCCGACGTTGATGACCGTATCGGGCTCGCCTACTCCGTGGAGGGCACCCGCCATGAAGGGATTATCCTCGGGAATGTTGGCAAACACAACGAGCTTCGCACATCCGATGGAGTCACGGGTGCGTGTGAGGTAAGCGGTCCTCTTGATGATCTCACCCATCTTCTTGACAGCATCCATATTGATGCCTGCCTTGGTCGATGCAACGTTGACCGATGAGCAGATGTGCTCGGTGGTAGCGAGAGCCTCGGGAATAGCCTCGATGAGTGCCTCGGCTCCGCGTGTCATACCCTTCTGTACAAGGGCGGAGAAGCCTCCGATGAAGTTAACTCCGAGAGTGCCTGCCGCTCTCTCAAGAGCCCTTGCAACACGGACGAAGCCGTCGGGGGAGAGCCCCGAGCCGACAAGAGAGATGGGGGTCACCGATATTCTTTTATTGACGATCGGAATGCCGTAGGTTGCCTCGAGATCCTCACATACGGATACGAGATTCTTCGCAGAGCGTGTGAGCTTATCGTAAATTTTGGTAATAAGGCGGTCCTCATCGTCTGAAATGCAGTCGAAGAGGGAGATGCCCATCGTTACGGTTCTGATATCGAGGTTCTCCTCGCGTATCATCTTTATTGTTTCAAGAATGTCCTGTGTATTTAACATCGTCAGATCTTATGCATGCTGTTGAAGATGTCCTCGTGCATTACACGGATATCAACAGAGCTTTCCTTTCCTGCCTTCTCAAGCTCGGATGCGAACGTGCGGAAATTGGTGACGAGTCCGTCGAGCTCCACAAGCATAATCATCGCAAAATATTCCTTAAGAACAGACTGGCTGATGTCGAGAATATTAGCACCGTGCTTCGCACATTCCGCACTTGCCATTGCTATGATTCCGACCTTGTCCTTGCCTGTTACGGTTACAACTGCCTTCATCTTTACCTCCGAAAAAAATCTTAAGTTCATTCTACTATAAAAGACGAAAAAAAGCAATAGGTTTACTTGATTTTTAAATAGTACTATGGTAAAATATTCATAACCTAAGTTATGTGGTCGGGTCGTACCAAGGATGAGAGGGAGGTGCCTTATATGGAACGTGAAGCGGCTGTCGGTCTTGTGCTTATAAACAAGGAGGTAGGTCTTACCTCGCAGGCACTTGTTAACCGTGTGAAAAGAATATTCGGTCAGTCGAAGGCAGGTCACACCGGCACGCTTGATCCCTTGGCTACGGGTGTGTTGCCCGTGCTTCTCGGCAGAGCGGTGAAGGCGAGTGAATTCATGCTCACGGAGGACAAGCACTACGGTGCTACGCTGCTCCTCGGAGAAGAGAGGGATACAGAGGACGTGACGGGTAATCTTATATCCTCGACGGATGAGATTCGCTCGGAGGCCGAGGTGTTGGCTGCTGTCTCGTCCTTCGTCGGAGAGATCGATCAGACGCCCCCTATGTATTCTGCTCTGAAGGTCGGAGGAGAGAAGCTCTGCGATCTTGCAAGACGGGGCATCACCATCGACCGAGAGCCGAGGCGTGTTAAAATTTACTCTATAAATGCTACCAGAATTAACGATAGAGAGTACTTCCTTGACGTCTTCTGCTCTAAGGGCACGTACATAAGAACGCTCTGTGCGGATATCGGAAAGGCCTTGGGAGTCGGCGGAGCTATGAAGACGCTTGTGAGACTCTCTGTTTCGGGCTTCTCGATCGATATGACACACACTCTCGGAGAGCTCGAAGCGATGAGCGAGGAGGACAGACTCGCATGCGTGATACCTACGGAGAAGATCTTCGAGTCCATGCGGGGAGTTGTATTGCCCGATTTCT
The DNA here is from genome assembly GCA_045633405.1 of Eubacteriales bacterium. Lineage (GTDB taxonomy): Bacteria > Bacillota > Clostridia > Oscillospirales > CAG-272 > UBA1740. The sequence continues at coordinate 10,042 of JAZQYD010000050.1, read as the reverse complement.
TCTCAAGACTCGCAAAATCGGGACAGCACATCTATCTTCACAAGATAGGAGCTGTGGCTGAAGTCGGCGAAAGAGTCAGACTTCTTGATAAGGACGGCTTCTTTGCTGTCGGTGAGGTTCGTGAGTACGATGAAGGCATGGCGATAAAGCCGATAAGACAGTTTTAAGGCACAAAAGTAAAGAACTATTTACATTCTGACGAAAGAGGGACGGTTAAATGGAGAGAGAATGGACTGATATGCAATTGAAGGCCATCGAGAAGAGGGACAAAACACTTCTCGTATCTGCGGCGGCAGGATCAGGAAAAACAGCTACACTTACAGAGAGAATCATCACCTCTATGCTTGATAAGAAGGACCCGATAGGCATCGATGAGATGCTTATGGTTACTTATACACGTAAGGCGGCCGGAGAGCTTCGTGAGAAGATTAGCCGGGCACTTAAAAAGGCGGTAGCGTCAAGACCTGACGATGAGAAGCTTGCACGTCAGCTCTACCTTCTTCCGTCTGCGAAGATTTCGACGATAGACTCCTTCTGTTCGACCATACTCCGTGCCAATGCTGACAGAGTCGGCGTCAACCCCGATTTCAAACTGGCGGACGGAGCTGAGTCCGAGATGCTTGCCGAGAGTATACTTGACGGACTTATCGGTTCGATTTATGAGGGAAACGAGCCTGACGTATCGACACCCGAGGCACTTGAGAGGCTCTCGGAATGCATGACCGATACACGCTCGGAGGGAGAGCTCGCTCTTGTTATCCTCTCGCTCTATAAATCGACACTTTCCTCCATTGACGGTGTCGGTGCGATCACTAAGCTGATCTCGGAATATGACCCCTCGAAATTTACGAGGGTAGAGAATACGTTCCTCGGTAAGACTGCCATCACCTTCCTGCATGAGGCGGCGGATCACCATGCAGCTGCTCTGAGCTCTGTTCTTAAGGAACTTATCTCGATGAACAATCCTAAGGTGGATAAGCTTATCAATTTGATAGAGAATGATATCGTCATGCTTAAGAGCCTTGGGCGTGAGGAGAGCTACGTCGGAATCCGTACGATACTCAACTCTTACGATTTTCCCGACACCCCATCGATCTCTAATATAGCTCTGCCTCCCTCGACTCCGCTCCGTGCCGCAATGAAGAGTGATATTCTTGCACGCAAGACGTCGGTCTTTGACTTTACCGAGGATGACTGGCGTACTGCTTACGGGGAGCTTTTCAAGATACTTTACTGTCTTGCCTCTATACTCGAGAGGTTTGACAAGCTGTTTTTAGAGGAAAAGAAGAGACGCGGTATGCTCGAATACTCCGACGTCGAGAGGTTGACGTACGAGTGCCTCTGGCAGAACGGTGAGCTTACCGAGGTAGCTCTTTCGGAAAGACGTCTTTACCGTGCAATTTACATTGACGAATATCAGGACGTCAACAACCTTCAGAATAAAATATTCGAGGCGATCTCCACAGAGACGAACCGCTTCATGGTTGGAGATATAAAGCAGAGTATTTACGCCTTCCGAAGTGCGAACTCGGACATATTCACTGAGATGAAGACGTCCTTCCCGCCCATTGATGAATCGGATGGCTCTGACTGTGCAACTATATTCATGTCCAACAACTTCAGGTGCGACAGGGGTATTGTAGACTTCGTTAACGATATATTCGACAGGATATTCTATCACATGAGAAGCTCGATAGGATATCAGAGCGACGATAAGCTGAAATTCTCGAAGCCCAATGAAAACGGCGAGCCTCCGTACAGATATCCCGAGATATGCATTACGTCTCCCGATTGCTTTGGCGATGCGGGCGAGTCGATGACCGACCGAGATGCGGTGGCTATGACGGTCGCAGAGAAGATAAAGGAGCTTAAGTCGAGCGGTGTACTCGATAACGGCGATCCGATAGGCTACGGTGATATAGCCATCATTATGAGAAACGCAAGAGGCCGTGAGGGAGCCTATAAGGCAGCTCTTGATTCTCTCGGAATACCGTGTGCGGTGGCCGATGATGCCAAGTTCTTTATGAACTCGGAGGTTCTCCTTGCCCTTTGTCTTCTTAATTCGATAGACAATCCGAGGAGGGATATTTATCTCACCGGACTTCTCTCATCTCCATTATATTCGTTCACTCCGAGTGAGCTTGCGTCCATCAAGTCGGCGGGAGGTGACACGCTCTATGACTCACTTGTTTCATACACGGATACCCACTCGTTTGAGAAGGGCAAGCGTTTTCTCGAGGATCTCAGACGTTACCGTACGCTCTCCGAGGGAATGCCCACCGACGAGCTTATCTCGATGCTCTTCGCAGAGACGGGACTGCTTGTAATAGCTACCGAGAGGGGCAGCAGGGACAACCTTATGCTTCTCTTTGAGCACGCAAGGAGATTTGAGTCGGGCTCATACCGCGGACTTTATAATTTCCTGACCTTTATAAACGGAGTAATAAATAGGAAGAACGCCTTCGACAAGAGGGAGGCTCCCAGTGCTCCGGACGCAGTTAAGATTATAACCGCTCACTCCTCCAAGGGACTCGAATATCCCATCGTCTTCTTCGTAGAGGTAGAGGCGAGCTTCGAGCCGAAGCGTTACGGACCCGAGCCGAGATATATCTACAAGGAGGATTTCGGTATCGGTCTTTACGCTCGCACTCCCTCAGGACTCGGTCTTGTTGAAAATCCCACCAAGGCAATAATCAAGGAGTATTCTAAGAGACGTGCCAGAGAGGAGGAGGCGAGAATTCTCTACGTTGCTCTTACCAGAGCAATAGAGAGACTCTACGTGGTTATTTGTCCGACAAAAGCGGAGGATAAATTCATCGAGGAAGTAGCTATCAAGCGTGAATTTTTGTCCGATTACTCGGTATATCAACTTGGAAGCTATGCTGAGATGATCCTGGCAGCAAAGGGATTCAGGGTGCTCTCGTATGATGAGTTCTACTCGCACGTTGCGGTAGAAAACTCGACACCCCCCGATACATCGGGCAATTCCCCTGACCCCAAGGATGAACCTCCGCACGTCTGTGCCGAGACTCTTGAGGAGAGATTCAAATACGAATACCCCGATAAAATAAAGACCATCATTCCCGAGAAGGTATCTGTGTCTAAGCTCTATCCGAGACTCTTTGACGAGGCGGACGACGGAGTGACGGATCTTGAGGCGATTGGCAAGCAAAAAAAGAAAAAAGGATCGTACGTACCCGCTTTCATAAGCGGTGAGACGGAGGACAGCAAGGCGAGAGGCATCGCCACGCATATGTTCTTACAGTTCTGCGATCTTGACAGACTTGCGAAGCATACTGCAGAGGAGGAGCTTGCCGACCTCGTCCGCGAGAGATTCCTCTCCGAGGGAGACGCGAAGCTTGTACGTATTGATGAGGCAGAGGCGTTCCGTAATTCCAACCTCTTCAGGCAGATGCTGGGGGCAGAGAAGATCTGGCGAGAGCTCAGATTCAACGTGAAATTGCCCTGCGAGATGTTCGCAACCGAGCTTGACATGAAGGAATCGCTTGTCGGTGAGGAGGTTCTCGTCCAGGGTGTCATCGACTGTCTTATCCTCGATAAGGACGGTGAGTACCACCTTGTAGACTACAAGACTGACAGACTTACTGCCAAGGAGCTTTCCGACAGAAAATTAGCTGAAGATAAGCTTCGCAGCAGCCACGAAAGACAGCTCGGGTATTATGCTGAGGCAGTGAAAATAATGTTCTCGAAATTTCCCGAGACCGTCGAGGTCTACTCGATGCCCCTCGGTGATACTTTGAATGTGAAAAAATGAAAGGATTAAGCAATGAGAAACGAGGCAATCGGATTTTGCGAAAGGCTCGGAGTCGAGTTTAAGGAGGAGCTGCTTCCTTACTACGGGAAGGCTCTCGAGATGAAAAAGGAAAGAGGTCTTGCTATCCTCGACAAGGAGAGGATAATCAGACTGAACAGTGAATATAAGTTTATAAGGGATGGCTTCGAGACGGTGCTCGAGGCGAGCGATCTCATTGCGAAAAATGACGATCTCGTTCTTTACAACTACGTTGTATATCTTATCATAAAGGACGGTATAAGGGCGATCGAGAAGATAATTCCCACACCTGCGGGTGTCAGCGTGGAGACCGATTTCGCTCCCGCCTTCGGCCTGTTTTACTGCATCGAGGATGCGGTAGATATTCTTAAGAAGAGAAATCTTCCTCTTGAGATAATCTCCGACTCTCTCTTCGGTATCGGCTCGGAGATGCTTGCCTACCGTGATATGCACGGCAGACTCGGCATGAGAGATTATATCGGCTGGTACGTTTACTTCCTCCGCGGCGAGATAATCAGGGTCGGCAGACTCCAGTATCAGTTTATGAAATTCGGCCCGAACGTCCGTGTCTTTGAGCGTGACGGTGATATTGCCATCATGGCGAACAACGTAAATGCACACAGGAAGGGAATGTTCTTCGGTGCTCTCGCTCAGAATGACGAGGAGGGTAAGTATTTCGCAGAGCTGAAGGTTGACGGTGATAAGGTGACGGGCTACCGTTCTAATTATTACGGCGAGCTTGAGTGCGAGCCCGTGACCCTCGAGGGCTACCGTGAGGTGCTGAAGGAGGGTGACAATATGGTGGCTATTCATATCACCAACGGCGAGCCCTTCCATATCGACACGGTGCGTGAGTCCTTCAGGATGATGGACGAGGTTATTGAGAAATATTATTCCGATCTTGATATCAAGGGATACCACGGTTATTCGTGGGTGTTCAACAAGCATCTGCGTGATATAATGGGCAGAGATACCAATCTCACCATGCTTGCAGATATGTTCCATCTTTATCCCACGTGCGGCGGACATCACGGAATTTTTGAGTACGTATTCAGACGCCCCGGCACGACTCCCCTTGAGGAGCTCCCCGAGGATTCCTCTATGCAGAGAGGCATAAAGAAGTATCTTCTTGACGGAAATTACTTCTACGAGATGGCGGCTATCAGACTTGTGAACAAATAACAGAAAAAGGACTGTCGGGCGTAATGCTGATGACAGTCCTTTTTTGACCTCCTGAAGAGGTGTTCTTTATTCTTCTATTCTTACCGAGCCGAAGAGCTCTGCGTTATTCTCGATTCTCTTGCCGAAGCCGTCGAAGCCGAATACGTTCTCAACCACACAGCCGTTGATAGCTCCTGCGAGGTCGACGAGGGTCTCGGCACGGGAGAATACGTTTCTTACAACGATGTTGTAGGTTTCGTCCGACGTGGAGTGGCGAGTGCTGTAAAGGCGTCTGTCGCCTATTCTTACACCGAAAAGACCTCTGTTCATATGCTCCGAGCCCTTGGAGGTGTCAACAACTCCGTCGACGAGTACGTTGTAGAGCTTGATTCCGCCCTGGTTGAGAAGTCGGATTATAGCACACCATGAGGAGCTTCTGATGTTTCTGACGGTAATGTTGTATATGTCGGAGGATAAGCCCTCTACTGCATAGGGGGAGGGTATCTTGCCGGGCAGTCCTGTGATAGCGACGGTGTCATCCTCGGTGAAGCCGGTGATGTTCTCGATCGAGATATCGTGACAGCCTAAGCGTACGTCAATTCCGTCAGCGTTGCGGAGCATCGGGAGATGATTGTGGCAGAGGTCTCTGTAATTTGTCTCGCAGTTACGCTCACCGTCTACGTAGAGGATGGAATCATCGGCGGTGATCTCGATATCCTTCACCTCGCCGTGGCTGCAATAGGTGAGATTGACCGACCAATAACGCTGATTCATAAGGTGGAGTCCCGATATTACGAAATTCTCGAGGTTGGTGAAGAAGATGAGGTGATTCTTCTGCATCGAGATACCCTTTTCACGCCAGTTTCTCTCGGTCAGACCGTTGAATTCTCCTCCGTCAAGCACTGCGTAGCCCTCACCGATTATGCGGATGCCGTAGTCTCTCTTCGCTACGGTTCTCTCCTCCTGCACGGTGGATGCGTTGGTGAATACGTTAGCGTAAACGCCATCCTTCTGGCGAAGATGGCAATCCTTCAGTCTCACCGTGAAATGAGAGGGAATAACGATTGCCTCCTCTATCTCGTAGTTACCTGTTACGGTAATCTCGTGTCTTCCTTCCTTCACTGCGGTGTCGATCTCTTGCTGTATGATAGCGGCACCGTTCTCTATAAAGGTCTTCATATTTTGATCCTCCCGGGGGTTTTGTTTACTTATTTGGAGTATATCAAGAATACCGCCTTTTGTCAAGTGTATATTTTGTCAACCTACCGTCTGTTTTTGGCAATGGGGACTGACTTTTCGGGATGCGATGCGGAATAAAGAAAATGACACGCCGCCCCCGTCACCGTCATATTTGTTAGTCGAGGTGCGGGGTGTCCCCTGAAAATGATAATTTTTTCACATACTTTTCGGACTTTTATTCCAAAAAAGATTGACAAGAGGAGAAAGACTTGGTAAAATAGTGGGTGGTAAAAAATATTTAAACACGCGTTTGGGTGTGCGTAAATAATATTAAATAATATAAACGAAAGGAAATAAAAAAATGGCAACAGTTGTTATCATGCCCCGTCAGGGACAGAGCGTTGAGAGCTGTATCATTACCGCTTTCAACAAAAAGGTAGGAGACACCGTTGAGAAGGGCGAAACTCTCTTCTCCTATGAGACGGACAAATCCTCGTTCGACGAGCCCAGCCCCGAAGCGGGTAAGGTGCTTGCCATATTCAGAGAAGAGGGAGACGACGTTCCCTGTCTTGAAAACGTACTTGTAATCGGAAACGACGGAGAGGACTTCTCCGCATTCATACCCAAGGGAGAGGATGATGCTCCCGCGGCTGAGGCTGCACCTGCGGCAGAGGCTGCTCCCGTAGCAGAGGCTCCCGCTGCAGAGGCTGCTCCCGTAGCGGCTACCTCCGGCGTAGGCTCCATTTCTCCCCGTGCGAGACTTCTCGCAGAGAAGACCGGTGCTGACCTTCTCAAGGCAGTTCCCACCGGCCCCAACGGCAGAATCATCGAGAGAGACGTTCAGAAGCTCGTTGATATGGGTCTTACCGTATCTCCCGCAGCTAAGGATGCTTACACCTCCGCAGTAGAGGGCACGGGCATCAACGGCAGAGTAACCCTCGGCGATCTTAACGCTCCCGCACAGGCTCCCGTAGCAGAGGCTCCTGCGGCTGAGGCTGCTCCCGTAGCGGCATACGAGGACGTGAAGCTCCCCAACATCAGAAAGGTTATTGCGAAGTCCATGCACGCATCCCTTTCCACCATGGCTCAGCTCACTCTCAACACTACCTTCGACGCTACCAAGATCATGGAGCTCCGTGCATCGCTCAAGGCAGGTGCTGAGAAGATGGGTCTTGCTAACATCACTCTTAACGATATGGTTCTGTTCGCAGTATCCCGTGTTATTCTTAACCACAGAGATCTCAATGCACACTATCTCGACGACACCATGAGATACTTCAACAACGTTAACCTCGGTATCGCGGTTGACACCGAGCGTGGACTTATGGTTCCCACCGTATTCGCAGCAGAGAAGATGACTCTTAACGAGCTCTCCAAGAATGCGAAGAAGGTTATCACCGCAGCTCAGAGCGGTACTATCAACCCCGATCTTCTTAAGGGTGCATCCTTCACGATCACCAACCTCGGCTCTCTCGGTATCGAGAGCTTCACTCCCGTTATCAATCCTCCTCAGACGGGTATCCTCGGTGTTAACACCATCACCCGCAGAGTTAAGGAGGAGGACGGCGAGGACGTAACCTATCCCGCAATGGGTCTTTCTCTCACCTTCGACCACAGAGCTCTTGACGGTGCTCCTGCGGCTAAGTTCCTCAAGGAGCTTGTATTCGCTCTTGAGAACTTCGATCTTCTTCTTACAAAGTAATAGGAGGTGGATAGAATGTACGATCTTATAATTCTCGGCGGCGGCCCTGCGGGCTACAATGCCGCAGAGCGTGCAGGTCATGCAGGTCTCAAGACGCTCGTTATCGAGGAGAGAGCACTCGGAGGCGTTTGCCTTAACGAGGGCTGTATCCCCACCAAGACTCTTCTTTATTCCGCAAAGGTATACGATTATGCGAAGCACGGTGCTGATTACGGTGTGACCTTCGGCTCTGCATCCATCGATCACGGCTTTGTTGTTAACCGTAAGAATAAGGTTGTTAAGCAGCTCGTTTCCGGCGTTGGTGCTAAGCTCAAGAAGTCCAAGGTAGAGGTTGTATATGCTACTGCCGCTATCAAGGAGAGAAATGCCGAGGGCTTCGTTGTTACCGCTGAGGGCAAGGACTACGTAGGTAAGCAGCTCCTTATCTGCACCGGCTCCTCTGCCGCAGTTCCCCCCATCGACGGTCTTAAGGAGTCGCTTGCATCCGGCTTCGCTCTTACCAACCGTGAGGTTCTCGACCTCCCCACGCTTCCCGAGACTATCGTTATCGTAGGCGGCGGTGTTATCGGTCTTGAGATGGCATCCTACTTCAACTCCGTTGGATGTAAGGTTTCCGTTGTCGAGATGGCTGACCACATCGCAGGTGCTACCGATCGCGAGATCTCGAATATGCTTCTCAAGGAGTATAAGGCAAGAGGCGTTGAGTTCATTCTCGGTGCACGTGTTACCTCCATCAAGGATAAGGCTGTTACTTACGAAAAGGATGGCAAGACCGTAGCACTTGCCTGTGACTACGCTCTCGTTTCCATCGGACGCCGTCCGAGAACTCAGGGCATCGGCTGTGAGAACATCGGCCTTAAGCTCGAGCGTGGTGCTATCGTTACCAACGAGTACGGTAAGACCAACGTTCCCGGCGTATGGGCGGCAGGTGACGTAAACGGCAAGTCGATGCTTGCTCATACCGCTTACCGTGAGGGTGAGGTTTGTATCAACAACATTCTCGGTAAGAAGGACAGAATCAACTATAATTCCATCCCCTCCGTTATCTACACCAACCCCGAGGTTGCTGCAGTAGGTGAGACCGAGGAGAGTGCTAAGGAGAAGGGACTTGACGTTACCGTTGAGACCGTTACTCTTAAGTACAGCGGAAGATACATCGCAGAGAACGAGCACGGCAACGGCGTTGTTAAGCTCATTATCGATAAGAAGCACAGAAACATCCTCGGCCTTCATATGATCGGCACTTACGCATCCGAGATCATCTACGGTGCGGCTATGATGGTAGAGACCGAGATGAGAGTCGCAGACGTGCAGAAGCTTGTCTTCCCGCACCCCACTGTCTGCGAGGTCATCAGAGAAGCAATGTTCATGTAATTAAATTTAAAGGAGATATAGAAAAATGCCTAAGAGTCAATACGTTGATCCCGCGAAAGCCTTTGAATCCGGCTTCATTCATTTCGAGGATATTCCCGTATGTCAGTACAACAAGACCCTGAAGGAGGAGCTTAAGATCTACTCCAAGGAAGATATGATGCGTATCTACCGTGATATGGCTATCATCCGTGAGTTTGAGACTATGCTCAACGAGGTCAAGGTCAAGAGCGAGTACAACGGAGTTAAGTATAACAACCCCGGCCCCGCACACCTTTCCATCGGTCAGGAGGCCTCCGCAGTAGGTGAGGCTTACTGCCTTGATATCAACGACTTCTCCTTCGGCTCTCACCGTAGCCACGGCGAGATCCTCGCTAAGGGACTTTCCTCCATCGAGAAGCTCGATGAGAAGGAGCTCTACGATATTATGAAGGAGTTCCTCGACGGTTCTGTTCTTGCAGTTGTCGAGAAGCACATGAACGCAGGCGGAAACGTTAAGGAGCTTGCCATCAACTTCCTTCTTTACGGTGCACTTGCTGAGATCTTCGCTCGTAAGACCGGCTTCAACCGCGGTCTCGGCGGATCGATGCACGCCTTCTTCATTCCCTTCGGACTTATGCCTAACAACGCGATCGTAGGTGCTTCCGCTCCTATCGCTCTCGGTGCGGCTCTCTATAAGAGATCTAACCACAAGCCCGGTATCATCATCTCCAACTGCGGTGACGGTGCAACCGGACGCGGACCCGTTCTCGAGTCTCTTAACTTCGCTTCCATGGACCAGATCACCAAGCTCTGGGGTATGGACGGCAAGTATGAGAACGGCGGTCTTCCCATCC
>JAZQYD010000049.1:0-3228 GCA_045633405.1 Eubacteriales bacterium | reverse complement strand
CGTCTTCTCTTAAGAACTTTTCTTCCGTTAGCGGTAGCCATTCTCTTTCTGAAGCCGTGTTCCTTGCTTCTCTGTCTCTTCTTAGGCTGATAGGTTCTCTTCATCGAAAGCACCTCCTTTTACTTAAAAATTAACATCTGTCGTCGCGTATTCATACCAACGCAAGTTATATTATAACTCAAACCTTGTAAATTGTCAATACTTTTTTAAAATATTTATATAATAACGGATTTAGATAGCCTTCACGTATTGACTTTTCGGGCTCTTTCTGCTAAAATGTTGTTATATATTTTCAGTTATCCTACACCGGAGGTGTCATCTGTATGTCAGACGTTGCAAAAATACTTGTCTCCGAGGAGGAGATAGACCGAATCACCACCCGTATTGCCGCTGAGATCGACAGAGATTACAGCGACAGCGACAAGAGGCTCATACTCGTCTGTATCCTGAAGGGATCGATCGTGTTTATGGGCGATCTTATGAAGAAGATCACCGTTCCCGTTGAGATCGACTGTATGAAGGTGTCGTCCTACGGAGCAGGCACTGTTACCACGGGAACCGTTAATATTCATCTTGACCTCATAAGACCTGACCTTGACCGGTGCGATCTTCTCATAGTAGAGGACATCATCGACAGCGGTGTGACCCTCTCTTATCTAACCCGCTACCTTAAGGGCAAGGGAGCACGCAGTGTTCGCACCTGCACTCTTCTTGATAAGCCCTCGAGGAGAAAGGTTGAGTTCACACCCGACTATTGCGGTATCGAGATACCTGATGAGTTTGTTATCGGCTACGGACTTGACTATAACGAGAGATACAGAGCTCTCCCCTACGTCGGAGTGCTTGATCCCTCCGTATATTCGGGAGAATAATGTACACGGTTGGCTTATACACACTTGGGTGTAAGGTCTCTCAGTATGAGACCGAGGCTGTTCTTGAGGAGCTTGAGAGACGAGGCTTCGAGGGCCGCTCCTTCGATGACGTATGCGATGCCTACGTTATAAACACCTGCACGGTGACGAAGGAGAGCGACAGAAAATCGAGGCAGATGATAAGACGTGCTGTCGACAGAAACAAGAATGCCGTTGTGGCGGTCATGGGCTGCTACTCCGAGCGTGACGGCGAGGACGTCCTCGCTATTGACGGTGTTAATATCGTAGTCGGCACGGTAGGAAAGCTCTCCTTGGCTGATAGGATCGAGGAGATGCTTACTTCGGGCAGACGTGATAAGATTCTCGACGTAAGGCCCCTTCAGGGAGCTCGGTTCGAGCCTATGTGCATAACCCACGCCCCAAGGACGCGTGCGTACGTGAAGATCGAGGACGGATGTGAGTCGAGATGTACGTACTGTGCTATCAAGGAGGCGAGAGGCCCCGTACGCTCTAAAAGACCCGAGGACGTGATCCGTGAGGTTGAGGGGCTCTATAAAAACGGCACAAGGGAGATAGTTCTCACCGGTATCGAGACAGGCTCGTACGGCAGAGATTTTGACACGCCCTATACCTTAGCAGACCTTCTTTGCGAGCTTGACAAACGTAAGAGTGCAGAGAGGATCCGCTTAGGCTCGCTTGCACCCGAGCTCTGCGGTAAGGATTTTGCAGACAGAATTAAGGGGCTGTCGATCCTTGCTCCGCATTTTCATATTTCCGTCCAATCGGGCAGCGATAGAATTCTCGGTGCGATGAAGAGACGCTATAACCGTAAGATGGCACTTGATAATATTGGAAGACTAAGATCCTATATGCCTAATCTTAATATAACCACCGACCTTATGGTGGGCTTCCCCGGCGAGACCGAGGAGGACTTCCTTGAGACTCTTTCCTTCGTCTCCGAGGCGGAGCTGCTCTTTGCACACGTGTTCGCTTATTCGAGACGTCACGGCACACCCGCCGCTGATTATCCCGATCAGGTTGCTGAGAGTGTGAAGAAGGAGAGGAGCAGGAGGCTTATGGCGGAGGTCTCACGGGTAAGAGACATGATACTTGACCGTGTTGTTGATTCGAAGGAGACTCTTTCGGTCATTCTCGAGGACAGTGAGGGCGGCGTGTTTACCGCTCACTCGGATAGCTTTCTTGAGGTTAAGCTTGAGGCTCCCGACAACATTCAGGGCGACGCCGTTAAGGTAGTACCCGTGTCGCATAAAAATGGCATAATTTACGCTAGATTAGTTAATTAAATGAAAATAATTATTTACATTATGGAGACATAAAAATGGAAAACAGCAAAAAGACAATGGAAAAAGTAGTAGCCCTTTGTAAGACCCGCGGCTTTATCTTCCCCGGCTCGGAGATATACGGCGGTCTTGCTAACTCTTGGGACTACGGCCCCCTCGGCGTTGAGTTTAAGAACAACGTAAAGCGTGCGTGGTGGAAGAGATTTGTTCAGGAGTCGAGATACAACGTTGGTCTTGATTCCGCTATCATCATGAATCCCGAGGCATGGGTAGCAGCGGGTCACGTTGGCGGATTTTCCGATCCCCTTATGGACTGTAAGGGCTGTAAGGCAAGACACAGAGCAGACAAGCTTATCGAGGACTATGCCTTCACCAACGGCACTGATGATAACCCCGCATCCTGGACCTTCGACGAGATGGCTCAGTACATCAAGGAGAAGGGAATTGTATGTCCCGATTGCGGCGGCAACGATTTTACCGATATTAAGAAGTTCAACCTTATGTTCAAGACCTTTATCGGTGTAACAGAGGACAGCACCAACACCGTTTATCTCCGTCCCGAGACCGCTCAGGGTATCTTCGTTAACTTCCCCGCAGTTCAGCGTTCGACGAGAAAGAAGCTTCCCTTCGGCGTATGCCAGATCGGTAAGTCCTTCAGAAACGAGATCACCCCCGGTAACTTCACCTTCCGTACCCGTGAGTTCGAGCAGATGGAGCTTGAGTTCTTCTGCGAACCCGGTACTGATTTGGAGTGGTATAAATATTGGAAAGAATTCTGCTTTAACTGGCTGCTGCGCTTGAATATTAAAGAAGAAAATCTTCGTCTGCGCGATCACAGCCCCGAAGAGCTGGCATTCTATTCCAGAGGTACTTCCGATATCGAATACACCTTCCCCTTTGGTTGGGGCGAGTTGTGGGGTATCGCAGACCGTACCGACTATGACCTGATGCGTCATCAGGAGCATGCAAAGGCTGATATGACTTACTTTGATCAGCAGCAGAATAAGAAGTATGTTCCCTACTGTGTAGAACCTTCTTTGGGTGCTGACCGTGTA
>JAZQYD010000048.1:0-3916 GCA_045633405.1 Eubacteriales bacterium | reverse complement strand
CTTCGCCTTTTCTGCAGCTTCCTTGAGTCTCTGGAGAGCCATCTTGTCGTTTCTGAGGTCGATTCCGTTTTCTTTCTGGAATGTATCTGCGATCCAGTCAATGATTCTCTGGTCGAAGTCGTCACCGCCGAGCTTGTTGTTACCTGCGGTTGCAAGAACCTCAAATACTCCGTCGGAAATTTCAAGCAAGGATACGTCAAACGTACCGCCGCCAAGGTCGAATACCATTATCTTCTGTGCCTCTTCCTTATCGATACCGTAAGCAAGAGCTGCCGCGGTGGGCTCGTTGATAATTCTCTTTACCTCAAGACCTGCGATCTTACCTGCATCCTTGGTTGCCTGACGCTGAGCATCGGTGAAGTATGCGGGTACGGTAATAACAGCCTCGGTAACGGTGGTGCCGAGATATGCCTCAGCATCGCTCTTGAGCTTCTGAAGGATCATCGCCGAGATCTCCTGGGGAGTGTAGCTCTTATCGTCGATGGATACTCTTCTGTCTGTTCCCATATCTCTCTTGATGGAGATGATGGTCTTGTCAGGGTTGGTTACAGCCTGACGCTTAGCAACCTGGCCTACAAGTCTCTCGCCTGTTCTGGTGAAGGCTACTACTGAGGGGGTAGTTCTTGCTCCCTCGGGGTTGGTTATAACGATAGGCTCGCCGCCCTCGAAAACGGCTACGCACGAGTTGGTAGTACCAAGGTCAATTCCAATAATCTTTCCCATTTTTATTTCCTCCTGTGGGTGTGATGTAATTTGTTATTTTTTTGTTTTATTTGACACGCCTGCCGCCATTTTTGCGTCTCAGGCTGTAAAAAGCACTTTTAGTTTGCACTCTTAACCATAGCGAATCTGATGATACGCTTATCCTTCTTGTATCCCTTCTGGAACACCTCGATGATCTCACCGTCTCCGAGGCTCTCGTCCTCCTCGTGCATTACCGCATTGTGGAGATTGGGATCAAAGGTGTCTCCCTTTGCACCGAAGGTCTCGATGCCGAGCTTCTCAAGCACCTGGCCGACGGATGCGTAGATCATTGAAAGACCCTCCGCAACCTTGTCGCCGCTGAAGCCTGCCGCTCTCTCGAGATTATCAAGTATCGGGAGAAGCTCTCCTACGGTGTCGGCAACAGCATTGCCGTATGCCGCCTCTCTCTCCTCACGTGAGCGACGTCTGAAGTTGTCATACTCTGCCGCCATTCTGAGATACTTGTCATCCTTTTCCTTGATCTCGGCCTCAAGAGCCGCTATCTTAAGGATAAGCTCCTCTGCGGTGGGGAGTGCCTCGGTGTTGTTTTCCTCTTTTTCCATTTCGGGCTCCTCGCCCATTACGTTTTCTTCTAAGTTCTTGTTCTCTTCCATTGTATCGCTCGCTTAACTGTTATTTTCGTTTCCCGGCGGGAGCACGTCAGGCTCTCCCGAGTCGCTCAGCATTCGGTCAATACCGCTTGCCAGCTGATTTATCATACCTATTACCTTCGAGTAGTTCATTCTCTTGGGGCCTATGACACCGACCGCGAGGGTGTGCCCTCCGACTGTGATGTTCTTGAAGATAAGGGTCGTATTCTGCATAACGTCCGAGTCGTTCTCGGTTCCGATATACACTTGAATGCCCTCATCGTCCGTGGAGTGCGACGATATTACGTCGAGAAGCTTATCCTTCTCCTCGAGGACACCTAAGAGATCCTTAAGCTTGCCTGCATCGGAGTACTCGGGGTATTCAAGCAGCTTCGTTATACCGTCCAGCCTTATGTCGGCACCCTCCTGCTCGTTCATCACCTCGTATATTACCTTGATGGCGGGGTGAACCATTGCACTGTACGCACCCATGAGAGCCTCCAGCCTGACGATTATCGGCATAGAGATCTCCTCACCCGTGAGGTTGATAACGTATATGTTGAGTGCATCCGTGAATCTTCTCACCGTCTCCTCAGTAATCGTGAAGGGGAGGTGTATTGTCTTCGACTTGACTATGTCGCCGTCAAATGACATTACAAGAAGAAAATCACGGGGAGTAAGGTATACACTGTTAAATCTGCGGACTCTTGTTTTACCCGCACTTGCCTTGAACGCAATGCCCGTGTAGTCGGTAAAGGATGCCGCAAGGCGTGATGCCTCGGAGAGTATCTCGTCCATCTCCGTGAGCTTGTATTTCAACTGCTCGTTGATCTCGTTGATCTCTGCCTTGGTTACGCTGTACTGACTTATCAGTGCGTCAACGTACAGACGGTAGCCAAGCTCGGTGGGGATTCGTCCTGCCGATGCGTGTGGCTGAATGAGATAACCCATCTCCTCGAGCTCTGCCATCTCGTTTCTGATGGTTGCAGGGGAGCAGGTAATAGACACCTCTTGGGATATCGCCTTAGAGCCTACGGGCTCGCCGTGTGATATGTGTGCATCTACTATCGCCTTGAGTATTTTTATTTTTCTCGGGGTAAGCTTGGAGTCATTCACTCTTTTTCACCTCTCTCTTTAGCACTCGAACTGTTTAAGTGCTAATGTGACCATCAATAATATATACTTTTTTAAGGCTTTTGTCAAGGGTTGCTATATAAAAATGTGTGAACAAATTGTTAATAATTATCGTGTAAGCTCTTCAAGTGCTAAAAAATCACGTTTTTTGTCGTAAAAAACCGCAAAATTGACAGAGGGCGTCCCGGAACTACCCTCAAAATACCGAAAAAGCCGAAAAAATAACTTGACTTTACCTTCCTATTATTATATAATATATTTGTATGATTATAAATATGGGTAAACCCGTGTACTTATAAATATGTCATATAATTTAATTTTAACAGCTGTCGGAGATTTATTCCCCACAGCGTGACGGTTACAAAAAGTAATCAAAAGGAGGTGTATTATGGTATCTGTACCGGTTTTAATTGCAATTGCTGCGGCTACTCTTATTGTAGGTCTCGGCTTCGGCTTTGTTGTTCGCAGAGTCACGGTTGAGAAGAAGCTCGGTTCTGCAGAGGCTCAGGCGAGACATATTCTCGAGGATGCTATCAAGAATGCAGAGAGTGCTAAAAAAGAGTCGGTTATTGCAGCTAAGGAAGAAATATTTCAGCTGAAGCGTGAAGCAGATTTTGACATTAAGGAGCGTCGTAAGGAGATCTCCCGTCAGGAGCGTAGACTTCAGCAGAAGGAAGAATCTCTCGATGCTAAGATCGAGGGTATGGAGAAGAAGGAGCAGGCACTCGCCGATAAGCACGCCGAGCAGGACAGGCTTAAGGCTGAGACCGAGAAGGTTCTTGAGCGTCAGCTTAATCTTATCGAAAAGATCGCAGGAATGACCGCCGAGGAGGCTAAGGTCGAGCTTATACACAGACTTGACGACGAGATGAAGCACGAGACCGCCGTTAAGATCGCTGAGTATGAGGAGAGATTCAAGGAGGAGGCAGACACTAAGGCGAGAGACATTCTCTCTCTTGCTATTCAGCGTTGTGCCGCCGATCACGTCAGTGAGATATCCATCTCTACGGTTGAAATACCGAGCGATGAGATGAAGGGTAGAATCATCGGACGTGAGGGTAGAAACATCAGAACCATCGAGACTCTTACAGGAGTCGATCTTATCATAGACGATACCCCTGACGTTATCACCGTATCGGGCTTCGATCCCGTTAGACGTGAGATAGCACGTATCGCTCTTGAGAAGCTTGTGGGAGACGGACGTATCCATCCCGCAAGAATTGAGGAAATGGTTGAGAAGGCTCGCCGTGACGTTGATTCTGCAATCAAGCAGGCTGGTGAGAAGGCTGTATTTGAAACAGGCGTTCACGGCTTGCACCCCGAGCTCATTAAGCTTCTCGGTCGTATGAAGTACCGTACCTCTTACGGTCAGAACGCTCTTCGTCATTCTATCGAGGTCTCCATGCTCGCAGGCGTTATGGCTGACGAGATGGGTGAAGTCGGAGGCC
>JAZQYD010000047.1:0-3360 GCA_045633405.1 Eubacteriales bacterium | reverse complement strand
GGAGAGAGGGTGGGAATCCTTTTATTTAATTCTTGACGTACTTATCTGCAAGCACGTTTATGAAGCACTGAGTAATGCGGTCCATTCCCGCATAGTTCGGGTGAAGGGTCTTTGTCCGAAGTAAACGTCTATGACCTCGCTAAGATCGCCATCCGCAGTCTTCGGTATAACTCTTAGAGAATATTTGAACGAAAGGCTACCGCTATTCACGACCTTGATATATTTCACCTGAGTGTGACCCGGCTCCCGGCTATCGCTATCAAAGATAGGACCGTCAACCTCCTCCCAGCTGATAAGATCGTCCGACCGGTAGCATTCAACATCTAAGTTTCCCGTCTGAATTACGTTACCCGACGATACCGCAGAATCGGTAAACCACGCGTAGGTGGTGCCGAGAAACATAGTGAATATGATCAAGAGAGACGTTATTGAATTTAAAAGCTGTCTTTTTAGTTTTGTCATACATTTTCTCCGGAAGCTTTACAAAATACTTATATCAGACGTATTATAACATACCCTACGTAAAACGCAAGACAATTGCAAAAAAGCACACCTCTTGAGGTGTGCTTTTTTGCTTAAAAGACGAATTTAAAGGTATTGCTTTCCTCCCTCGGAATCTCATACCCGAGAGGAAGTGCGGGGCCGCAGGAATGCGAGCCCACTCCACGCATCGCGACGTCAATGCATACGTTGACGAAATCATTCGAGGGAAGCAAGAACGAGTGCTTAGTCTCGACAAGCTGTCTTGTGGTATAGGGGTTTACCGATGCGGAGAAGGGCTTCTCTGCCGTTACCGTGAAGAGATCGGTGACGGCTAAATACTTGCAGGCATAGTGACTGCCCGACTCCTGCGGACGGACGTATCCCATATCGTAGTTATCCTCAGCACAGCTTTCGTAGTACCCGTACTCACAGGCGATATGCTTGTCCGCATAGCTCTCGGTAGGACCGTAGCCGATATAGGCGAATTTCGAATATTTCCCGTCTACCCCAAACTCAAATCCGAATCTCGGGAATCTCTCGACGTAATCCGCAAGCTTATAGGAAACCGACACGGTAAGCACGTTTGCACTGACGGTATATTCAAGCGTGAATTCCGCCGCAGGAATAAGCCCCGCCGTCGCAAGAGCACCCTCAAACCTGTATCCCGAGGAAGTCCTCTCCGAAGTGAAGATATAGGGCTTACACGAGGGAAGACGGCAGCGTGTGTTCCAATGAGACTGAAGAGCACGGTCGTTATCCGTGTACCTGATGATATTAAGGCGGATAGGTGTATGCAAGATCTCGCTTCCACCCACCCTGATCGACGTGATCTCGGCGGTGTGCTCATCGACCTCAATTTCGACGGATGGGTCGGACTTAGCCGCACTCACGGGGATGGCGACGTCTTTCATCTCGGATGCTGTCTTACCTCCGTACACCGCCTTCATTTCGAGTGCACCCGACTTAGGCCTTCTGTCGGGGGTAAAGAGACCGTCAATGCAGAAGTTTCCGTCGTGCAGCTCCTCGCCGAAGTCTCCTCCGTAGAGAAATCCCCGATCGGTCCTTATACCGTGGTCAGCCCACTCCCAGACGAATGCACCCATCATCTGCTCGTTATTGTAAATAATATCCCAATACGCCGCAATATCACCGCACGAGTTTCCCATCGCGTGAGTGTATTCGCAGAGCACGAAGGGGCGTGTCTCATCGGGATTGTCGAGAACCGCCTCACGTATCTTATCGAAGGACGGATACATCATGCTCACCGTATCCACAAGCTCGGTATAGTAATATTTTCTGTCAGCACACTGCAAGCCCTCGTAGTGGACGGGTCTTGTTTTATCACGGTTTTTGATATACCCCGCTCCCTCAAGGAACGACTTACCGAAGGAGCTCTCGTTACCGAGCGACCATATGATGACGCAGGAGCGGTTTTTATCCCTCTCGACAAGAGCCTTATGCCTCGAGGTAATACCGGGTGTGAAGAATTCATTCTCCGCATACTCCTGCCAGAGCGGAATATCGTATCTGCCGTCACGGGTGTAGGAACCGTGCGTCTCGAGGTCTGCCTCGTCCATAACGTAAATACCGAGTCTGTCAGCGAGCAGGTAGAATTCGGGACTGTTCGGATAATGCGACGTCCTCACAGCGTTGACGTTATACTCCTTCATCAGCCTTAAGTCGAGAGCCATATCGTCAAGGCTTACGGTAGCGGCTGTATCACAGTTGAAATCGTGGCGGTTTACACCCTTCAGCTTCACGTGGTTACCGTTTATCTTAAACACCCTGCCGTCTATCTTCACCTCACGGAAGCCGACCGACTCCTCGATCTTCTCACCAAGAGCGTATATCTTGAGCGTGTAGAGTGTCGGACTCTCGGCACTCCAGGGGCGGACGGAGTGAAGGGTTATCCTCTTTGTCATACCGCCGCCGACCGTCACTCTCATTCCCTCTATCAGGAGCTCTACGTCGACAGAGCTCTCGTTTTTGAAGGAAAGTATGCCGTCGTCACCCGACAGCTCCGTCTCAATTTTATAATCGGTAATATGCCCCTCGGGACGGCGGAGAAGATATACGCTCCTGAAAATGCCCGAGAAACGGAATTTATCCTGACATTCAAGATAGGTTGATATACACCACTTGATAACGAGGACGTCTATTTTGTTCTCACCGTCTGTTATAAGCTCTGTTACTTCAAATTCGCTTGTTGCGTGGGATATCTGCGAATATCCCTTATACTGTCCGTTTACGTAAAGGTAAAAGGCAGAGTCGACTCCCTCGAAGTTGATATAGTACCTCTCTCCCGACCTCTTATCAATATTGAAGGTACGGCGGTAATGCCAGCACGGATTCTCATAGGGGATATGCGGAAGCGTCACGGGAATGGGGTATCTCAGGTTCAGATACTGTATCCTGTCGTATCCGTGCATCTGCACGCAGGAGGGAACGGGTATCGTAGCATCTAATGCCTCGTCCAAAAGAAAATCCTCTACGTGCTCATGACCCTTGATCTGCCACTCACCGTCGAGCGGGATAAAGCGTGAGCTCGACCTGCGATCCTGGATGCCGTGCTCGGTTCTTTTTATCACGTCCTCCTCTCCAAAGGGGATATAATAGCTTCTGTCAGGCATAACGCCTATACGTTCAAATCTTTCTGTCTCCTTCATTGCGTCCTCCAACAAATCATCTCTCTGGGCGTAGGTATTTCACCGCGTGATAGAGTGCCCAGTCCTGATCGTTTGCGAAATCGTCGAAGTGCTCTCCCCTCTTCTCTCCCACGGTGTCGAAGCTGACTTTAGCAAGAGCACGTCTGCCGCTTACCGAGAAGGGTATCTCCCTCCCCTCGCACTCGGCACGTATCGCCCTTACGTCAAGATC
>JAZQYD010000046.1:0-20013 GCA_045633405.1 Eubacteriales bacterium | reverse complement strand
ATGTGAATACCGTTTCTCTGAGTGAAGATGTACTCTGCCATCTTGGGGTTCCACTTCTTGGTAGGGTGACCGAAGTGAACGCCTGCTTCAAGCAACTGCTTGATTGTAATTTCGAACATTTTATGTTCCTCCTTGGTTTTTCCGCCATAGCGACATAATACTGCGACTCGTAAGAGCACCGGCAGTAAACCTACTCGCTATGTGAGATTTATTTTTGTCTGTCGTTTTGACAGCTGTAATATAATATCATATAATAAAACAAATATCAAGAGATTTGTAAAAAAAGTTAAAAGTTTACAAAAAATTCATATTTCCACTCTCCTATTGATTTGACGAAGGTTTTGTGCTATCATATTATCAGTAACGCAAAGGAGCTTTGCAAATGACGAAAAATAAAAAGCTTTACATAATCGGAATATGCGGATTAATCATCGCAAATCTATTGGAATTTCTGATGCTTTTCATTCCGAGTTACGTGCTTGAAATAGACATCGGTTATGCCGAATACGTACGAATCTTTCTCAACAAATTAATAGAATTCTCAATTCCGACCCTAGGAGCAATTCTGATGTTTGCTATCGGCGGCGGATGGAAATTTGCCCTTTCGGGTGCTTTGGGACTTGCGATGACAAGAATCATCTACCTTGTTCCCTATTTCTACTTATACTTTATTGAGCCGACAAACGTAGGCTATCTTTACGACTCAACGGAGGCAATTTTGCTTGCTCTTTTGGTTTCGTTGTTTGGCGCGCTTTTACTCTTCGGACAGATCATTTTGTTCTATTACGTCATCCGCCTTTCGGCAAGATTCTCAGCTAGAAAGCCGATTATAGCTGCGCTTCCACCGAAGCAGAGAGAATCCTTAGACAAAAAGGATAAGGCCAAGATCAACCTGCAGGCAGACAAAATTATTGACGAGTCAAGCGACGTTGGTAACATCTTCGACCTTTCCTCTCCTCTGCCTCTCGGTATTTTCTCGGCGGTCTTCATTCAGTTTGCAATCAGCCTAATGTCCGAGATTTTCGGCACGGTTGAATTTCTTATAGAAGCCTCGGGCAGCTACAGGACGGGTGAGATAATATATATAATGGTATGCTATCTCTTTATTCTGCTTGAGCTTGTTGTTCTGCACGCGATAGGCTGCCAAATTGTAAAGGCAGCAAGAAAGGAAGGCCTAGATGAATAAAACGGATATCAGTCTTTATAAGGGTTATGCCACATACGAGGGCGATGAGGTGATGATGCACAGATATTCTCCCGAAATTAAAAAGGGCGACGGTGCGGTTATCATTTTCCCCGGCGGAGGATACAATCATCTTGCGCCTCACGAGGGCGAGCCTTACGCCCTGATGCTAAACGAAATGGGAATCGAGGCTTTTGTAGTGGAATATAGAGTTGCGCCAAACCGCTACCCTGCTCCGCTTTCTGATGCAAGACGCGCGGTTCAGATCGTGAGCGAAAACGCAGATACGTGGCAAATAAATCCGAACAAAATAGCAGTAATGGGCTCATCCGCAGGCGGTCACCTTGCCGCACTTGTTACTACAAGCAAGGACTATATCGGATGGTCGAAGAGTGCCGTTGACGAGCCTATTTATTTCCCCAATGCGCAGATCCTTTGCTACCCCGTAACCGATCCAACATCTCACATGGGATCATACGAGAATCTTCTGGGAGATGAGTACGGCCGTCGCGCCACATTGGTAAATCCAATTAATATAATTGAAGAGGACACCGCCGTGCCAACCTTTATATGGCATACGTCATCCGACCTTTGTGTTGACGTTAAAGGATCCTACAAATACGCAACAAGACTGAGCGAGCTTGGAGCGGCCGTTGAGATGCATATTTACCCTGTCGGAGGTCACGGTCTTGGCCTTGCAAACGGACTTTACAGCAGAGGAAGAGAACCATACGTACAGAGATGGACCGAGGATCTTTGCCGTTGGCTGAAGCATATTGGCTGGATAAATGAATAAAAAAATGCGCATTTTGTCAACTATACTTGGCAAAATGCGCTTATTTTATTTGATTTTGGATATTTTAGACGTGTTTGCTATAACGACAAGCTCCAAATCCTTGCTGAGCTTTTCCATCGGGTCAATATTAATATCAACCGACTGACCGCGACGAATTGCGATAACGTTAATGCCATATTTTTTACGGAAATTAAGCTCGACGAGGGTTTTGCCAACCCACTCGGGGCGAACGTCGATTTCAACAAGTGAAACCTCGCCCGAAAGCTCTACGACGTCAACAAATCCCGAACTCAAGAGGTTTTTTGCAAGTCGGTTTCCCGACTCTTTTTCAGGAAAAACAACCTTATCCGCGCCAACCTTGCTTAAAATGTTGCCCTGCATTTCTCCCGCACACTTGGCAATAACGGTTTTTACGCCAACGCTCTTACAATGCATAATAGCCATTACACTTGCCTCAAGATTGTTTGCCATGGCAATGATAACCACGTCCATATTGGCAATTCCCAGCTGCTTTATAACCTCTGCATTGGTAATGTCTGCACACTTGCAATAAGGAATATCAAGAATTGCGGAATCTACGATCTGCTCGTTGAGGTCAACAGCAAGCACATCGGCTCCGTTGGCAACAAGCTCCTTTGCTACGGCAAGGCCGTATCTTCCCAGTCCGAAAACCGCATATGATTTATTTAAACTCATAAAAAGCTCCTTCTATCCCACGCTGATCTCTTCGGTGGGATTTTTTACTATATTTACCGCTTCACTGCCGCCGTTAAATGCGACCGCCAACGATATCGGTCCAACTCTTCCGAGGTACATAGTGCATATAAGAATTATTTTTCCGAGGGTACTTAAGGTAGGTGTCAGGCTTCTGGTAAGTCCGACGGTTGCGGTGGCGCTGACAGTTTCATACAAGACGTCGAGCGCGGATGCGTCGCTGACCAAGGAAAGCAAAAGCGTGGACACGGTCATAATAGAAAACCACATTACAAGAACGGCAACCGATTTTCTTATAGTTTGATTCGACAGATTTCTTCCAAAGAGAGAAACCTCGTTTTTGCCTCTGATGGTTGAGAATGCAGCGGTCGCGATAGCAACGATGGTGGTCGTCTTTATTCCGCCCGCAGTTCCGACAGGCGATCCTCCGATAAACATCATAACAAGGCAAAGAATAGCCGAGCTATCGCAAAAATTTTCCTGTGCGATAGAGGCAAATCCCGCAGTTCTTGTCGTTACGCTTTGGAAAAATGCCACCTGAATCTTGTCAAAGAAGGACATTGATCCGATTGTGAGAGGATTATTATATTCAAAGGCAAGCAAAAGAATTGCTCCAAAAATCAACAGCACGGCTGTGGTTGAAAGAACGATCTTGCTATGCAGAGTAAGTCCGCGCAAAGCAGATATGCCCTGCTTCTTCATTTTTCTTACAACCCTGATAACGTCCCACCAAACAATGTATCCAAGACCACCGATGATGATCAAGGCAGAGGTGGTGAGGTTGATAATCGGGTTTGTGGCATAGTTCATCAGACTGCTTTCACCGATAATATCTATACCTGCGTTACAAAATGCGGATACCGAGTTAAAGACCGATATCCATACTCCGCGAAGACCGAATTCGGGCACAAAGACCGTCATATAAAGAAACGCTCCGCAAAGCTCGACCAGAAGAGTTCCCTTGATCACTCTTTTTACCATAACGGTCAGGTCGGAGAGCGAGTTAAGATTAAATGCGTCACCGATAAGACGGTAATCGCTAAGCTTCATTTTTCGCTGAAATGCTATCATCACAGCCGAAACAACGGTTATGGTGCCTATACCGCCGATCTGGATAAGAAGAAATATTACAGCCTGACCGAATCCGCTCCAGGCTGTTGCGGTAGTAAGCGTCACAAGACCTGTTACACAGGTGGCGGTGGTGGCGGTGAACAATGCATCTATATATCCAACGGATTCTCCGCTCTTTGCGCTGATCGGCAATACAAGAAGGATGCTTCCCACAAATATTACCGCAAGAAAGCTCAAAAGTATTATCTGTGTTGTCGATAGTGCAAATTTTCTTTTGTTTTTCATTTTTTCAAATTAATTTATGGCTCTGGGACTTTTTTCAACAAGGTAGAAATACGGAGAGGTCGGAGAGTTGAGGATATGGAATTCGGATGCGCAGATTCTGAAGCGCGAGAGCGTTTTAAAGTACTCGCGAAGCATATCTCCCTCAAGAGCGCCCTCCTCGTGACCGGGGTAAATGGCAATGATCAATGCTCCGTCGGGCGCGAGAAGGTCGATCGCCGCCTCCACCGCAGGCATTGTTGTCTCACGCATTGTTGTGATAAACTTCTTTCCGCTTCTCGGCAGGTATCCAAGGTTAAACATTCCTGCCTTGATAGGCTCCTTTACAAATTCCTTCACTCTGTGATGAGATGCACAGATAAGCTCATAGTTCTCGGGCGCGCCGTTTTCCTCAAGATATGCGCGTGTGGAGGTCAGAGCCTCCTCCTGAATGTCGAAGGCATAGACCTTTCCTCCCTCTCCAACTGTTTTGGAAAGAAAAAGAGTGTCTCCGCCGTTTCCCATAGTGAAATCGACTGCAACGTCACCCTCACCGAGATGCTCTAATATAAAATGCTTGTGAAGTCCTACTAAATCAACCATTTCTATTCCTTAATCTGCCTTCATTCCGTCAAGCTCTGCATCTGTTGCAGGTCGTACGAAGGCTGTGTAGTTTGTTTTATAGATAACGAATCCGGGTTTTGCTCCGCCCGGCTTTTTTATGTTCTTTACTCTTGTGTAATCAACCGCCACAAGGTCGCTCGTGGCCTTTGAATACCTTGCGGCAACAGAAGCCGCCTCGGTGTAATCGCGCTCGCTCGGCTCTTCGCCGTCGCAGAGAAGAATTACGTGAGATCCGGGTATATCCTTGGTGTGGAACCAGAGGTCCCCCTTTGATGCAACCTTAAACGTGAGGTTGTCGTTTTGAATATTGTTTCTACCGACAAGAAGCTCGTATCCTCCGCTCGTTCTGAGGCGGTGAGGACGTGACGTAAGCTTTTTCGGCGGTACGTATCCGCGCATTTTCGACGAATAGCCCGATCTGTAAAGCTCGTCACGTATCTCGATAACGTCCTGCTCACACTCGGCGCTTGACAAAAACTGTCGCACGCTCTCAAGATAACGAAGCTCGCTCTCCCATATCTTTATCTGCTCGGTAAGAACGGTTTTTGCCGTCTTGCACTTGTTGTAAAGCTTGTACATCTTCTGTGCATTCTGTGACGGAGTAAGTCTTGGATCAAGCTTGATTTCTATCTCGGGACAGCTCTCGTCATAATAATCCACCGCAGAAAAGCTCTCCATTCCGCGCTCGAGTCTATAGAGATTTGAGGTGATAAGATCTGCGTTTCTCTTGTATTCCTCGCCCTTATCCGCATCAAGCAATGCCTGCTTCTGAATTCCAAGCTTTCGCTCTGTGCGTGCCTCTGCATTATTAAGCAGAGTTGTTATGTCGTGGGCGCGCTGGTGAATGTGCTCAAGTCTATCCTTTTCCTCAAAGTAAGTGTCAAGCATAGCCGAGAGAGTCTCGTAATGTCTCTTATCCACCCTGTCTCCGAGGTAGGTTATATCCATATATGAATAATCGATAGGCTTGCCGCGATCATCAAATACTATTGTAGGCTTGTAATCCTCGTTAATAAGGAGATTCTGCCAGGCCGAGAAGACCTCAAAGAATCTCTTCTTATCAATGTTGCAAATCGGAGTGTCGGTGTGGCCGGATGCGCGGAAAACGATCTCGCGCGCTATCTGAGTTGCGATGCCCGAGTAGGTCGATGTGATAAACTTTTCGCCTGTGCGCTCGGATGGAAATTCCGCAAGCCTTGTGTAAAATAGGCTCTCATCGATCTCGGTTGGAATGATTTTATCCGCCTTTGCGGGAATCTGATATTTAAGTCCGGGAAGAACCTGACGCACAGAGCTTGCCGCAAAATCGATAACCTTAAGCGCGGCAATGATCTTATCATCTGCATCAAGCACAATAAGATTTGCATACTTTCCCATTATCTCGCAGATAATCTTCTTCTCTACCGCAAAGCCCATTTCGTCATAACAGGAGAGGGTGAATTCGGCAATTCTGTCAAAACCCGGCTGTGCTACAGAGATAATCTTCGCACCAAGAAAATGCTTTCTAAGGAGCATACAAAACATGGGCGCCTTCAGTGGATTTTCCTTCTGCTTATCCGAGAGCTGAAGTCTCGGAGCATTTGGTCCAACGTTGAAAACAAGGCGGCGCGACTGTCTGCCGTGATGAATGAGCATATCGATTTCATCATTTCTCGGCTGCAAAACCTTTTCAATCTTTGCCTCGGGAAATTCCGAGGAAAATTCCGAAATAACAGCACGCATCATACAAGCGTCAAATGCCATATTAAGTTCTCCTTTCGCAAAATTAAACAATATTTTATATTTTATCATTCGAGCGGCAAAAAGTCAATGGTGTTGACAAATTTAGCCGTCGGGTGTATAATTTACACATAAATCAACGGAGTTAATCTTTTTATATGAATAACAATGAGATCAAAGAAATCCTCATCGAGAGAGTTTACGGACATATTCCGAAAAAGCCGATTCATCTGAGCATCGAAGAAAAGGATCAGTATGACTTTGCCGCGGGTGCGGCTGTCTACCAAAGGCAAAATATGATTCTGGAAACCGAAAATGGCGATATCCTGCTTCCATTCTACTCGATTATACCAATAAAACCTAATAAAAAGGCTGCGATCATAACAATAAACTTCGAGGATAGTTTGCCAAACAAGTTTTTGCCCGCAGAGGAGATCGCAGAGCGCGGATATGCGATTTTCTCTATCTGCATCGGAGACGTTACAGATAACGATGCCAATTTCAAATCGGGAATATATCCTGTATTAGTCGGATCAAGAAGAAAGAAAAGTGCACCGGGTAAAATTGCAATGTGGACATACGCGGCTAGTCTGCTTTTCGACCATATCAAGACCATTGATGAAATCGACAAGTCTGCAATCGGTGTTTCGGGACACGGTGTATGTGCCAAAGCGGCTCTGCTGACCGCGGCAATAAACGAGGATATAAGCTTCGTTATATCAAACGATGCTCTCTCCGCCTTTTCATTCATAGGGAATGATGAGAGTGCAGAAGTTAGAATGGCATACGAGCGTCCTTATCTTTTCTGTCGATCATTTGCCGACGACCCCCTCCGCAACGAGCATGCATTACTCTATCAGCTCTGCCGCGGAAGAAAAATTCTTGTAGGATGCAGTGCCGATGACGTCAACTCTAACTATAATAGAGAGTATAAAATGCTTCTTGACGGCACAACGCTCTGCAATGCTGCAAAATACAGCGAAAACGACCTAAATCTCAACACCGTACCCTTTATTTTTGAAAATGATGACCTTTTATTCGCGCTGCGCGAGGGCACAAGCTATTTTAGTCGCAAGGATTGGAACAGATATCTGGATTTTCTTGACAAAAGACTGAAATAAGTAAGTTTTTGACAACTTTTATTTGCATATTAACCAAATCTTCTTGCATAACCGCACTTTTGACAGAGCTCCTCTACGGCACATCTCTGATTAAAGCCTTCTCTGATCGCCTCGGCGCGATCGGATGAGAGAATTTCGTTTATATCCTCTTCAAATATGTTACCGAGGGTTATTGCGCCCTCGCGGTCAAGACAGCAAGGAATTACCCTGCCGTCACAGAGAATGCCGAAATGATCACCGAGACCGTAGCAGAAGACACTGCTTCCCATGTTTTCGGCCTCCATATCGGGCCAGTCAAATCTGTCACCGTATTCAAGATGAAGCTTGTGCCTGATTCTTGCACCGCGGCTTCCCCATTTCCATTCGCCATCCAGGGCGGATCGAAGTATTTCAAGGGTCGAGTCGTTAAGCCCACCGTCGTGTCCCTTATTCCAAAGGCGAAGAACGGTCAAAATTCCTGCCTTGCTCGACTTGTTTGCATAGGATGCGATGCTGTTTATGTAAGATTGGTAGCTTTCCTCTGTTCCTCCCTCGAAGCTGTGGACGGAAATATTCATTTTATATAATCCGGAGTCGAGAATACTCTCTCCAACCCTGTCAAGCAGGCTTCCGTTTGTTGTTATGGCGCACTTAAAGCCCAGAGAGGTTGCATATTCTATAAGCGCCCTCAGATTCGGATGTGTAAGCGGCTCGCCCATAACGTGAAAATAGAGATAATCGGTAAGTCCGACCAAGGATTTTGCAACGTAGCAAAACTCCTCTTCAGTCATTCTCTTCGGCTTACGGACGGTGCCTGGACAGAAGCTGCAATTTTTATTGCAAATATTAGTTATTTCAATATAAACGCGAGAGTATTTTTTGTTTGACATAATCTTCTCCGAGCGACTTGCATTTTTTCTTTATTAAGTATAACACAAATCAAATAAAAATTCAACAGAGGTATAAAATGTTTATTAGACAAGCGACAGAAGCCGACGTAATTCCTTCGGCCGAAATATACGATATGGCCCGTGATTTTATGAGAAAAAGCGGAAACCCAACCCAGTGGGCAGGCGAATACCCCTGCGGATTTGACGTTGCACAAGGAATAAAGCATGGCACAAGCTATGTGTGTGAGGATGAGGGCGAGGTTGTTGCTGCATTTCATTTTGAGGCCTGCGCAGACGATCCAACTTACCATAAGATATACGACGGATGTTGGAAAAATGACCTACCGTATGGCGTAATTCATCGCATTGCAGTAAAATATCACGGCAGAGGCATTGCGGATTTTTGCTTTAACGAATGCTATAAAATCTGCAAAAATCTCAAAATCGACACCCACGAGGACAATATTCCGATGCAAAAATCTCTTAAGAAAAACGGATTCGAATACTGCGGAATAATCTACGTGGCAGACGGCACACCGAGAGCCGCATTTCAAAAGACAAAATAAAAATCAAGGGCCGTCCGTCGGTGAAGCGAACCCAAAAATGTCTAAGTTTTGGGGTGCATATCATCGGGACAGCCCTTTTTTCATTGAAGAATCAATCAGACGATTCAATTAATTGTTGTTTTCCTTTTTGCCTGTCTTTTCGTTGATCTTCTGCGCGATAAATCCTGTAAGCATAATAATCGCAAAGATTACAAGATACCATACGTTGCCCATCTTATGCTTATCTATACTTGCATAAATGATCACACCGATTGCAAGGATAGAAAGAATCGGCAGAACGAAGCGGCGGAATGCACCAAGCTCCTTTTCCTTTATCATCATAGCGATAAGCATGGGAATGTAAAGAGCGTAAAGAGTGATTATGGGAAGCTCGGAGGAATCGAAGGTATATGCCGAGATAGCATCAATATTGAAGGCTCCGACGGTAAGACCGATGAAGTAAACGAACCAGATTCCGCACATCAAAAGAGAGAAGATGGAGGAATTGTGAGGAATTCCCGTCTTCTTATCAACCTGAGCAAAGGTTTCGGGAGCAAATCCCTGCCCTCTCACTGCGAGAGAGTAAATTCCGCGCACACCGCCGAGCATCAGGCCGTTGAGCGTGCCAAGGCAGGAAATTACAACGAGAATATTAATAATGGAAGCAACCGCGCCACCAAAGAAGTTGAATGCAACGGCAGTTCCGTTTTCGTACACGTCGCCAACCTTCGCAAGACCGAGAATACCGAGATTGTAAAGAGTGTATGCCGCAACGATGATCAAGCTGCCGACACAAAGAGCGATGGGAAGATTTTTCTTGGAATCGCGCATCTCGGAATTAATGGATGTGGCAACGATCCATCCCTCGTAGGCAAACACCGTGCTACAGATCGCGGCAAAAAGTCCGCCCTCGGAATTAAAGGAAAGCTCGGTTGCGGTAAAGTTAGCGCCGAGAGTTCCGTTTACAAGACCGATTATTGTTCCAACGATTGCAACAAATGCGATTGGCACAAGCTTTGCAATAGTTGAGGAAACCTGGAACTTTCCTGCAAGTCTCGGTGCAATGGTGTTAACAAAGAATGCGAGAACAAGGTAGAAGAGAGCAAGAGTGATGCACTCTGTGGAAACCGCCTTGCCGTCGTTTCCGATTATTGCAACGAGAGTGTATCTTGCTGTAACCCAAGCCAGAACCGCGGTCATTGCGGGATAATAAATAAGCGACATAAACCAGCCAACGTAATATGCGTATTTACTTCCGCACATAGCCTCGGCATAATCGACCGCACCGTTTACCTTCTCGTATTTAGTCGCAAGAATGGCAAACGTGGTTGCAATTATAACCATAAGAAGACCGGAGATAAGCCAGGCAAGTATGCTGTAGGTAGCATTTCCGCCTGCGGCCTCAAGCACCTCTTTTGCCTTGAAGAATATTCCCGATCCGATTACGATACCGACAACCATACAGATCGCGGTAAACAGACCGTATTTTTTCTTTAACTGTTCCATATTTTTCTCCTGAATTTATTCTATCTGAGACATTCCATTATATTATAACCCGAAAGGATTAAAAATGCAATAGGTTAATTGAAGAATATATGAATTTAGGGCTCAAAATATGAACAAATTGTTAATTTTAACTTTCTTTTAACATTTTTTTCTGTAAAATATAGAAATTTATATATTAATATGGTATAATGTAGCGGTTATGGAGAAATGCGATGATTAATAATTCGCAATATTCATTTTTTAATTATTTTGTATTCTAAAAATTCACTATATGGAGGAAACTCAAAATGGCACAGAAGTATTGTTATCTCTTCTCTGAGGGCAACGCATCCATGCGTGAGATCCTTGGCGGTAAGGGAGCAAACCTTGCAGAGATGACCAACATTGGTCTTCCTGTTCCCCAGGGCTTCACTATTTCTACCGAAGCCTGCACCAAGTACTATGAGGATGGCCGTAAGATCAACGACGAGATCATGGCAGAAATCATGGACTACATTGTAAAGATGGAGGAAGTTACCGGCAAAAAGTTCGGCGACCTTGAAAATCCTCTTCTCGTTTCCGTTCGTTCCGGTGCTCGTGCATCCATGCCCGGTATGATGGACACTATTCTTAACCTCGGTCTTAACGAAGAGGTTGTAGAGGTTATGGCCGCTAAGTCCGGCAATGCTCGTTGGGCTTACGACTGCTACAGAAGATTTATCCAGATGTACTCCGACGTTGTTATGGAAGTTGGAAAGAAGTACTTCGAGGAGCTTATCGACAAGATGAAGGAAGAAAAGGGTGTTAAGCTCGACGTTGAGCTTACCGCTGACGATCTTAAGGAGCTTGCTAACCAGTTCAAGGCTGAGTACAAGGCTAAGATCGGCGCTGACTTCCCCACTGATCCTAAGGAACAGCTTATCGGCGCAGTTAAGGCCGTATTCCGTTCTTGGGACAACCCCCGTGCAAACGTTTACCGTCGTGACAACGACATTCCCTACAGCTGGGGTACTGCAGTAAACGTACAGGCAATGGCATTCGGTAACATGGGCGAAAACTGTGGTACCGGTGTTGCTTTCACACGTGACCCCTCCACCGGTGAGAAGAAGCTCATGGGTGAGTTCCTTACCAACGCACAGGGTGAGGACGTTGTTGCAGGTGTTCGTACTCCCATGCCTATCGCTGAGATGGCAAACAAGTTCCCTGCTGCATTCGAAGAATTCAAGAAGGTTTGCGAGATTCTCGAGAACCACTATCATGATATGCAGGACATGGAGTTCACCGTTGAAAACGAGAAGCTCTACATGCTCCAGACCAGAAATGGTAAGAGAACTGCTCCCGCAGCTCTTCAGATCGCAGTTGACCTCGTAGCAGAGGGTCACAAGACCAAGGAAGAGGCCGTTCTTATGATCGACCCCAGAAACCTTGACACTCTCCTTCACCCCCAGTTCGACGCTAAGGCACTTAAGGCAGCTACTCCTATGGGTCGCGGTCTTGGCGCATCTCCCGGCGCAGCTTGCGGTCAGGTAGTATTCTCCGCAGAGGATGCTGAGGCTTGGAAGGCAGACGGCAAGAAGGTTATCCTTGTTAGACTTGAGACCTCTCCCGAGGATATCACCGGTATGAAGGCTTCTCAGGGTATCCTTACCGTTCGTGGCGGTATGACCTCTCACGCAGCCGTTGTTGCTCGTGGTATGGGTAAGTGCTGCGTTTCCGGTTGCGGCGACATTTCTATGGACGAGGAGAACAAGAAGTTCACTCTCGCAGGCAAGACCTACGTTGAGGGCGACTACATCTCCATCGACGGTTCCACCGGTAACATTTACGACGGTATCATTCCTACCGTTGACGCAGAGATCTCCGGCAACTTCGGCACCATCATGGGCTGGGCTGACGAGTTCAGAACTCTTAAGGTAAGAACCAACGCTGATACTCCTGCTGACGCAAAGAAGGCAAGAGAGCTTGGTGCTGAGGGTATCGGTCTTTGCCGTACCGAGCATATGTTCTTCGAGGCAGACAGAATTGCTGCTTTCCGTGAGATGATCTGCTCCGACACCGCTGAGGAGAGAGAAATTGCACTTGCAAAGATTCTTCCCTACCAGCAGGGCGACTTTGAGAAGCTTTATGAGGCTCTCGAGGGCAATCCCGTATGTATCAGATTCCTTGACCCGCCTCTCCACGAGTTCGTTCCTACCACCGAGGAGGACATCGCTCTCCTTGCTAACGCACAGGGCAAGTCTGTTGAGACCATCAAGAACATCATTTCTTCTCTCCACGAGTTCAACCCCATGATGGGTCACCGTGGCTGCCGTCTCGCTGTAACCTACCCCGAGATTGCAAAGATGCAGACCGCCGCTGTTATCCGTGCCGCTATCAACGTTCAGAAGAAGCATCCCGAGTGGACCATCGTTCCCGAGATTATGATTCCCCTTGTTGGCGACGTAAAGGAGCTTAAGTACGTTAAGGCTGTTGTTGTTGAGACTGCTAACGCAGAGATCGCAGCTGCAGGCGTAGAGCTTAAGTACGAGGTTGGTACTATGATCGAGATTCCCAGAGCTTGTCTCACCGCTGATGAGATCGCTAAGAACGCAGACTTCTTCTGCTTCGGTACCAACGACCTTACTCAGATGACCTATGGCTTCTCCAGAGACGACGCAGGTAAGTTCCTTAATGCTTACTATGATGCGAAGATCTTCGAGAACGATCCCTTCGCTAAGCTTGACACCACCGGTGTTGGTAAGCTTATGAATATGGCAGTAACCCTCGGCAGACCCGTTAACGAGCACCTCCACGTAGGTATCTGCGGCGAGCACGGTGGTGACCCCACATCCGTAGAATTCTGCCACCAGATCGGCCTTGACTACGTATCCTGCTCTCCCTTCAGAGTTCCGATTGCTAGACTTGCTGCTGCTCAGGCTGCTCTTAAATAAGAGGGGTAATCGGGTAGAAAAGCCGGTTTTTGCAAACAATAATTATCAAAAAAAGCCTCTATATCCCTTATATAATATAAATGTAGGCAATTATGAGTTGAAAAGTTTTTGCTGACAATACAGAGGAAATTTGATGCGTATGCAAGAAATGAGCTTTTCCCAAAATGATATAAAATCATACAAAATTTTGAAGCCCTCGGCGTAAAAACCGAGGGCTTTTTGTTATATATTCGAATTTGTATTTTGTTGCCTTTAGGTAAAGATCATCCTCTTTTTTCATGCCAAGTTAACGACCCAGACCCTTCATGTAAATTATGATGTTCTATATCTTGATTTTGCCAAGAATTTCAGCAACATAACGTGGAGATTGCGGACATCCTGTGTTTAGCCACTTGCGTACAACTGCAAAGCTACCCGCATGTAGGAATACCTGCATATATTCACACTCTTCGTTATGCGTTCTGGTAGATATTGATTTTGAGAGCTTTTCGTGAATAGCGGGAATGTCATAAATAATTTTTATCATTTTCTCTTCACTGATATTTGCCGTTAACCTAGTGATTTTCTCATGGTTAGCACTCATGTAAACTAATATAGCTTCCAGTCTGGTTATTTCATCCATTTCTACATTAAGCCTTTGCAGTATCTGGCTTGTAACATCGGAAAGTACCTCGTTTAAGACATCTTGAGGCTCTCCATAGTACTTGTAAAAGGTCGTTCGATTTATTGATGCTTCACTGCATAGCACGTACACGGTTATTTTATTTATATTTTTCTTTTCTAAAAGCCTGATTAAAGCTTCCTTTAACAAAATTTTGCTTATTCTGCTTCTCTGATTCTCCAAGTTGTCACCTCAACTAATTCATACTGATTTGTTGACTTTACGTCAACAGATATGACTAAAGTATGTCTTACAACACCCTTGTATATATCAGTTGATTGACATAATGTAGGATGTATAGTATATTTATTATATCACCCAATAATGTTGATTGTCAACCACTTTTTTGGGGCAAATTATCACTCACATAAAAACTATAAGGAGACGCTTTATGAATCGTGACAAAAATCTTATAAATGAGAAGAAGGCAAGAAAAAAAGCCTATAAAAAGGCAAAAAGAAAAACAATACAGCCGTGGAAGGGATTAAGCATTTTCTTCAGTATTATGGCGGTGTTATCCATACTTTTATCCGTTATAGTCGGTATGTTTGACAATACTATTGCGATCATTACCGGAGATACATTCTGGGAGCTTATAAACGAAGACCCTAACGCTATTTATTTCTCGGGCGATTACGCTAATACTGCCGATCGCCTTGCGGCAGGTTCGAAGGTCGTATATCAGACCGAGCTTGAGGGTGCAACATTACTTATGAATGAGAATGGTGCACTTCCTCTTAATAAGTCTAACAGAGTTAGCTTGTTCTCAACCAGCTCTGTAAACGTGGTTTATGGTGGAACAGGCTCTGCTAACGTAGATTCCTCTACCTGCGATAATCTAAAGCAGGCTGCGGAGAAGTCAGGCCTTGTTGTAAACGAGGTGCTTTGGAACTTCTATGAAAGCGGAGAAGCCAGCGAGTATGTTCGTGTTGATGGCGGTATGTTTTCTTCTAAGGAGACACAGACCGTTGAGGCACCCTGGTCTGTTTATACAGATGAGGTTAAGTCCAGCTTTGCTTCTTATGGCGATGCGGCTATTGTTGTTCTCTCCCGTGTGGGCGGTGAGGATGATGATCTCGCGTTTGCAGATTACAATTACCTCGAGCTTGATGTAAACGAGAAGGATATGCTTAACAACATCAAGCAGCTTAAGGATCAAGGAATCTTCAAGAAGATTATTGTTCTTGTGAATAGCTCTAACGCACTTCAAATGGATTTCCTCAAGGGCAATCCCTACAGCATAGATTCTGTTATGTGGATCGGCGGTGTCGGTCAGTCCGGACTTAATGCTGTATGCGATCTCCTTGTCGGCGTAGATGCCGACGGAAATCAAGTAAGCCCTTCGGGGTCTCTTGTCGTTACTTATTGCTATGACAATTACTCTTCCCCTGCTATGGTTAACTTTGCTCCTACCATTTACGGTGGATGGGAGGAAAGCGGACTTCCCGATACAGCAGACACCTATATGATTTACCAGGAAGGTATTTACGTAGGCTATAGATATTACGAGACAAGATATGAAGATACCGTTATGGGTGTAGGTAACACTGCCGGATATGATTATAGTGCAGACGTTGCGTTCCCCTTCGGATACGGCATCAGCTATACATCATTTGAGTATAGCAATTACAGTGCAGATTACAACGAGGAAAAGGATTGCTTTGAAATCTCCGTTACCGTAACAAACGTTGGTACATACCCCGGTAAGGAAACCGTACAGATTTATGGCCAGTCTCCTTACACCGAGTATGATAAGACTTACGGTATAGAAAAATCTTCGGTACAGCTTGTTGGCTTTGAGAAAACAAGTCTTCTTGCCCCCGGAGCGTCTGAGACTCTTAATATTACAGTAGAACGCAAATCTCTTGCATCTTATGATTATAACAACGCCAAGACATATATTCTTGAAGCAGGCGACTATTATCTTACTGCTGCAACCAATGCTCACAATGCGGTAAACAACATTCTTTGTGCAAAATCCTATACCGTTGCAGACGGCATGGATGCTGACGGTAATAGCACTCTCGTTTATAAGTACGTAAATGAGGAGTTTGATAAGGACACATATTCGGTATCCTTTACCGGTGAAGAAATTACCAACAGAGTTTCTGATACAGACCTTAACTATTACGAAGGAAACGATGTAACAGTTCAGTATCTTACAAGAAACGACTGGATTGGCACATTCCCCAAGGAGATTATCAATATTGATCTTACTGAGCAGATGATTAAGGATTTAAATGCTCTTGTTTATGATCCCGACAATTATGAATCTGTTTCTATGCCTACCCTTGGTGAGGATGGAGATTTGAATCTCTTCGATATGATAGGTGCATCCTTTGATGATCCCAGATGGGAGCAGATACTTAATCAGTTAACCTTCGATGAAATGGCAAACCTTATAGGAGATGCCTTCCATTGGACTACCCCAATAGAATCTATCAATGCTCCCGGTACACGTGATGAGAATGGTCCCCAGGGACTTACCGCATCGCTCTTTAAGTTTGGTAAGAAGATTGATACGGTGGCCTTGACCTCCGAGGATGTTATGGCAGCAACCTTCAACAGAGACATTGCCTATGCTAACGGACGTGTAGTGGGAAATGACTGTGTTGATAACGGTTATGCTGTTCTCTATGGTCCCGGTAACAATATTCACAGAACCCCCTATTCCGGAAGAAACTTCGAGTATTACTCCGAGGATGGCTTCCTTTCCGGCCAGATGACCGAGCGTGAGGTTAGCGGAATTGAGGCTCTTGGTGCAAAGGTAGTTATGAAGCACTTTGCTCTTAATGACAATGAAAATGAGCGTGTTGGTATTTCAATCTGGGCAAATGAGCAGGCTATTCGTGAAATTTATCTTGCCGCATTTGAACCTGCGTTTAAGAATAGTGACACCGTAGGTGTTATGACATCTTACAGCCGTTGGGGAACAACATGGTCAGGTTCTGATGAGGGCTTGATTAACGGAATTCTTCGTACAGAATGGGGTAGCAAGGGAATTGCAATTTCCGATAACTGTCGTAATCACATGGATGCAGTTTCCGGTGTTGTTGCAGGTTCCTCTGCATATGATGACATGGTAAACGGAAAGACCGATGATTTCTATGAATATCAGAATGATCCCGTGGTGGTTTCCGCTATGAGAAAGGCTTGTCATTACAACCTCTACACCATTGCAAACTCTCTTGGTATGAATGGTGTGGGTGAAAATACCACAGTTAAGGCTGTAGCTCCCGGCTTTAAGACGGGAATTGAGGTTGCCAAGGTTGTTTGCATTATTGCCGCAATAGCACTTACAGCTTTATACATATATAAGAGAATTATGTTTACAAAGAGCGAAGCTGCTATTTCATATAAGGAATATAAAAAGCATTAATGCTATAAAAAAACAGAAAAGGCTGAGTCAAAAGCTATTAATTTAGCTAATGGCTCAGCCATTTTTTATTTAATAGCTGAATTTATCACGCTTTGAGTGATGCAACGCAGGCTGCTTTTAAATAAGAGGAGTAATCGGGTAGAAAATCCGGTTTTTGCGAACTACAGTTGTCAAAATATTGCTTCTGGCACATATATAATATAAATGAAGACCATTTGTTCCAACTTTTTATTTAAGTGCAACAGAACAAAAATATGGCGACTATAGGATGAAGCTCTCTTAATAAATTGAACATTTTTCAAGCCCTCGGCGTAACAACCGAGGGCTTTTTTATTTAAAAAAGCATTGGATAAACCGATGCCTATACCTACAAACACGCATAACATTTAGTAAGTGGCTGAAACGATAATACGTTGCCCCGGCGTTTATCATTGAGTGTTCAATGTTACGAGTCCGTACCCGTTGCTCACGGAAATATGTTTTTAGTGTTTAGGATATCACTTTTTGTTTTGCTTATCAAAAAACCTGTCAACGAAAACAACAATCCTAAAATAAAAAATTGTGCTCCATTAAGAAGTGCACCGAAAAGCTCCCCTTGTAACATATAATTCTCAATAAATCAAGGCTTTTTTTGCTCTTTATTTCGATGTCTGAGAGAAAAAGAAATTACATTCGGATGCTTTTGTGCTATTATGCTAAAGGCATCTTTATCGGCAACGACGGTAATTTCTCCTTGATAAAATTGAAGAATTGAAGCGGGGACGGCGGGAGTTACTTCTCCGAATAATGCCTTTTCAAGTATATCTGCCTTTCCCTGCCCTGTGGCGAGGAGAAGAATACGCTTTGCCCTCAGGATCCTTCCGATGCCCATAGAAATTGCCTGCTTCGGTACGTCGTCGGGCGAGTCAAAAAAGCGTGAATTTGCATTTACCGTTGAGTCGGTCAATCTTACAAGAGTCGTATCCTTTGGAAAATGATTGCCCGGCTCGTTAAAGGCAAGGTGACCGTTATGCCCGATGCCAAGAAGCTGAATATCCACCCTGCCGAGCTTTTCAAGTAATCTATCGTATTTTTTGCACTCCTCGTCGGGATCCTCTGCTATTCCGTCGGGTATATGAATATTCGTCGGTTTTATATTGATCTGCCTAAAAAGATTTTCCCACATAAAGTGAGCATAGCTTTGATTGTGGGTTGGAGTAAGGCCAACGTATTCGTCAAGATTGACGCTTGTTACATTCTCAAAAGAAAGACTCCCCGACTTATACATCCTTACAAGCTCGGAATACATCGGCAGAGGAGTTGAGCCTGTAGCAAGTCCAATAAGTGCGGCGGGACGCTTATTTATCACCCGTGCCATAATTTCTGCGGCAATTACTCCCGCCCTATCCTGATCTTCTGTACATATAAATTTAATCATTCTTTTTCTCCTTAGCAAAAACTTCTAATAACGGGTTATGCTATTGAATGAAAAAGGGTGATTTTTTGTTGACAAGAGGTGAATGAAATTGTATAATATAAGTATAAAAAAACAAGGAGAAGGCGTAATGAAGATTATACATACCTCTGATCTGCATCTTGATTCCCCACTTACCTCCCGACTTTCACAAGAAAAGGTTAAGGAAAGACGCAGAGAGCTGTTAAGCGGATTTGGAAGACTTGTTGAGGAAGCAAGAATAATCGGTGCAAGGGCGATAATAATTGCGGGAGATCTGTTCGATAGCGGCAGAGTATCCAAGCGTGCACTTGACACGGCAATATCAATCATAACAGATGCAAGGGACATAACCTTCCTTTACCTTCAGGGAAATCACGAGGGAGATGCACTTACACGATCCCGAGCCGAGCTACCCGATAATCTAAAAATATTCGGCAACGAATGGACCTATTTTGATATAGAAGAGGTAACCTTTTCGGGAAGAAGCGATTTGAGTGAAGATATGTTTAACAATCTATCCCTCTCACAGAACAGAACGAATATAGTAATTTTACATGGCGAACTCCGTGATCGCTGCTCTGCCCCCGAGACTATAGGCATAAAGGATGCGGCAGGCAGAGGTATAGACTATCTGGCATTGGGTCATTATCATAGCTATTCCACTGCAGCAATTGATGAAAGAGGAGCCGCGGTATACTGCGGAACACCCGAGGGACGTGGCTTTGATGAAGCGGGAGAAAAGGGATACGTTGCAATTTCAACGGCAGGTGGCAGAGTCATTCATAGCTTCAGAGGATTTGCAAAACGCAGACTGCATATCATTCCCGTAGAGCTTGACGGTGCGGTAAGAACGGTGGAGATAAGCGAGCGTGCAAAAAGAATGCTTGATGGTATTCCGAGCAAGGATATGGTTAGACTCGAGCTTGTAGGAAGATATTTCCCCAGTCTGTGGAAGGACACCGACGGACTTATGCGTGAGTTTGGCAACAGGTTTTACTATTTTGAAATAAAGGATAGCTCACGAATAGCAATAAATCCCGAGGATTACAAGCACGATATGTCCTTGAAGGGTGAGTTTATCAGAACGGTAAGTGCCGACGACTCGCTTGACGATGAAACCAAGGAAAGAGTTATAGCTTGTGGCATTAACGCACTTATGGGCGAAGAGCTTTTTGAGGGTTAAAGAGGTGACGGTATGAGAATAATTGAATGCTATATCG
>JAZQYD010000045.1:0-4331 GCA_045633405.1 Eubacteriales bacterium | reverse complement strand
TAGCTGCAGAAACGAGCACCTTAGAATCGTCAGACGAATTGGAAGCCATAAGAGCCTCAGCGTAGGCAAGTACGGAGTAATCGAGTCTTACGTATACTACGGAGTCGCCGTCAGCGATAGCGATGAAGTAGATCTTATCATCAGCAGCCTCGTGAACGTTGTAACGGGCGGTGTACTTAACCTTGCCCTGGAACTCAGAGCCTGCCATAGCAGAACCGTTAAGGTCGTACATACCGAGAATCTTCTCAGGGTTGGTGAAGAAGTTAACCTTAAAGTCGGTGAAGAGAGTAAGGTTAGCCTGAAGGTCACCTGCTACGAGAGTGGGAACATCGGCAGGTACGTAGTAGCCGGTATCTGCATCAAGCTTAAAAGCCTTAACTGCATAGCCGTTGAGGTTTATGGTTGCATTATCGGTGTTCTCTGCAATGTCCATGCGGTAGCTTGTATACTTGGTATCATTAGCTATCGTTATGTTAGTAATAACGTTACCGCCAATCGTGAAGGGAGCTCTTATATCATTAGCAAGAACAGTGCCGCCCTTAACGGTGAAGTTAACCTTATCGTTTGCAGAAGCCGCGTTCCAAGAAGCGATGAGCATGCCCTTATCAAAGGTACAGCCGTCGAATACGATCTCACGAACGTTGCCTTCATTGATCCAATCATAGAGCTTAGTATTACCCATCTCGTGGCCGAGAATAGTCATCTGCTTCTTGTTTTCGGTTACATTGATTAAGTTAACGTTCTTGAAGGTTATAGCACGTGCACCGTTCTCGAGGATAAGACCCTTGGTAATCTTAATATCGAGGTTCTCGAACACGATGGTAGAGCCGGGACGGTTCTGGATGGGATTGTTGTATCCACCCCACTCAGAAAAGTCGAGAGTACCTCTCTTCTCTTCGTTGGTGTTGATGAACTTAACGGTTCTGTCGGACCATGCAGCGGACATGTTAAGACCGAGCTGGAATCTCTCGGAACCCGTGAACTTAAGGGTACAGCCGTTAAGGTCGAAGGTGATGGAGTTGTTAGAGTAGGTAGCCGCATTCTTGATCTCAGTATCATAGTAGAACTTGATAGTGGATCCGTTAGTGTTGACTATTGCGGTCTTGGTGTCGAATACGAAGTCAGAGCCTACGGGCCAAGTCTTGATAATGTTGCCGTTAGCATCGAGCTCAACGAACTGATAGTCGGGAGCTACGTACTCGGTAGCGTAGGTGTAGAGGCCGTTGTAATTACCGAAGACAGCCTCGGTCTTATACTTAGTGGGAACCTCGGTGGTGGTATCGGGAGAAACAACGATCCAAGTGAAGATTGCACCGTCCTCGGTGGAGGAAGCAAGAGTAGAAGCCGTACCGCCAAAAGGAGTATAGAGACAGTCGAAGGTGGGCTCAGCCTTGCTGCCGAATTTGAAGCCTACCTCGGTGTAAACGTTGATATCGAGAGTCGATCCATCGTAAGCGTTTACAAGCTCGAAGAGAGCAAGACCGGAGAGATCACCCCTGATAGAGGAGTTCTCATCGAAGATGATGTCGTATCTCACATTCTTAGAATACTGACCGGTTGCGAACTTGAAGAAGGAACCGGTGGGAACCACACGTCCGTACTCGATGTCGGTATTCTCGAAGATGAACTGACCTACTGCCTCACCGCTTGTAGGACCCTGTGCACTGATGGTGTGCCAGTTAACACCGCTGAGGATAAGGAAATCTGAGTCAACGAACTTAATAAGGTCGGGTTGAGGACCGTAGTAAATAGTACCGGTTCCGGCGTTGACAATGAAGGTAACGTTGTCATAGATGATAGAGAAGTCGGCACGAACGTGTTCCTGACCGCCCCTACGGAGAAATACACCGTCACGGAAGGTTACAAGAGCATTGGGAGATGCGGAACCGCCACCGAATCTGATACCTACGTTATCAGAGAAGGTAAATCCGTTGAAGTCGAATATAACCTTCATATCCTTGTGGATAATGATCTGGGTTGCAGTAACGCCGGCGGCTTTACCCTCTTCGGTGTCTTTAACGCTGATGCTATTTATATCAGAGTAGAATCTGATGTAGCCGGGAACGAACTCGGGAGTGTTGCTTGCATTGTTATCAAGATAACCGATATCAAGAGTAGAAAGAGTAGGTACAGTGGAGAACTTCACAGGAGCGTTACCTGCGAGGAAGTCATCCTCGGATGCCCACATACCCCAGGTGATACCTGCATGCTCTGCATCGGGAGTCCAGCCCTCGGAAGACTTAGCGGTAAGCTGAATACCACCGTCAACTGCTACGTTGGTCCACTCGATGAGCTGCTTGGTGCCGGGAGCTACAACCTTTACGGAAAGGTTAAAGTCGGTATAACCCTCATCAAAGCTCTCGAGATAACGTCCGTCTGCTCCCAACGCACCGCTGGAAACATTCCAGTGCCATATCTGGTAGGTATATCCCTTGTCATATACGGGAGCGACGTTCTCGGAAACTACACAACCTGCCTCGAAGTATACAATCTGAGGAAGATTGAAGTATAAAGGAACGTCATTTTCAGCATTGAAGCCTCTGTTGATACCGAAGAGAGGTGCCTTGGATGCACTCTTGATCACACAATCCTTATCGAATCTGATCTCGATAGGAGTGTCAACTGTAGCATTGCCGTTAACCGAGATAAGGAAGAGCGACGTACTAACAGCACTGCTAACGTTGAGCTCGGTGTTGATAAA
The DNA here is from genome assembly GCA_045633405.1 of Eubacteriales bacterium. Classification (GTDB taxonomy): domain Bacteria; phylum Bacillota; class Clostridia; order Oscillospirales; family CAG-272; genus UBA1740. Next base: position 1,630 of record JAZQYD010000045.1, on the reverse strand, counting down.
ATCGATCTTGGGGGTGAAGTAAGAGTTAGCGGTTAAGACGTACTTCACGTCACAGTTAACGTTGATGATACAATCCTTGTAGGTAAGAGACTTGAAGCCCTCAGTATCGTTAAGGCCGCTGCCTCCGTTAACGTTATAAACAACGTTCTCGAAGTAGAGCTCACAGCCAATCTTGGACTGGAAGGTATCCTTAGCCCAGTTGATCGTACCGTTCTTAACGGTGAGCTTAGCCTCGGTTTTTGCACCGGAAACATCGCCGATTCTCCAACCGTTAGCGGTCAGAGTGTAACCTGCGAGGTTGAACTCAACGGTATGGTATCTACCGGTGTAGTGACGTGTGTTTGCAGTCTGACAGTCAGCGAAGAGGACTACGTAGAAGGTCTTAACTTCACTATTGCCTTTTCCACCAACCTCAGCTTCAGTGATGACGTTGGTAGTAGACTTAAGGGTAGGCTCATTACCTGCCTTATAGTCTGCCTCGGTTGCCCATATTGCATACTTGATGTCTGCACTGTCGGGCTTCCATGCTGTTGCGGAATCTTCCGTATACTGACCTACGGTAGATCCGGCGGGTGCTGCGGACTCATCGTCAGCAAAAACGGTGAATGCAAATACACCCGCAAGTACTGCTACAACCAAAAACAGTACTAGGTATTTCGCGAGATTTTTCATTTGCCTTTTTTCCTTTCTTATATAATATATTTTTGTTTTTTTGCGAAAGCAAATTAAGTAGAGCTTTTTCGCTCTTCCCTATGCATATCGGTGATATACAGAGAGAGGAGAGGAAAAGATACCGCTTGCCTTCCCCAGTGGGGGAAGGGGGACCGCCTTAGCGGTGGATGAGGTGTCCCGACCTCTTATTTGATTAAATTTCTATAATGGTTTCAGATCAGAAAATTCAAGATTGAGATGCTTTAATATATCAGCCGCAACCATGGAAAAATTATTCCATATACTCTCATTAGAATACCTCAGAACAACTATCCCCCATGAAGACAACTCATCGTCTCTTTCTTTATCTGCATTTTTGTTTTCGGTAGCTGAGTGCTGTATTCCGTCAACTTCAATAACAACCTTCTTCTTTGCAATATAAAAATCAACAATGTAATTTTCTATATTATGCTGACGTCTTACGGTAAAAGGCAAGCGTCGCAAAAAATCATACCACAAATGCTTTTCTTCCGGCGTCATATTCTTCCGCAAGGATTTAGCGTTTGAAACAAGATTTCTGTTATACGGAAGCATTTTGCACCTCTTTAGGAAGGAATGTAAAATATATTTCGTTTTCCTTCCCACATCCGGGAAAGTTTTCTGATCTTTAAACACCTCATCCACCGCAAGCGGTCCCCCTTCCCCCGCTGGGGAAGGCTTAAAGCTTTTACGCTCTTCCCTATGCATATCGGTGATATAAAGAGAGAGGAGAGGAAAAGTATATATATAAATGTAGAAAACTGTCCTGCACCTCGGCTCATCCCCCTGCCCCGAGGGGCAGGAGGTGGCCATACGGCCGGTGCCAAGGTCGCCTTGCGGCGATCAGTAATTACCAATCAAAGGCATCAACGAAGGGAGTATCTCCCGCACTGGTGGAGATAACGTCCTTTTCATCGGCTGTGGTAAGGAGAATTTCAGG
>JAZQYD010000044.1:0-34700 GCA_045633405.1 Eubacteriales bacterium | reverse complement strand
GAAGGGAAGGTATACTGCGAGGTCCTTCTTAACGAAGTTAGTGATATAGTTATCCGAGCCCTTAAGAGGAGTAGCCTCGGGAACACGGTAACGGGGGAGATCGGGATCGTGATACTCTACTCTTTCCTGATCCTTAACGTCGGGGAAGAGGTTGTTAGGAACAAGCGAGGTGTAGGTGTCGGGAACCTTAACTCCGAGTGCGTGGAGAACGATGGAGGAGGTATCTCTGATGTACATATTATCGATGGTACCGCCCTTGATAACGTTCTTGCCTGCAGCACCGAACATAACGTACTTCTCCTGATCGAGAAGACCGCCGTGGGTCTTATCTCTTCCGCCGTGGTCAGCAGTAACGATGAAGAGGGTGTCCTCGATCATGCCTGCCTTCTCATAAGCGTCGTAGATTCTGCCGATATAGCCATCGATGGTCTCGATAGACTTGTAGTACTCATCGGTAAGGTGACCGACGTTATGTCCTACGGAGTCAGGACCGTTAAAGTGGATATAAGTAAGAGTGGGCTTTTTATTCTCAAGGTATCCCGACTCAAGGAAGGTGGGGATAGCGGAATCGCCAAGCTTAGTCTTAGTGATACCGATAGCATCAGCATCCTCTATGATACCGTTGATACCGCTCCAAGCATAAAGACAAGCGACCTCCGAATCAGGCTTCGCCTCCTTAACAACTCTGAGGATCGAGGGGTACTTCGAATCCATGGTGTAAGGAATGCCGTTCTCAACCTGGATATTCTCGGTGTTACCGTGGTTCTCGGGAAGAACACCGTGTAAGCAGGACATCCATGAGATGGAGGATGCGGTGGGAGAGGTAACTCTTGTTGTGTGAGTGAGAGCACCCTCGCCGAAGATCCTATCGATATTGGGGGTATCGGTAGCATCGGGGTAGAAGCAGCCTGCACCGTCAACGCCGATGATGATAACGTACTTGTAGGAGCCGAAGGTGGGCTCGACAGCCTGAGTCTTCGCATAGTAGGTTACGTTAGAGTCTGCGACGATGGGCTTATCGGTACCTGCCGCAACGTTCTTGCCGTTAGCGTCAGTCCAGATAACGTAGGGGTTATCCTCAGTGGTGGGTACGGATACGTCGAAGGTAGCACCCTTCTTAACGAGGCCGTAGGTAAGACCGTCAGCGAAGGTAGCACCCTCGAGGTTGATCTTTACGTACTCATCGGTAGCAAGTCTGTCGAGGTTAACCTCGAAATACTCCTGAGCGGATGCCGCATAGAGGAGCATGTTTACGATCATGCTTCTGAGCTTCTGGTTCTCGGTGGGGGTACCGGTCACGCCAAGCTTGTTGCAAGCGTACTGAAGAACGGAATACTTTACAACCTCGCTGTAATAATCCTTGCCGTCAACGGTGTAATACGCTCTTGCGTAAACGTCCTCGGTCAATTCAGCTACCGCAAGGTTGCCGTACTCGAATACGTAGCCACGAACGGAGCCCTGGTCTACGGTAGAACCGGTGGTGCGGAGGGAGGTCTCCTCATTTCCCTTCACGCAGGTGTCTACCTTAACGCCGTCGCCTCTGAATATAAGAAGCTCAACGTCATTTGCATCTGCATTCTCTACGTTTACTGCGAAGAGAATATGTACTCTCTCTTTGAAAACGAGGTTCGCACCCGTAAGCTCGAGTGCGGGCTCGTTATCCTCCGCCTGTGCACCTACCACGAAGAAGAGGCTGAGTGCTACGGTGATAACGAGAATAAGCGGAATTATCAGTTTTTTCATGCTTTTTCCTTTCAATTTCTGTTTGTTAGTGCGTAAAATCTGTGGAATATTTGCTTATCCGAAGAACGGATCCCACTCGTCTCCCGTGTAATCGGGAAGGCGGGGAGGCTCCACCTCACCCGAGGTGGTGATAACATCAGCACGGCTTATCGGGCTGATAGATACTGTCGGTGTCTCATATACATTTCTGCCTGTGAGAATTTCCGTCATTTTTGCTCCTTTCCGTACGCCAAGATAATATTTTATCTTCCCCATCAAAACGTACGTATATAATACGATAATTATATATTATAAAATGATGCTCGTCAATACATAGTAATCAATTTCTACGTATTTAACAACATCCCCCGCAACTTTTGTGCACAATGACCAAAAAAGCCGAAGCGGAAGATGTCCCCCCTTCCCTAGGGAGGCTAAAGAAGATTTCCGACATTTGGAGGAGGCGGGCCATAAATATTCACTATTCCACCATTCACTAAAAAAGGCGGGAGCACGCTCCCGCCATACGTTTATTATATCTTCCCTGCTTCCTTGAGGGCGGCTCTCTTCTGAGCCTGTGCTCTCTTTCTTGCGGGGGTGTCGAGAATTACCTTACGGAGTCTTATCGACTTAGGCGTAACCTCGATGAGCTCCTCGTCCGTGATGAACTCGATAGCCTCCTCAAGGGAGAGCTGACGGGGAGTGATAAGGGTAAGCTTCTCGTCCGCACCGGTCGAGCGGATAGCGGTGAGGTGCTTCTCCTTACATACGTTGACCTCGATGTCATCGGGCTTCGGATTCTCGCCGACAATCATACCCTCGTATACGGGGGTAGCGGGGCCGATGAAGAGGGGTCCTCTGTCCTGAGACTGATAGAGACCGTAGGTGGTGGAAACACCCTTCTCCGAGGCAACAAGGCTCGAGGTAAATCTCGTCTTGATCTCACCGCGGAACGGCTCGTAGCCTGCGAATATAGACGATATAAGTCCCTCTCCTCTGGTATCGGTGAGAAGCTCACTGCGGTAGCCGAAGAGACATCTTGTGGGTATATTGTAGAAGAGCTTCTGTCTTGTGCCGTTTAACTGCATATCAACGAGAGTGCCGCGTCTTGCACCGAGCTTCTCCATTACAGAGCCTACGTACTCCTCGGGCACGTCGATAATAACGTCCTCTATGGGCTCGCATCTCTCGCCGTCGATATCCTTGTAGAGAACACGGGGGTTAGAGCAGCAGAGCTCATATCCCTCTCGTCTCATGTTCTCGATGAGGATGGAGAGGTGCATCTCTCCTCTGCCCGCAACACGGAAGGAGTCGGTGGTATCGCTGTCCTCAACGCGGAGGGAGACGTCACGGAGAAGCTCCTTGTAGAGGCGTGCACGGAGGTGACGTGAGGTAACGAATTTACCCTCCTTACCTGCGAAGGGAGAATCGTTGACCGAGAAGGTCATCTCCATCGTGGGCTCGCCGACCTTGACAAACTCGAGCGGCTCAACCTTCATGGGCGAGCATACCGTGTCGCCTATCGCTATATCCTCACAGCCTGAGAAGCATACGATATCTCCAACCTTTGCCTCGGTGACGGGTACACGCTTAAGTCCGTCGAACTGGTATATGGATACGATCTTAGCGGGGCGTGACTTACCGCCGATATCGTGGTAATTGCAGATTGCGACACCCTGTCCCTGCTTCACCGTACCTCTCTCGATACGTCCGATACCGATACGTCCGACAAACTCGTTATAGTCTATCGAGGAAACGAGAAGCTGAAGAGGATCGTCCTCCTCTCCCTCGGGCGAGGGCATATACTCGACAATGGTATCAAGAAGGGGTGTGAGGTCAGTGCCGGGGGTGTGGGGGTCAAAGGATGCAGTACCCGCTCTGCCCGTGCAGAAGAGCATCGGGGAGTCGAGCTGCTCGTTTGTAGCATCGAGCTCGAGAAGCAGCTCAAGCACCTCGTCGCCTATCTCGTCAAGACGGGCGTCGGGACGGTCGATCTTATTAACTACAACGATAACTCTGTGATTCATCTGAAGAGCTCTCTCGAGAACGAAGCGTGTCTGGGGCATGGGTCCCTCGGCGGCATCGACGAGAAGGATAACTCCGTTAACCATCTTTAGAATACGCTCGACCTCACCGCCGAAGTCAGCGTGTCCGGGGGTGTCGACAACGTTAATCTTAACGTCCTTATAATGAATAGCCGTGTTTTTTGCAAGGATGGTGATTCCACGCTCACGCTCGAGATCTCCCGAGTCCATTACACGGTCTGCCATCTCCTGATTGTCACGGTAGATTCCGCCCTGGCGGAGCATCTCGTCAACAAGTGTTGTCTTACCGTGGTCAACGTGAGCGATAATTGCGATGTTTCTTAAATCAGTACGTACCATAAGTCCTTCTTTCTTTATCCTAATACCTTGGGGTTGTCCTCGGCAAACTTTTTCATAAATTCAACGAGAGCTACTACGCCCTCCTCGGGCATCGAGTTATAGAGCGACGCACGGATACCGCCCACCGAGCGGTGACCCTTCAGATTCTTGAGTCCTGCTCTGTCTGCCATCTTGGCAAACTTGGCATCAAGCTTCGCATCGCCCGTGACGAATACGACGTTCATCATCGATCTGCACTTTTTATCAACGGGGGCCGTATAATATTTCTGCGAGTCGAGGTAATCGTAGAGTAGGCTTGCCTTTCTCTCGTTTCTCCTCTTCATCTCATCAAGACCGCCGATGGAGAGTATCCACTCGAACATAAGCTTAGCCATATACACCTGATAGCAGGGGGGCGTGTTGTATAAAGACGCACTGTCGGCGAGAAGCTTGTAGTCGAAAATGAAGGGAGTACCGGGTCTCGGGTTGCCGATAAGGTCGCCTCTTACTATAACCACCGTCATGCCTGCGGGGCCTATATTCTTCTGCGACGATGCATAGATAAGAGCGAAGCGTGAGACGTCGATCGGCTCGGAGAGGATGCAGGAGGACATGTTCGCAACAAGAGGCACACTGCCCGTGTCGGGGATATAGTGGAACTTCGTACCGTAGACGGTATTGTTGAAGCATATATGAACGTAGTCGGCATCGGGGCGGAAGTCGTGACGGGCAGTCTCGGGAATGGTGGAGAATGCGGGGCTGGCACCGCCGCTCTGTGCTGCCATAACTATATCACCGTACTGCTTAGCCTGAAGGTATGCGTTTCTCGAGAACTGTCCCGTTACGATGTAATCGGCACATCGGCGTTCGGACAGAAGGTTAAGGGGTATGGCGGCAAACTGAGCCGTTGCTCCGCCCTGAAGGAAAAGCACCTTGTAGTTATCGGGAATATTCATAAGCTCACGAAGAAGGGATTCAGCCGAGGAGAGTATCTCCATAAACTCATCCGATCTGTGGCTGAGCTCGACAACGGACATTCCCGAGCCCTCGTAATTAGACATTTCCCTAGCCGCTCTCTCGAGTACCTCCTCGGGAAGCATTGCGGGACCTGCAGAAAAATTATAGATTTTCTTCATAACGATCCTTTCATATATAGGTACGCATTATAAGCCGAGTATATTCTAGCACAGTTTTTCGGAATTTTCAAGGTTTTATAGACTTTTCTTGAAATTTGTGATAAAATATATTGTAATAATTCGAAAAGAGGCCCGAAAGGTGAAGATAATCGCAAGGATACACACTAATTTCAAGGAAAAATTCGGAATACCGAGGCAGAGCGGTATTGTGCCGACGGTCGGCAGGATAGTCTTCGAGGAGGAGTACAGAGTCCCCGAGGCTCTTCGCGGCATAGAGGGGTATTCACATCTGTGGCTGATATGGCAATTCTCCAAGGCGGAAAGAGACACGTGGTCGCCGACAGTACGCCCTCCGAGGCTCGGCGGCAACAAGAGAGTGGGAGTTTTCGCAACACGCTCCCCGTATAGACCCAATGCGATAGGGCTCTCATCGGTCAAGCTCATCTCGGTCGAGCATACCGAGAGCGAGGGTACGGTGCTGATAGTAGAGGGAGCGGATATTCTCGACGGCACGCCCATTTATGACGTCAAGCCCTATCTCGCCTTCACCGACTCGCACCCCGATGCCATCTCGGGCTTCGCTGACGGTGTGAAGGACTACGGTATGGAGGTCGAGATTCCCGAGGTGTATGAGAAAATGCTCGGGGAAGGTGAGCTCTCCGAGCTGCGTGCGGTGCTCGCACACGATCCGAGACCCGGCTACCGAAGAGAGACTGACGAGGAATTCGGTATGATCCTCGGAGATCACGAGGTCTTCTTCACGTCGGGCGAGGGCTCTATTATTGTAACCAAAATCACAAAAAGAAAAGTCTAACCACAAAAAGCGGAGCTCGGCGAGCTCCGCTTTCGTTATATAAAGAGTCCTTTACGCTACTAAACCGTCTTCTCTACCCTAAGCCCGTATATGCCGTAGGGGTGAAGAAGGTAGCTCTCGCACCAGAGGTCACTGTCGGGTGTGCGGTGATACTGCCAGGTCTTATCATCCTTGTTCACCGCACCCATCCAGCCGAGGTCGGAGTTATCGTAATCTCCACGCACTCCGCCACGCTCACCGTAGGGGTTATGGTGAGGGCCTATAAGGTTTCTCAGAGTTGTATCGAGGCTCAAGGTGAGTGTATTCTCGCCCTCTCTCAGTGCCTCGGATATATCGAGTCTGTAAGGGGGAGCAAGAAGTGCACCGAGGGAGGCACCGTTGAGGCAAGCCGATGAGACAGTACCCGATACGCCCTCAAGCACAAGGGCTACGCCCTCGGTGTCTCCGTTCCACTCAAACGTGAATTTCTGCGACACGCCCCCCGCATAGAAGGGATATCCCGCCGCTGTCAATTCGCCCGACACCGCCTCCGTCTCGTGCGAGAGGGTGATGCCTCTATGTGAATAGCGGAGCGAGCCGTTTCTCTCGGGCTCGGGTATCATATTGACGGCAAAGTCTCCGATGAGGTACATTGACTCAAGGCTTGTGCCTCCCCTCGCAATGAAGAGAGACTGTCCGCCTCCGTGACGTCTGTTGGGAGGTGAGAAGTGACGCTTAACGGTAATTACGTTAATGCCCTCGGCAAGGTCGGGGAGTCTGACCGTCTCGAAGTCACGTGCAACGTACCAGCCGTATGGGGTATTATCAACCCTCTCGCCGTTCAGCTCGATATCGGAGAGGAGTGCATCCTCAAGAGCAAGCGATGCTCCGCTGATGGGGCACTCAGTGCGGAAGGTGTATTCAAGAGAAACCTCGCCGACGTAGCCCTCATCCTCAAGCATATGCTGGATCGCCAGAATCGGGTATTCGCCATCAATTCTTCTATCTCCCATCGAGAAGGAGGCATACTCGAGAAGAAGTGCATTTTCCTTATCTCTTTTTACCTCACCGAGGGGTGATATTTCAAGCGAAATTTTCGATTTTCCGCCATTTTCCGTGACATGCCCCCTACCCTCTCTCATGAAGAGCAAGGCGTTACCGCCCTCGGGTAGGACGAGATCAAGGGTGGTGTCACCGCCGCACTGCACCGTAGAGAGGGGCGAGGAGTCACCCGTCATGGCAGACCACTCGTCTATTAAATATTCGCCGGGGAGAGTGAGTGTCAGGTGCTTCTCCTCCGAGCAATCGGTATTTACAAGGTAGAAGTATTCGCCATCCGCACTTCTCCTCCTCAGTCTCATCACCGAGTCACCGCCCTCACGGACGAAGAGCGAGTAGCCGTCAGGTCTTACGAGTGCGGTCAGCTCACCGATATCCGATACGGTGACGGCGGAGGAAAGACAGGTACAGAGCCTCTTCTCATCTCTAAGACCGTCCACCATTGTGGGAGCATCTCCGAGCACGATCACCCTACCGCCCTGCTTAGAGAAGGCGTCGAGGAGTGCGAGGGTGGACGAGCGAATGACCGAGAGATCGGGTAATACAACAGTGGTATAGGACATCTCGCCGACAGTGAAGCATCCGTCGGATACGACGCCGAGAGTTGCGACAGTACCCTCGTCACCGAGATCGAACTCTGCCCCCGAGAGGGTAAGAGACGTCATAAGCGTCGAGAAAACAGCATCACGCCCGGTTAGAAGCTCACGGGACGGCTGAGTGCCCGTCACAAGCGAATCGGTCCTCGAGGTGTACTCAGTATATGCAGACTCGAGGGGGTGGATAACGAGAGTATCCTTCACCGCCTTACCAAGCGAGACGAATCTCGAGAGTCTGGCGGTATAGTCGTTCATCAGCCCGTAGCTGTGCCAATAGGGCTGGTAGTAGTTTAGGTGGGGAGGATAGAGACGCTTGCCCCTACCCTTCAGTGAATAGAAGATACCGTGTATCGATCTGTGGTTAACACCGTGGGCGGCAAGGAGGTCGAGCATATGCTTCTGCTCCCTTATACCAAACGCCTCGCTCGTCACACCGAACATCTCGGCAAGGATATGCTCCCTGCCCGCCTGCCTTGCGGCAGAGGCACACTGTATGGGTGTGGTCATCATAACCTCACGGTAGCGGAATTCACCCGGAGAATAGGGCTTAATGCGACCCCGTGTCCAGTTTTGCTGAGCACAAAGCACGTCTATGCCGGGCAGAGTCAGATATTTATAGAACGGCATGGTAGCCGCCGCACGGGATATCTGCGATTCCATCGTCTCCTCAAAGAGGAGGTGTCCCGACATGAAAATACCGTGGAGGGAGCACCAATTACTGATTTTCTTAAAGAAGGTCTCCTCGAGCATATCGGTAAGGAGTCTGCGATAGTCATACCTTACCTTCTCGTATCCCTCTCTGTCGATAAAGAGTGCATCTATATTATCGCTGAGGCGATATCCGTATCTGTCAAGGAATTTCTCCTCGATATCACGGGGGTACGGCAGATGTGCCGCGGGGTAGCTCGGCTCATCGATCCAGATGGACTCGACCGTCTTACCGAACTCGGGAGCGAACTCGCTCCACATATCCTCATAGCACACCTTTATATAAAAGTCGACGGCACTCTCCGAGAACATATCGAGGAAATTCCCCGCACGCTCCTCTCTGTATTCGATACCGTCACGCTCCATAATGATTCTGCCCGAGGAGCTCTCGCCCGCCTTATAGGGGACGATGCATCCAAGTCCGTGCTCACTCGGGAGATCGACAATGCTGTCGGGCATATAGCCCGCCTGAAGATAGAGCTTAAGCCCGAGCTCGGATGACGTCTTGACGATGACCCTCATCCTCGACATGAAGTCTTCCCCGGGATAATCGCTCTCAAGACCCACGTAGGTGCGTGCGATGAAGGAGGAGAAGCCCTTGTCCTTTATATCCTTCAGCTGACGGACGATCTCGTCATCCGTGAGCTTACCGTTGAGCATCCAGAAATCGGTACCTCTGTATATTCGGTCGGGAGATCTGAAGCTCTCAAAATCCTTAGTACTCATAAAAGCTACCCTTTTATAGAATATTCAAATATTACTTGACAATAACGGCATCTATGCCGAGAACGTCGGCGATCTTCTTAATAGTCTGTGCGTGATGTCCGACACCGAGAGCATAATGGTGGGTGGGGCCCTCCATTACCCACCTCTTCACAAATTCCTTTGTAGTGGGAAGGAAGCGTCCGCGTGTATTGGTATTACCGGTAGGAGGAATGGGTCCGTCCTCGGAATAGCCCTCGCCTATAACGAACTTGAAGCTGCCGTCGGATCTCTCGGTGATACCGAATATGGTGATCTCGCCCGACTTGATCTTAAATTCAACCGATGCACCCGAGCCGTACTTACCGTGATACTTGGAGAGGCTTCTGAGCTTGGGGCGTCCGTCAGCTATTGCGATGTGGTGGGGGCCGTCGTGACCTACAAGGATGATGTCACTGAGGAAATCGAAGGGGTGAAGCTCTGCGAAGCTGCCTCCGATGCCGAGTCTGTCCATAATAAGCATAGCGATGCAGGTCTTGATATCGTACTCACCGCACATGGGGATGCCCTCTGCGTTAAGAATGGAGTTACCGACAATGAAGTTCGATACTACCTCACGGTTAACACTGCCCTCTGCACCCTCATAATAGTAAGCGAGACCTGTGAGTCTGTTCTTCTCAACAAATTCGTCAAGTGCTACCGCCGCACGTGCCGCATTTCTCTTATCGGTGTCGGTAAGCTTGGTCGCAAGGGGATCACTGCCGGGCTCGGGTGTGTCAAACTCACGCTCGATAAGGGCGATCTTCTCCTCGACCTTCTTCTCGTCCACGTTCTTATAGAGCTCCGCTACCGCATCTACCTCGAGCAGGGGCACGTGTACGCCGAATGCCTTGGCAATAGCGGTGGGATTGGAATGCATATCGTACATCGCCTCGAGGGTGTGACCCATAAGTCCCATACGTGCACCCTTCAGTGAGTGGAGCACCTTGGCAATATCGCACCAGCGTGCAAGCTCACGGTCAGCATCCTCGTCGCCGTGAAGTGTACCGATGATAACGTCATATATCCTCTTACCCATACGCTCAGCGACTCCCATAAACTCGGGAACCGAGCAGATATTGTCGTTCTCGAGCTGCATGAAGGTCGACGCCTTTGTATAATCCATAGCAGCACGGGGCTGAAGAGCGGCGAGAATTACGGGAAGACCCGAATTTGTGAGAATGGGTGTGAAGACGCTAGAGGTAGCGTAGGTGATCATATTGCAGACGAGAAGGTCGAGGGAGTCTCCCTTCATTCTCTGTGCAACCTTAAAGGACTCCTCGGAGGAATCAACGATTCCGTAGTCGACTGTCTCGACACCGCACCTTGCAAGCTTTTCGATAAGCTCCCCGTGATACTTATGGAAATTATCGTAGAGCCCGGGGAACTGCTCATCGTATATTCCGTGTGATACGGCAAAGACACCTATCCTCGCCGTTACTATTGCCTTTCTTTCGATCATAATAAACCTCCAAAAAATTATTTACATCTTGATTTTATCAATAACAGGCTGTATAATAAATGTATAAATCTAAGAGAAATTTGTATAAAACAAAGGTGGATATAAAAATGGAGCTATCTTCTATCAAGCCCTTCGTAAGATTCTCGCGTTATATGACAATCGGCGAGAGTGCAGTCTACCCCGTGACGGTACCGTGTGACGGCAGGCTCTTCTACGTTACTGCGGGGGATGGCTCACTGATGGCGAACGGCCGCACTTACAGAATGAAGAGGGGCGACTGCCTTATCTTCCCTGCGGGATGCGAATACAGAATTCTCCCCGGCGAGCCCGAGGTCACTTATCTTATTCTCAATTTCGATTTTACCTTCTCGCATTCGGATATCAAGATCCCCGTTCCTCCGAGGCCCTCGGGGGAATTCACAAGGGACAATCTCATAGAGGACGTCTCCCACTCGGGAGGGGAATTTTCATCCCCTCTCTACCTCGAGGGTATAGAGAGGATTTCGTCAAGGCTTGAGAGAATAAACAGAGAGTATTCAAGAAAATATCTCTATAACGATCTTAAGATATCGGGAATACTCACGGACGTTCTCGTAAGCTGTGTAAGAGCGAGCAATACAAGCGAGGTTCCCGAGGGAGAAAGAAGGATAGAGAGCATTATCGAGTACGTAAGAGAGCACTCGGCGAAAAAGATAACGAATATATCCTTAGGAAAGCATTTCGGCTTCCATCCGAACTATCTCTCCACCCTGATAAAACGCTACACGGGTATGCCCCTGCACAATTATCTTCTCAGGCTGAGGCTCTCGCACGCTCTGGAGCTTCTGACACAGACTACTCTGTCTGTCGGCGAGATCGCCGAGGAGGTCGGCTTTGCGGATATTTATTATTTCTCGAAGTACTTCAAGGAGTCCTTCGGCTCCTCCCCGATGGAATACAGAAGGCAGAACGCAGGTATATAGTATAAAAGGAATAAAAAGCTCTCCGAGCCTGCATGGGACATCGGAGAGCATTTCTTTACTTATTGGTATCAATGTGAGGCATATATGCCTTGAGATAATCAAGACCCGAGAAGACGGTGGTGAACGCCATTACCGCCATCGCTACGTAGGAGAGGATGTGATTCTCCGAGAAGAAGGGGATCACGGGCTCAAGGAGGATGATAACGGTGCCTGCCATCTGCGATACGGTCTTGATCTTACCGAGCATGCTGGCGGCAACGACAATACCGCTCTTGCCCGCCACAACGAGACGGAGAGAGGTCACTCCGAGCTCACGGAGGAGTATCAGGAGCACCACCCATACGAAGACGAGGGGGAGGATGAGATCAGCGGTGTCGCACGAGTCCATAGCACGGAGCATCATCCATACGAGGATAGCGATCTGCGAGCCTATTACCATAAACTTGTCAGCGAGGGGGTCTATGAACTTGCCGAAATCGGTAACGAGGTTGTATTTTCTCGCTATCTTACCGTCAAGCATATCGGTAAAACCGGTGATAATGTAAATAATTGTTGGTATTATACAGCCCCATACGCCGAAATCAAGCATAAAGAGGAGCGATGCTACGAACACGGGAACAAGCAGTGCACGTATCAAGGAAAGTGTGTTAGGTAAATTTAAAGAGCCTTTTTTCATATTGGTAACCTTCTTCAAAAATTAGTTGACGGGGTCTGCCAGCATATCGTAGTCGAGTGCGGCGTCAAGTCTGACGGTAACCGTATCTCCCGACTCATATCTGTTCTTCTCTGCCCTGACGTAAATCTTGCCGTCAACGTCGGGAGCATCGGCATAGCTTCTCGCAAAGTAAATCTCGGCTACGGGATCGTAACCGTCGATAATGACCTCGCGTATCTCTCCGACGGCACTCGCAAGGACGTCCTCGATAGCTGTCAATTGAGTCTGCATTATACAGTCATATCTGTCCTGCTTCACCTGCTCGTCTATCTGTCCGTCCATAAGGGCGGCGGGGGTATCATCCTCGGGAGAGAAGGTGAATGCACCGAAACGCTCGAACTTAGCCTCCTTGATGAAAAGGCAAAGCTCCTCGAAGTCCTCCTCGGTCTCGCCGGGGAAGCCGACCATAGCGGTGGTACGCAGAACGATGCCGGGCACTCTCTCACGGAGCTTCTTCACAGTCTCCTTAATAAGTGCCTGACCTCCGTGACGGTTCATTCTCTTAAGAACGCTATCGGAGATATGCTGTATCGGAATATCTATGTATTTGAGCAGTCTCGGATTGCTCGCAAGCTCGTCTATAAGCTCGTCCGTAATCTTATCGGGGTAGCAGTAAAGAAGACGGATCCAGGGAATATTCGTAGCCTTGGTGATCTCCCTTACGAGCTTAGCAAGGCTGTATTCGCCGTAGAGGTCGAGACCGTAGCGTGTGGTATCCTGAGCGATAAGGTTCAATTCCTTAACACCCGTCGACTCAAGCCTGCGTGCCTCCAGAACGATATCCTCTATCGGACGCGAGCGGAATTTACCTCTGATAAGCGGTATGGCACAGTACGTGCAGAGATTGTCGCATCCCTCGGCTATCTTAAGATAAGCGGTATGAGGGAGGGTCGTCAGCACTCTGCCTCCGCCGAGGGGGGACGTGTTCTTATCCTCGAAGGACGTGTATTTCTCGCCCCTCATAACTGCCGAGCAGGCGTCTGCTATACGGTCGAGGCTGCCTACGCCAACGAGGGCATCAACCTCGGGCAATTCATTCATTACCTCCTCACGGTATCTCTCGACAAGACAGCCGGTGGCGATAATATGCTTGCATTTTCCCCACTCCTTCAGCTTTGCGGCATCGAGGATATTATCTATCGCCTCCGCCTTAGCACTCTCGATGAAGCCGCAGGTGTTTATTACTACGATCTCGGCCTCCTCGGGCGATGCGGTAATATCGAAGCCCGCAGTGTGGAGGTTATGCAGCATCACCTCGGTGTCAACGAGATTCTTCGAGCATCCGAGGGAGATAAAAGAAACCTTTGTCATATAAAATTCCTATTTTAAAATGTTTTTGATTTTCGGACGCAGCTTTTTATAGTACATACCGACTCCTGCCGTGAGGAAGATATCGTACATCACGAAGGCCACGGCTCCGATGAGCATAAGTGCACCGAGGAGTATCTCGGTAGAGATGCCCAGAAGCTCCTCCTCTACAAGGGGAATACCTAGAAGGAAGGAGAGGGTCGCTCCGAGGGCGATAGCGGCTACCGCATAGAATACAAGCTTGAGCGGCCACCATGCGGTACGGGGTGCTCTCTCTATGTATCCCTTGACCATCGGATAAAGACCGAAGAGCAAAAGATACATTACCCACATGCCCGAGGCGGGGTAAACAAGAGCTGTTATAAGGGACGTTGCGAGCCAGACGAGCCAAGTGTAAGGCGAGCCGATCTCGATATACACAAACACGACCAGCAGCGACGCAATACACGCCGAAGCAAGGTCGAGGGGCTCGAACACGGCACCTATCATCATAAATGCCACGCCGAGTGCCGTTGTCACAGCACTTAACGTAAGCTTCTTCGTATTTCTCATGTCATTACAAGCAGGGGATCATGTCTCCGCCCATACACTCGCACAAGCAGTCAAGACACCAGAGCTTATAGCAGCAGTCGCAGATGTCCTCCTCACGGGTGGTAGCTCTTCTGTACTGAGTGTCGCCGTAGTAGGCACTGCCATAGGTGTTGCCGGTTCTGTTGAACATCTCCTTCGCCTTCTGATATTCAACGTTGGAGGGGTCCATATTGCAAGCGGTCTCAAGCTCACGCATAGCATCGTTCATTCTGCCGCGTCTCTTAAGACAAACGGCATTCAGGAAATGCCAATCGGCGGTACGGTCGAACTCATACACACCTGCGAGCATGGACTCAGCCTCGCCGAATCTGCCCTCGTTGATCTTGATTCTGATATCACGGTAGATGCCCGTGGGCTCCGAGGAAGACGAGTACGAGCTTGAGTAAGAGGAGCCCGACGAAGAGGACGCACGGTCTCTCTGTATCTCGTCATAAGCCTCGTTTACCTCCTGCATCTTCTCCTTAGCAAGCTCCTTGAGAGGGTTATCGTCGCCGTAATTATCGGGATGGTACTTCCTTGCTAAATTTCTGTACGCATTCTTGATCTCTTCGTCGGTTGCGTCTGTGCCGACACCGAGTATTGAATAAGGATCCTTCATTTATTTTTCCTCACAATCTAAAAATTCCATTTTTTTGACTAAGCCTAGGTAGATGATATTTCTGACGATATTTTCAGCGGTTATCTTCTTACCGAAGGGGATGAGATTGATAGCATTCTCAAGCTCCTTACATTCAAGAAGAAGGGCCGTCTTTATCATTTTCTTGTTTTCTACGGAGAGAGTCGGAGTACCGTAGCACACGCAGTACGGATTATACGAGCCCGACCTGAAGTCCTCCTCGTAATCGTCGGCGGCGTCAATGCAGTAGATGAATTTACCGAGGTGGTAGCCGCATCTGTCGAGCACAAGTGCACCCTCGCCCTCGATGCCGTAGGAGAACACCCTTCCGAGAAGCTCACCGAAAAGCTCGGCGGGAGCGTCAACGCTCGCTTCCCTTCTGTCCTCCATCTCTCTTATCTTAAGGAGCTTATCTCTCACTATATCTTCAAGAGAGGGCTTCTCCGCCTTCTTCTTCGCACGGCCCGCTATCGGACGCACCGCACCGACAGCCAGCCTCTTACCGAGCCCCTCATCGTGAATATCGTCCATCATCTTGTAGTAGGTAAGTATGGCGAAGGCATCGGCGGTATATTCAAGTGCCGGGCTATCGTTCAGTATACACCTCTTCTTTATCGGATGGAGGAAGCATCTGCCCATCCTGACCGAGATGAAGGAGTCCTCTACGTATGCCATACGTAAAAGAGCGAGAAACACGCTGTCATAGGTCAGCGTCACGTTCGAGAGGAGTCCCGTATGCTTTTTCATAGATTTGCATATTCCGCAATATGTAGCTCGATAGAACTCATACTCCTTAACGAGCAGCTCTTTAATAACCGGCTTAACGTATCCGAACAAGGTCATCCTCCAATAGGTATAAATAGCGTATTATATTAAGTATAGCACATTTTTTCCTGTTTGTGTGAATTTTTTAAAAATTTTATAAAAATTTTAATTTTTCTTTTACACCCTTTTCCGACATTTTAAGGGGAGGGCTGTGAAAAAGCAAAAAAAGATAAATGATTGTCGCCTTTTTATATTTACTTTTTGATTTGAGTGTGCTAAAATAGCGGTATGATAACATATGGAGGCAGGAAGATGGAAGGATCACCTCTTTTCGGTAAAAGAATAAGCGTAAACGGCGACAGCATCTGCCAGGGAGTCGGACACCCCGGAGGATACGTTAAGATCATCGCCGAGAGAAACTCGATGACGTATGAAAACCTCGGTATCGGAGGCGGCACGGTGGCTACGGGTATTGTTCCGAAGAGCTCTGCGGACGGCAAGCCACGTCACCCGATAGCGGTAACGGTCGACAGGATGGACCCCGACGTCGACTATGCGATAGTGGAGGGCGGCGTCAACGATGCAAGCCTCAACGTCATTCAGGGCACACCGCCCATCGGAGTGATGACGAAGGGGTATCAGGGGCCCTTTGACGATTCGACCTTCATCGGTGCCTTCGAGCTAATGCTGAAGAAGCTGATAACGAAGTACCACGGCAAGAAGATAGGATATATTGCAGTGCACCAGTGCGCACACAAGTTCCGTCCCACCTACTCGGGAGAGGACAATTTCTACCGTGCGGCTATTAAGTGCTGTGAGAAGTGGGGTGTCCCCTACCTCGATTTAACCTCAAGCGTGCCTATGAACGGATTTATGAGGGAGAAGCTCGACGGAGATGCGACGCTCGAGGTCATAACGGCTGAATATACGGCGAGGGGCGACGGCACTCACCCGAACGAGGCCGGCTATCTCGCATACTACTGCGACCGAATTGAAGAGTGGATGAAGACACTCTGATTGTGGAGGACATGACAATTATGGAAAAATCACCGCTTTTTGGCAAGAAGATATCATTTAACGGCGACAGCATCTGTCAGGGTGCGGGTCATCCCGGCGGATACGGCAAGATCATTGCAGACAGATGCGGTATGATCTATCAGAACGTAGGCGTCGGAGGCGGCACCGTAGCCGCAGAGCAGTTCACGAAGACGGGAGTCAAGAGGCACTGGATATCGAGGACTGTCTGCAAAATGGACGGGGACGCGGACTATGCGATAGTCGAGGGCGGTGTCAACGATGCATCCCTCTTCAGCGACTACGGCTCGCCCCTCTTAGGCACGATAACCGAGGGCTTCAATAAGGAGCTTGACGACACGACCTTCATCGGTGCGTTCGAGTCGATGCTGAGACAGCTCGTCACGAAATTCAGGGGCAAGAAGATCGGCTACATAGCCGTACACAGAATGACCGGCAGATACACTCCCGAGTTCCGTGAGGATGAGAATTTCTACCTTGCGGCCAAGAGGTGCTGCGAAAAATGGGGTGTTCCCTTCCTCGATCTTACGAACGAGGTACCCCCGTTCGCCTTCTTCCGTCCCGAGGGCGACCCGAGACTTTACGAATTAAGGAAGAGGTTCACGAAGGACGGCGACGGCTGGCATCCCAACGAGGATGGCTACCTCAGATACTACTGCGACAAGATCGAGTCATGGTTAAAGACGCTTTAAGAGAGGAGAAGAAGATGGAAAAGTCACCCCTTTTCGGTAAGAAGATCGTCCTCAACGGCGACAGCATATGTGCGGCACGCGGAGGCTACGGAAGGATCATAGCCGAGAGATGCGGCATGGAGTACCAAAACGTAGCGGTAAGCGGAGGCACGGTTGCGGCCGAGCAATACGAGGGAGAAAGACCGAGACACTGTATATCGAGGACTGTATGCCTCATGGACGAGGATGCGGACTATGCGATAGTCGAGGGAGGTGTCAACGATGCGGCCTTTCTCGGCGAGGTGGGAGCTCCTCTTCTCGGCAGGATGTCGGACGGATACAATGCAGAGCTCGATGACACGACCTTCTACGGTGCATTCGAGTCGATGCTGAAGGAGCTGCTCATCAGATTCCCCGGCAAGAAGGTCGGATATATAGCCGTTCACAAGATGACCGAGAGATTCTCCTCCGACTATGAGGGAGAGGATAATTTCTACCTTGCGGCCAGGGCGTGCTGCGAAAAGTGGGGTGTTCCCTTCCTTGATCTCAACACGAGAGTGCCCGCATTCGGCTTCTTCGCCCCCGACGGCGACCCTGAATTATACGCACTCAGGGAGAGGTATACAAATCACGCCGACGGCGTGCATCCCAATGATGAGGGCTACTTGAAATACTACTGCGACAAAATAGAAGCGTGGCTCAAGACGCTTTAATATAAGGAGAAGAAAATGGAAGAATACAAGATTGAAGAAATAGACAAAAACTTTAAGGTTGAAACGAAGCTCAATCTCCCCGACGTAAAATTCCACGATCCGAGAAAGGATCCCTTCACTCTCTACGGAGTATGGTATGAGGACGGACAGTACAGACGTATGCCGAATGACGTAGCTGAATCGGTAAACAAGAGCATTCTTATAATGAGCAAGGAGACCGCGGGCGGACGTGTCAAATTCAGAACCAACAGCCCCTACGTTGCTGTGCACGCAAAGTGTCACAGACACATCATGCCCCACTTCGCACTGACGGGCTCGTCGGGCTTCGACGTCTACACGGGTATCAACGAGAAATATGCGGGTACTATTATTCCCCCGTGGAACTGCAACGAGTTTGAGGGCTACGAGGGTAAGGTTACCTTCCCCGACAGAAGAATGAGGGAGATAACCGTGAACCTTCCCCTTTACAGCCCCGTTTTCGAGCTCTACATAGGTCTTGCCGAGGACTCCAAGATCGAGAAGACCTCTGGCTACAAGTATGAGAAGCCCATCGTATACTACGGCTCGTCCATCACCCAGGGCGGATGTGCCTCCCGTGCGGGAATGTCCT
Source organism: Eubacteriales bacterium (assembly GCA_045633405.1). Classification (GTDB taxonomy): domain Bacteria; phylum Bacillota; class Clostridia; order Oscillospirales; family CAG-272; genus UBA1740. The sequence continues at coordinate 16,134 of JAZQYD010000044.1, read as the reverse complement.
ATGAGGGAATAATCTCAAGAGCCTTAAAGACCAACTATATAAACCTCGGCTTCTCGGGTAACGCACTCGCTGAGGATATCATGGCTGAGTACATAGCAGGGCTTGATATGTCAATATTTGTTTACGATTACGATCATAATGCACCCAATTCCGAGCATCTCGAGGCTACTCACGAGAGAATGTTCGGCATTATAAGAAAGGCTCACCCCGACGTGCCGATCGTCATGATGTCACGTCCGAAGTACTACATAAACGACGTCGAGAAGAAGCGTATGGCGATAGTCAAGGCAACCTATGACAGGGCTGTCGCAAGGGGTGACAAGAACGTTTACTTCATCGAGGGCCCGAAGCTTATGAGGTACGCAAAGGACAACGGAACTGTTGACGGATGCCACCCGACCGATTACGGCTTCGCATCTATGGCAAAGGTTATAAAGCCTCTTATAAAGGAGCTGCTCGAAAGAACAAGCTGAAATGCGATTACGCAACAAGGAAAACAATGAATTATCATAAATAAATGTTTGCGTCAATAAGAAAAAACTGCTTTTCACCATATAAAAAGCAGTTTTTTCTTTGTTTTATTATATTTTCCGAGAGCCTTGCGAGCTTATTTCGCAGAGCCCATGCCCTTACGTGTAAGAGAGATTCTGTGCTTCTCAACGTTAACGTCCTTGACAAGAACCTCGATGACGTCGCCTACCGAGAAGAGCTCGGAGGGATGCTTAACGTATCTGTCGGACATCTCGGAGATGTGGAGAAGACCGTCGTGGTGCACTCCGATATCAACGAAGCAGCCGAAGTCGATAACGTTTCTGACAGTACCCTTGATCTGCATACCGGGCTTAAGGTCGGTGATCTCAAGAACGTCGGTGGAGAGAACGGGTGCGGGAGCATCGTCACGGATGTCACGGCCGGGCTTCTCAAGCTCGGAGATAATATCGTTAAGGGTGGGGGCACCGCAGCCGAGCTCACGTGCGAGCTTCTCGATGCCGTACTTCTCTGCCTTAAATCTGAGAAGAGCGAGGTTACCCGCCTTCACGTCCTCAAGGGAGAACTCGAATCTCTTAAGAAGATCCTCTGCAACTGCATAGGACTCGGGGTGAACTCCGGTATTGTCGAGCACGTCTCTGCCGCCGGGAACACGAAGGAAGCCTGCACACTGGAGGAACGCCTTGTCACCGATCTTCGGAACCTTGAGTATCTGCTTTCTCGAGGTGAACTCACCGTTCTCCTCTCTGTACTTTACAATATTCTTAGCAGCGGTGGTATTGATACCCGAGACGTAGGAGAGGAGCGAGTAGGATGCGGTATTGATATCAACTCCGACACCGTTAACACAGTCCTCAACAACTCCGCCGAGAGCCTCGGTGAGTCTCGCCTGCTTCATATCGTGCTGATACTGTCCGACACCGATAGCCTTAGGCTCGATCTTAACAAGCTCTGCAAGGGGGTCCTGAAGTCGTCTCGCAATGGAAACGGCACTTCTCTGCATAACGTCGAAGTCGGGGAACTCCTCGGTTGCGAGCTTCGATGCGGAATAAACGGATGCACCCGCCTCGGATACGATGGTGTACTTAACGCCCTTGGGGCAAGCGGGGTCGCGGATAACTCTGTCTGCGATGAACTTCTCGCTCTCACGGGAGGCGGTACCGTTTCCGATGGAAACAACGTCAACGTTATGCTTCTTGATGAGTCTGAGAACAACAGTCTTCGATCTCTCGAGATCGTCCTCGTTATCTCTGCCCTTCGAGCGGAAGGGATAAATTACTGCGGTATCGAGAACCTTACCCGTCTTATCAACAACGGCGAGCTTACAGCCGTGGCCGTAGCCGGGGTCGTAGCCGAGCACGGTCTTACCCTTGAGGGGCGAGACGAGAAGAAGGTTTCTGAGATTCTCTGCGAACACCTTGAGAGCTCCCTCGCACGCATCGTCAAGGAGGGCTGTACGCACCTCTCTCTCAATTGCGGGGAAGAGGAGTCTGTCATATGCATCCTTAATAGTCTCCATAAGACGGGGGAGTGCGGGAGAATTCTTGTTGGTGATAACACGGGAAACGAGCTGAGCGATGCCGTCATCCTCGGGAAGAGTAACGGAGACCTTGAGGAAGTCCTCCTTCTCTCCTCTGTTGATAGCGAGGACACGGTGTCCCTTCAGCTTCTTTATAGGCTCGGAGAAATCATAGTAGTTCTCATATACGGAGGACTCCTCGGTTGCACCCTTGGTGGTCATGGAGCCGTTCTTCATCGTGAACTCACGCAGGAGCTTTCTGATCTCGGCATCGTTGGAGATATCCTCAGCGATAATATCCGAAGCACCTGCGAGAGCGGCATCGGCATCGGAAACCTCCTTGCCCTCCTCGGTCGAAATAAACTCCTCGGCATACACCTCGATCGCGGGATCGTAGGAGTCTCTCTGCTCCATGATGTACTGTGCGAGGGGCTCGAGTCCCTTCGCTCTTGCGATAGAGCCTCTTGTGGTACGCTTCGGCTTGTAGGGACGGTAGATATCCTCGAGCTCTACGAGAGTCTTCGCATTGTTAAGTGCAAAGGTGATCTCGGGTGTAAGCTTACCCTGCTCCTCGATGATCGACGAGATCTGTACTCTTCTCTCCTCGAGATTGCGAAGATACTGAAGTCTGTCGAAAAGATCACGAAGCGTCGCATCGTCAAGGCTACCCGTAACCTCCTTACGGTATCTTGAAATAAAGGGGATGGTATTACCCTCGTCGATAAGATCGACGGTTGCCTTAACCTGCTCCTCCTTTATCTTGAATTCCTCGGCTAATGTCTTTAAGATGTCCATAATTTCTCCTATAATGTATATAATTGTTTACTTTTGCAGGTTAGATTGACTAATAAGGAGTGATATCTCCTCATCGGTCAGAAAACGCCACTCTCCACGCTCAAGGGTGGGATCGAGCGGTATTTCACCGAACGAGATACGTTCAAGACGCGTTACTCTGTTCGAGGTGGATGCCACCATTCTCTTGATCTGATGGTATTTTCCCTCGGTGAGAGTGATAAGTCCGCCCATACGGTCGGGGTCGAGCACTATCACGGCACTCTTACATTCATACCCATCCGCAAGGGTAACACCCCCTCGGAACTCCTCCTCGACTCCCTCTCTCATAGGCTCAGCTGACTCAAACCTATACACCTTCTCTACGTGGTGGCGGGGTGAGAGGAGCGAGTGTGCGAGCTCGCCGTGGTCGGTGAGTATCATAAGACCCGTGGTATCTCTGTCGAGTCTGCCAACGGGAAAAAGCTCAAGACGGCGAAGCTCGTCGGAGAGAAGCTCGGTTACAACCGGAAGGCGTGAATCCTCGGTCGCAGATACGTAGCCCTCGGGCTTATTCAGCATAACGTAGGTATGCTCTCGGTACGATATCTCACGCCCGAGGTAGCACACCGTGTCAATTTTCGGATCAATATGGGCGGACGTATCCTTAACCGCCACACCGTTTACGGAGATGCCTCCGCGGCGAGCGGCGTCCTTCGCCTCCTTACGTGAGGCGATGCCCATATCCGAGAGAAAACGGTCTATACGCATATTTTCTCCTCACTTTTTTATGAAAGACGAAGCTGATCCTTCTTATACTGAAGCATATAGAGGCCGTAATAAGCCCCCTTTCTCTCAAGAAGCTCGAAGTGGTTGCCCTCCTCGATGATCTCTCCGTGAGAGAGCACAATAATTCTGTCTGCGTGCTGAATGGTGGAAAGTCTGTGAGCAACGATCAGCATTGTGCCGATATTTCTCATCTTCTCAAGAGAATCCTGAATCAGCACCTCGGTCTCGGTATCGATATTCGCAGTAGCCTCATCGAGTATCATAACGGAGGGCTTATGCACTATCGTACGGGCGAAGGATAAGAGCTGACGCTGTCCTGCGGAGAAGTTGTTACCTCTCTCACGAACCTCCTCGTCAAGACCGTCCGCAAGCTTATCTATAAAGTGGTTGGCATTAACGTATTCGCAGGTACGCCTAACCTCCTCATCGGTAATGCTGTCGTCACGGAGCACGATATTCGAGCGGATAGTGCCCGAGAAAATAAACACGTCCTGAAGCATCTGACCGAAGTGACGGCGAAGGGAGGATATCTTTATCTTCCTTATGTTGACACCGTCAATAAGGATCTCGCCCTTTTGTATATCGTAGTTACGGCATATGAGAGAGAGTATAGTGGTCTTACCCGAGCCGGTCGAGCCGACAAAGGCGACCGTCTCTCTTGCGTTTACCTTGAAGGAGACGTCCTTAAGCACCCATTCGCCCTCGATATACGAGAACCATACGTTCTTGAACTCGATCTCGCCCCTGACCTCATCGAGCTCGATGGCATCGGGATCATCCACGATCTCGGGCTCCATATCAAGGACTGTGAAAATCTTCTCTGCCGAGGCGAAGGCAGACTGAAGCCTGTTGAACTGCTCGGCGAGGTTCTGTATCGGGTTGAAGAACTTCGATATGAACATATAGAAGGATATCAGGACTGCGGCTGTTATAGTCTGTCCGAGATAGGTGATATTCTCGATATGTCCGCGGGCTGCGAGATAGAAGAGAGCGAGGTTCGACGATACGTAAAGCATATATATCGTGGGACGGAAGATGGCGAAGGTCAGAATTTCCCTACGCTTCGCATGGCCGAGGCCGTCATTTCTGTCATCGAACTCCGAGAGCTTTCTGTTCTCTCTGTTGAATATCTGCGTTATCTTCATTCCCGAGAGGTTCTCGGAGAGGAAGGTGTTCATATCGGTCGTGCGATCCTTAACCTTACGGTATGCACTTCTTGTAAACTTCCTGAAGATGAGTGTGAAGAGCACGATGAAGGGCACGAAGCAAAGCACCATAAGGGTGAGCACGTAGTTGAGGCACAGCATTGCCGTGAAGACACCGACGATGATGAAGCAGTTCTTCACAAGGTTGACAAGCAGGTGCGTGAACATCATAGAGATGGCGTTGGAGTCGTTGGTAACTCTCGTCACAAGCTTACCGACGGGCATCGAGTGAAGCTGTGAGTGGGAGAGGCTCTCGATATGCACGAAGGTATCCTCACGTATTCTCGAGAGAATCTTCTGTCCTACTCTCTGAAGAATAATGGACTGAACGTAGGTGCACACAAGAGATACTATAAGTATGCCTGCATAAACGGCAACTATGGAAAGAAGCTGTGACATCTCAAAGCCCGTCTGCTGCTGGATAATAGACTGTATTCTACCCACAAGAAGGGGCGAGATGATATCGTAGGCGATGGATGCGAGCATAATGAAGAGGACGAGGATGAAGGACTTAAGGTGAGGTCTTGCATATCCGAGAAGCCTCTTTATGATCTCGGAATCCTTCATATGTCGGTCGAAGCCGATAGCCTCCTTCTTATTCTTCATGGTAGCGTAGGCTATTATAAAGATAGTAGCGAAGAGGCCGATGGCGGCACCGAGTATGAGCAGAGGATATATCTTATGTATTTCAGTCATGATATTACCCCCTTTCCTCATCGAGCTTCTGAAGCTCGACCATGGTATTATATTCGGGGCAGGAGGCTACGAGCTCATCGTGAGAGCCGACAGCCTTAATGCATCCGTCATCTATGAATATGACCTTGTCCATACGCTTGACCGTGGAGATACGGTGTGCGATAAGGATGGTAGTCTTACCGAGTCTCTCGCGTCTGAGGTTCTCGATAATAATCTCCTCGGTGGCGGTATCGACAGCACTTACGGAGTCATCGAGGATGAGGATGGAGGCATCCTTCATAAGAGCTCTGGCAATGGATATTCTCTGCTTCTGTCCGCCCGAGACGGTAACTCCACGCTCGCCGAGGACTGTGGAATAGCCCTCCTTGAATTCGGAGACGTTTCCGTCCACGTCCGAGAGAACCGCGGCACGTCTGACGTCATCGATATCTCCGCCGTCGGTCGCAAAGGCGATATTGTTCTCTATCGTATCCGAGAAGAGGAAGTTATCCTGAGGGACGTATGCGGAATACTGTCTGACGTTACGGATGGGAATATCGTTCACGTCATGTCCGTCTACGAAGAGTGTGCCGTCAGGCACGTTATAGGTTCTTAAAATAAGGTCGACAAGCGTGGTCTTACCCGCACCCGTCTTACCGATAATGCCGACGTTCTCGCCTGCCGATATCTTGAAGGAAACGTCCGAGAGTGCATCGTAGTCAGCATCGGGGTATCTGAAGGTGAGGTTACGGAACTCGATATCGCCTCTGATCTCGCCGATATCGGTAACGCCCTCTCTGTCCTTCACGTCGATCTCGGTATCGAGAAGGTCGCTTATTCTCTTGAGAGATGCCTTACCTCTCGAGGACATATCGATAAGCTGAGACACAGCCATAACGGGCCATATGATCGAGGTGAAATAGGAGATGAATGCAACGAGGTCGCCTCCCGTGAATTTGTTCTTATATACGAGGTAGCCTCCGTATCCGAGGATAACGCAGATTACCGACTCGACAAAGAAGGTTACGGAGATATGTAAAAGAGTCGAAGTCCTCGTGAAGGAGACGTTAGCCTCCTCGTTATCACGGTTGAGCTTCTTGAAGGCCCACAGCTCACGGAACTCTTTGACAAACGCCTTAATAACGGCGATACCCGAGAAGTTCTCCTGAGTAAAGTCGGAGAGGCTCGAGAATGCCTCCTGCCTCTTCTCCCATTTATCCATCATCTGCTTACCGACAATGGTACCGATGACGAGAAGGAATGCCATGGGAATGAGCGAAAGAAGGGTAAGAAGTCCGTTCTTCTCCGCCATCTTGATAATAGCGAGAGTACCGAGAAGAAGTGCATCGAAGAGCATGAGAATACCGTCACCGAAGCACTCGTTCACCGTCTCAAGGTCATTGGTGTAGAGGGACATCATATTACCGACCTTGTTACGCTGGTAGAACTGCTGAGAGAGCTCCTTCGAGCGGCCGAACATCTCATGACGGAGTGCGGTCTCGACACGGATAGCGGTACCGAAGAAGCAGATACGCCAAAGGAAGCGTCCGACAGCGAGGCAGAGCACGATGAAGAGCATCGGCAGACACACCTCATCAAGCAAAAAGTCCATATCAAAAGGAACGGTCTCACCGTCGATCTCGACAACACCGTAGGTAATACCGTCAACTATCATTCCGTATAGCTCGGGAATCTTCAGCTGCATGAAATCAACAAGCAAAAGTGCAAGAATACCAAGCAAGAGCATCGGTAAAAAACGCAGATAGTACTTGTTTATATGCTTACCGAATATCATATAAGTCCCCCCTTTAAAAATAATCTATCCCTTTACTTGTACCACACTCGGGTGATTTTGTCAAGTGAAATCTTGTTAATTTTTATATATTTTATATATAGTAAAGGAAAATCGGCAATAATACGTGCGAGAAAAGGAGGATGGCGTACGGAAAATTCAATAAAATAAAACGGCGGGAGTAAGCCCCCGACCAAAAAACGCTGTTTTTTCCCAATGACGTAATGATTGCCCGTTAAAAAAAGAGCAAGAATCATGGGTAGCTCCCAAGCTCTTGCTCTTCCTTTTATTCGGTTTTATCCAAGATTATTTCTTATAGGTCATCGAAAGGGTGCCGTAGCCTTGAACGTAGGCTGTGACAATAAACTTATCGCCGTCGAAATATAGGGTCTCGCCATCAATGAGCAAGTATCTCACGGAGGGCACCTGATCGTTGGTGATGGTAACCCTTCCGTCATTGTCAACGGTGAAGGTACCCGTCTGCTTAGTAACTATGCCGTTAGCCTTCACCTTGTTTTCAAGCCAATACGTACCCTTTGTAAAATCGAATCTGATGTAGTTATATTCAAACTGATCTAGGGTGACGCCGGTGATATTGACGCTTACAAGATTGTATTTCGTTCCGGTATTGCTGCCGTTATTCTGCGAGGTCGAGCCGCCCGGTGCTCCGACCGAGTTCTTATAGGTCATGGAAACGTTGCCGTAGCCGGGGATATACGCCTCTATGTGAAGCGTGCCATCCTTAAGAGTAGCGGTCTCTCCCTCGTAGAGGAAGTAGTTCATCGCGGAAACGTCATCGTTAGTAATCTCAAGGCGGTAATTCGAGCCTACCGTGAAGCTACCCGTCTGCTTGGATACAATGCCGTTAGCCTTAACCTTATTCTCAAGCTTGTAGGTATTCTTATCGTAATCGAAGATCACGTAGTTGTATTCAAAATGCTCTACGGTAATATTCGAGAAATTAACGTCTGTAAGATCGTATCTTACCTTATTTTCCTTCTCATCCTCATTGTCGTCATCATCCTTTGATCCGCAGGATGAAATAAGGAAGAGCGATGATGCGAGCATCACCAAAGCAAGAAATAAAGTCAAGAGCTTCTTAGTGTTTTTCATAGTTTACCTCCATAGGTGTATCGAAATTGTGTTTTATTTTGCAGTGAATGTCAGGGTTGCGGTGTCGGATGTGATCGAGTCGACAGTGAAGGTATAAGAGAGCTTATTGCCCTGATCGTCCGTAACCTCGGGCATCGTATATCCCGCAAGGTATACGTAGGTATCCTCCGAGGACTTCACGTACTCGATGAGGTTATCCTCGGTGCCGTAGTCGCTCGAGGACGAGGTGTTGGAGTTATATACGTCATAGTAGACCTCGCCGTCGATCTCCTCTCTGTAAAGAGATGCGTTCACGTGGTAGACAACGATACCGTCATTGTAGAAGTAGCCCGCATCGCCTCCGTTGAGACCCTCGCCCTTATAGTAGGCGATCACGTAGTACTCCTGATATACACCGAGCTTCTCGTCCCAGTTGTTCGCAATGATGATAGTGTCACCCGTCGATTGGAAGTCGGAAAGAGTAAGGGTAACGGTGGTATCGGTCACTACAAGCCTCGACGAAGTGATCCAGCCGAGATTGAATTTAGTATATGCGTTGTGGTCTCCGAGCATGGAGTCCATGATGTCACATCCGCCCATCGGCTCGTTTACGTACTCGGTGTCATAGTAATCGTCCGCACCGAGGATATGTCCGAACTCGTGGATGAAGGTGTAGGTGTTCATAACAGAGGTGTCATAGGAGGTATTTCCCAATGCGTCCGTCGACTCGTGAAGGAACTGATATGCAACCCAGATATAATCGTTAGCACTAACGCCGTCATACTCGTAGAAGTATCCGTCATCATCGGTATAGATATTCCAATAGCGGTAAGCCCAGTGGAAGTCGTCATTGCCGACGTCGAGGGTATTAACGAGAATTACGGAATCGATAGTACCGTTGTTATCCGAGTCGAACTTGGAAAGGTCCATGAGTTCTGCCAGGTATGCAAGAGCCTCATCGAGGATCAGCTGATCGCCGATAGAGACCACGTCGCCGTAGTAATCGTAGGTAGCGTTATAATAGTAGGTGCTGTTCTCCTTCGGCATGAACCAGAAGTCGAGGACGGTCACGTCAAGCTCGAGCTTGTATATGCTCGAAAGATAGTAATAATCAAATACGGAGTAATAATCGGTCAGTCCGTTTTGAACAAATGCGTTTGAAAGAGTCTCGGTGGTGTATCCCTTACTGAGTGCGGTAATATCCTTGAACTCTACGGGGATAACAAGCACGGAGGGAGAGCCCGTGGTGGGGCATCCGTCAAGATAGTAGCCCTGATCGGTAACGTCCTTTACGTTCTCAGCCTTGGTGAAGTCAACGTTGAAGACGCCGTCCTCGCCCTCGGGGAGACCTGCACCCGCATTTGTGATAAGGTCTACACCCGTGCCGGCATTGCCCGAATTGCCTGAGCCGCCCGTGCCGGTATTACCCGAGTCGCCCGAGCCCGACTCACCCTCGGTTACAATGTAGGCATACATATCTAAAACGTAATTGCCGTTATAGTAGTAGAAGGTCACGTCGATAGCGAGGTCACCCTTCGAGTAGTAGTACCAGGTGTCGCCGTATTCGTCCTCCTCGGTGCCGTCGAGGGTATAGGAGTCGAAGTTTTTCAGGTACTCTTCAAACTCAGCCTGAGTGTTGCCGAAGGTGTAGAAGTTAACGCCGCACTCGGAATAGCCGTCCTCGGAGTAATCATACTCCTCGAGATAATACTCGTTATTCGTAAGGAAGGGGATGAGCTGACCGAGACGGTCTGTCATAAGCTGCTTCTCTTCAGCAGTGAAGTCTGTAAAGGGGCCCGTATTGCCCGAGTCGCCCGAGCCTGAATTACCCGAATCATCGGGAGAAGTTATGCTCGTATAGACGTAAATGTAGAGGTCGAGTATGTAGCACTCGGCATCATCGTAGTAATAGTAGGCGAGGTCGATCATCACGTCGCCCGACGAGAAGTAGTACCACGCGTCACCGTTATCGTCCTCCTCGGTGCCGTCGGAGGTGAAGCTGTCGAAGAGTGCGAGGTACTTCGCGAACTCCTCACTTGTAACCTCAAACGCATAGAAGTTGTAGCCCTCCTCGGTAGCCTCGGCGGACTCGTAGGTGTACACCTCGAGCACATACTCGTTGTTAGGAAGGAACGGAATTACAAATCCGAATCTCTCATTAAGGAGCTTCTTCTCATCATCTGTGAAGTCGGTGTAGGTGTAATCGCCTTTATCCTCCGAGCCGTTACCGTTGCCGGTGCCGTCGCCGCTGCCCTCGATAACGTAAGCGAAGATATCAACGTAGTACAAGCCCGTGGTAGCATCAAGGAAACGAACCATATCAACGTGGAGGTTGCCCTTCACGTATCTGTACATTATACCGCCCGCTCCGGACTCACTCTCGCCCTCAAGCGTGAAATCGGCGAAGAGAGCACGGTATGCCTCATATTCCTCCTCGGTAGTGCCTACGGTATAGAAGTTGACACCTATCTGGGTGTATCCCTCTCCGATATAGGAGCTGTACTCCTCGAGGTAGTATTCATCATTGGAAAGGAAGGGGATAAGACGGCCTATCTTTTCATTGATAAGGGACTTATCCGAGGGAGTGAAGTCGGTATAGGTGTGCGTTTTTTCGCCGTTATTGCCGTCATCCTTACCGCCATCTCCGTTATTATTGCCGTCATCCTTATTGTCATTGTTGTCGCCCTTATCCGAGGTGCCGTCCGAATCTCCGAGAGAGATCTCACAGGAGACGAGCACGAAGAGCATACACAGAACAAGAAGCAGTGCAAGCAGCTTTTTCATATAGTCCTCCAAAAAAGCATTTTTTCTTTATTTTACCACACGTTTATTAAAATTTCAATATTTTATTCGATAAAATATAAGCAGTACAAAAAAATAAAATGCAGAGCCGAAGCCCTGCATTTATAATACGTTATTTCAAATCCCTGTCGGGAATATGTAATTCCCCGCTGTTTTTGCTGAAATGACGCTTCGTCTCCTTGATCACAATGCCCGAGAGAGCGATGAGAGCGATCAGGTTGGGAAGAGCCATAAGAGCGTTGAAGCAATCGGCGACGAGCCATACCGTGTTGATGTTGGCAACCGCACCGACAAACACGAAGACGAGATAGACGAGTCTGTAAATCTGCACTGCCGCCTTCGGATGATTCTTAAAGATATATCTTGCGGAGACCTCACCGTAATACGCCCAGCCAAGTATGGTGGAGAGAGCGAAGAACACGGTGGACGCCATTATGACGAAGCTGCCGAAATAGGGGATTACCTCATTCAGTGCGACGCCCGAGAGGGCTGCTCCTGTTACCTCGGGAGCTACGCCGAGATCAAAGGCATCGAGATAGACGCTCGAGGTGAGTATGATGATAGCCGAAACGGTACAGATGATTATCGTGGTGATGAACACCTCGAATACGCCCCAAAGTCCCTGCTTCACGGGGTCTTCGGTATTCGATGCAGAATGTGCGATGGGAGCCGAGCCGAGACCCGCCTCGTTGGTGAACACTCCCCTTCCCACGCCGTAACGCATAGCATTGAGAATGCCGTAGCCTGCGACACCGCCGAAGGCGGACTTGAAGTTAAACGCCTCTTTAAATATCATACCGAAGGCATTCGGAATAAGCTTTACGTTAATGACAAGAGCGGCTAAGGACGAAAGAATAAAGAACACAGCCATTACGGGAACAAGCTTCTCGTTGATCGTGGCGATCCTCTTGACTCCTCCGATAATGACACAGCCGACAAGCACCGAGAGGATAAGACCCGTGATCCAAAGGGGGATATCGTAGTTGCTCTCAAGGACGCTCGATATGGAATTGGACTGAGTAGCGTTGCCCGTGCCGATGCAGGCAATCATAGCGAAGACCGAGAAGATGACCGCAAGCCATCTTTTACCGAGTCCACGCTCGATATAATACATAGGGCCGCCGATGGGCGTACCGTCCTCGTCCCTCTCGCGGAACTTGACCGCCAGGACGATCTCGGAATATTTGGTAACCATACCGACAAGGGCACTGATCCACATCCAGAAGATAGCACCCGGACCGCCGAGAACGAGTGCGGTAGCAACTCCCGCTATACTTCCCGTGCCTATTGTGCCCGCAAGAGCGGTGGTCACTGCCTGGAAGGGGCTGACACCCGACTTATCCTTCTTATGCTGGCTTTTGTCGAAGAGACTGCCTATCGTGTTCTTAAATGCATACCCGAAGCGTCTGAACTGGAAAAAGCCCGTCCTGACCGTCAGGAATATGCCCGCAGCTATTAAAAGAATGAGCATAGATATGCTGAGAATATTGTCGTAGACAAATGAAATCGCGTCTCTTATTGCTTCCATTTTAGCGGTGCCTCCTTCCGAAAGTCGTGCTCCGCAATTATAGCACAAGCACCCTCACAATACAAGTGAGAGTGCCGATAAAAACAAAAATTGAAACAAACTATGGAAGAATTGCAAAATATATTGGCGTGCTAACGCGGTTTTTCACCCGTCAGCCTTATGAGAGCGAAAGAAATGCGAAAGAGATCATCACGCCCTGATAAAGCTTATAAGGCACTCACCGTTTTCATAAAAACGCTCGATTTCATAAGAAAGGCGGCCGTCCTTGTATATTTCGTCATAGAGAGCCTTCAGCGATTCGGTTCTGCCCTTCCGACTGATCCATCCGTCATCGGGGAGTATCAGAGTCTCGTTAAATCCGTCTATGACACCGTCCGAGAGAGCGATGAGGTAGTCCATACTGCCCTCCTGCCAATTGTAGCCGACGCCGAGAAGATTCTCGAGACCGAACAGACTCTCCATCTCATCCCAGAATGCACCGATTGTGTTATACTGCTCCTCTCCTATCAAGGAAAATGTGCGTTTTATGCCCTTAATTTCCATACACGCCCCCTACCCGAAGGTTTTTTTCGTTTGTTTTTCAAAAAGAGCCCGTCACGGCGGATGTGCCGAAGAATGACGGGCTCGGATATTATTTTACCAGATAACTATACGCTTCTCAGGTGCGATGTACATACCGTCCGTCTCCGTGACACCGAAGGTAGTGTACCACTCGGGGAAGTTACGGGGAGGCATATTCGCACGCAGACAGGAGGGGCCGTGTACGTCTACCGCAAGGAGCATAGCGAGGAACTCGGGGCGAGCCTTCGAGCACCATATTCTTGCCCAGTTGTAGAAGTACTCCTCATAGGATGTACCCTCAGTGCTCGACATGATGTCGAGGGTAACGGAGACACCGCCGTTATCAGCCATATTCTCGCTGACGATGAAGGCACCGTTCACCTTACCCCAGGGAAGCTCGATGCCGTCGAACTGCTCGATCATCTCTTTAACCTTGCCGTCGAATCTTGCGAAGTCCTCTGCAGTCCACCAGTCGTTGATGTTACCGTTTTCATCGCACTTTGCACCGTTTGAGTCGAAGGCGTGTGAAATTTCGTGGCCTATCACCGCACCGATACCGCCGAGATTCTCGCTTCTCGTCTGCTTGAGAGAGTAGAAGGGAGCCTGAAGGATAGCCGCGGGGAAGGTAATGTCGTTTACGAAGGGATTGTAGCACGCATTGACCATATGACCGGGCATTGCCCAATCCTCGGGTGTGGTGGGCTTATCAAGGCTTGCGAGCATATCAAGCTCCTTGATCTTATTAAGCGAGAGCATAATATCGAATAGGGAGTCGTCGGGATTGAACACGAGCTGATCGTATATGGGTCTCACCTTGTCGGGATATCCCATCTTAACGCCCATTGTAGAAAGCTTCAGGATCGCCTTCTCCTTAGTAGCTTCGCCGAGGATCTCGTTTGTCTTGATACGCTTCTTATAGGTATCGATGATCTGATATACGATCTCGGTAACGTCACGCTTAGCCTCCTCGCCGAAGTACTTGTCACCGTAGTATATTCCAACGGGCTCGGAATACATATTGGATGCGAGGTTATATGCGAACTTCTCGATGGACTGCATCACAGCGACACCCGTGATGGCTCTCATATACATACCGCCCATGTCACGAAGCTCCTCGGAGAGGTACTCGCAGAATCTGAGAAGACCTGTAACATACGCCCAATGCTTATAGAGCTCGACCGTCTCGTCATTGAAGAGGTCGGCGAAGCCGCCGAAGTAACGGGGCTCGGTCACAACGACAATATCGGGAACGCGTCCGAAAAGATCTGTGAGAATAGCGTCGAAGTTAACCGTTGAGAGCATAGATGCAACCTCAGCCTCGGGCATGGGATTGTACATCTCGACGTATCTCGACCACTCCTCATTGCTCTTGGCAAGCCCCGAGATCTTCTCATCGAAGAGAAGTGCATCGGCAACGTACTTCTCCTGAGCCTCGGGGGAGAGGTCGGTCTTAGCCATAACAGCCTTAGCTACGTTAGTCCATATACCGAGGATCTGAGCCTTCTGAGCCTCCATCCCGGGCTTGTAGTAGGACACGTCGGGAAGAATTACACGTGCTCCCTGTATGTATACACGGCGTCTTTTCGTATCCTTCATATCCACCTCAGCACCGATGTTCACGGGTGTGGGTATGCCGAGAAGAGCTACCGTCTTATAAAGTCTTCCGAGGTCGGATGCACTCTTTATCTCATCGAGAATGCTGAGGACCTTCAGTGCGGGGGCGATACCGTCCTTCGCCTTTTTGTCCGCATCCTTCGCTACCGTGTAGAGACGGCACGCTCTCTTAAGAAAGTCGTTCGGGCAAGACTCGGCATTCGCCATAGTCTCAAACTCCTCCATCATAATCTTCTCTACCTCATCAGCAAGCTCCGAGAATCCGCCCGCCATAGGCTTATCGTCGGGAATTACGA
The DNA here is from genome assembly GCA_045633405.1 of Eubacteriales bacterium. Lineage (GTDB taxonomy): Bacteria > Bacillota > Clostridia > Oscillospirales > CAG-272 > UBA1740. Next base: position 1,001 of record JAZQYD010000044.1, on the reverse strand, counting down.
GCTTCTCCAAGGCCTCACCGTTGACAAAGCTATAAAGATCGTCCTGAATTCTGATATTTTCCATAAAGCACTCCAATCAAATACTTTTTATTTTTCATTTAAGAGATTTCTCTCCTTCATCAATTATAGCACAGCGTTTTTGAAAAAACAATGGGAAATGAGAAAAAGCGTTCGTTTTTATTACGTCCATGATGCTTAGATTAAGAGTGATGAAAAAAACAAAAAAGCTCATTGACAAATTGAAAAAGATATGCTATTATATCAAAGGTGAGATTTGCATAATATTAAAGGTCTCGCTAAAATGACATATGCGGATGTGGCGGAACGGCAGACGCGCTGGTTTCAGGTTCCAGTGTTGAGAGACGTGTGGGTTCAAATCCCGTCATCCGCACCATGTGAAGGCACCCCGACTTTAGGTCGGGGTGTTTTTACATTGTATGGGCGATGGGATTTGAAGTAGGAGCGGTGTTAGCGGACTCTTCTAAATGACGAGTCCGCCCCGCGAATGACCGCAGGCGTAGTTCGCCGAGAATCAAATCCCGTCATCCGCACCATAAGAAAAGCAAAGGTTTGATACAAAAGTATTGAACCTTTTTTCTTTGCATAAAGGGAGTTAGTTCCTTTCTGTAAGTAAACAGCAGAGCCTTGTAGGAGTGTTTAACCGCACTTTTGCAGGGCTCTTTTTCTTTATATCCAACAACTACGGAACGAAAGCCTTATCAACGGGACGATAGGTGTATCAACGAAACGAAAGTTTTTTCGTTATACGGTAGGCAAATGTATTGAAAAAATGCGAAATTTGTGCTATAATAAACTCAGCGATAAATAAGAATTTGTTGAAAGGTGTGTTAGATTGATTTTATGGATGACATTGCCATAAAATTTAATTGCTAATTATGAAAAAGAATCATACAAAATTAATGTGTATATCAGGAATGCTTTCAGCGTTGGTTTTTGTCATAACCGCATATCTGCACATCCCCACATACAACGGTTACGTG
>JAZQYD010000043.1:0-5847 GCA_045633405.1 Eubacteriales bacterium | reverse complement strand
TTCTGGATCAGCTTCATCACATCCACCCCCTCGGGGTTATTGATGACAATATGGTGATGGACTGCTCCACGGGATCCGATCTCTGTTACCCCGATATATTTCAGGTCTACTTCCGCTTTCCGGAACTTCTTCCTGAGCTCTGCGAGGAACTTGGCTCTTAGTGCGTTGGCTTCTTCAGCTGTCTCAGGTCTTCTATCCTTTGCATAGGTCAATGTGACGTGAAGGTCTCCTTCTGAGAAGTTCGCCATGATCAGCCTCTGAACTTTTCTCCTCTTGTTCCTCTCGTTCTGTCTTTTTATCTCTTCAGGTGTCCTTTTTCTTTTTCGCTCCCTCGGACATCCGGGAGCTCCATAATTTCCTGGGATATATTTTTGAATCTCTCTAACCTCTCCGAGGTCATAGGTGACTTTTGTGTACAAGATTTTCTCCTTCGGGTGTTCGTAAGTTTAATATCCTAATGAACGAATAAAAAAGGCTTAAACCCACTTTTAAAAATTGACTTTTTAAGCCCGAGGACGTATAATATTTATGTCAACTTAATTACATATGTCCTCGTGTTGGACCGCTGGCAGGCGGTCCTTTCTTTATACCCATATCTCATGAATGATATTCACCTGCATATCCATGAAGTTGTACTGTGCCTGCTCTTCAGGCATCATCGGAGCGGCAAGGCCGAGCTCCTTCCAGTTCTTATGTCTTATCTCCGCTGCTACGTGATACTCTTTCACGGTGCGGAGTTCATACGGTGTTATAAGCCAGTGCTTATGATCTCTGAGGATCCCGTAAAAGCCTTCATAACAGGTTGAATCGTCATCCTTCTGCTTGATCCTTACGATGTCAGGACCGTTCAGCAGGTTCAGCAGGTCTTCTAAAACCACTCTTCCCATTTGACTACCTCTTTTCCTATTCCTATTGCGTAACCATATTCCTGGTTGCATCCCATTGATTTCTGCCATCCCGGCATCAGAAGAACTACATTGCAAGCCCTTATGGTGTCGAAACATATCTGCATGATCTCGTCATATGTTATGGACTCCGGAAGCTGCTCTCCAATCTTGACCGGATTGATTGCTCTCGCGCTGTCTCCAAACTTCTGATTGACCTTTGCTTCTGCAAACTCGAAGCGGGTCTTGTAGTCATCGGTACCGGTAATCGGTCCGCTTAAGTAAATATTGAGCATTTTCTTTCTCCTATCTGGTAAAGTAGTGGGCTCCATACTGGAAAAGCGGTTCCTTCCCATTTCGATACCCGTATTTATTGAAGTAAAGAGCCCCTTGAGAGAAGTCCGCCCCTTCAAGGACAAGTGCCATTGCTTCGTGGCATTCCTCAGAGACATCAGGCCTCATTCCTTCTGTATAGAACTGACCCTCTGCGAAGATTACCTCTTCAATGCTGTCTCCGAATCCCGGAGCCTCGACCCTGTTAAGGACTACGTTCATAACCATTACCATCCCCCGCGTCCCCTCGCTTTCAGCTTCGGCGAATGCTATCTGCTCGAGAAGATCACACTCTTCAGCTGTAAGGTTTAAATAAAAGGGCTCAGGTTCGATCTCTACGTACACCGTTTCGGTAATCACTTCTGGTTCTTTCTCGATGTATACGTATTCGATCTGCGGCTCAGGTGCCTGCGCTGTCATTGAGTAGTTATGGCTTGTATATGATCCGTAAGCAGCAATCCCAACCGCTATTCCGACTATCAAGGTGAATAAGACGTTAATCGTGTTCTTCATTGCCTCTCTCTTTCAGAAATTCTGTGAATTGTTCCTCTGGTACTCTTGTGAGCCTCCCGATCCGGATGATCTCCCCGCCGTTCGCCTTGTATTCTTTAATCAGCTGGAAGGCTGTTGTTCTTCCGATTCTGAAAACAGTTTGTACATCCGAAGGGCTTAACCAGCTCATGCTGCTATGAACTCTCGGGGATCAACATCTGCTACTCTGCAAACAGCCAGAAATTCATCCGCCTTGAGCTCCTGCTCTCCTCTGAGGCATCGGCAGAGCGTCTGATAATTGATATCTGCCTTTGCGGCGAGGGCTTTCATGTTGATACATCTCTCTGAGATGATCTCTGCAAGTCTCTGCTCTACTTTCATTTGGTTAACCTCTCTTTCCTTAGTAGTATATTGCTAAAATCGAGTGTTGTTAGTTTTATTTTGCTAACTACAGTTTGAATAATATCATTTTGCTAATATTGTGTCAATATTTTTTTATTATAAATTGAAACATTAATAATATTATGCTAAAATCAAGCCGAAAGGAGGTTAAAGCTATGGTTAATGAAGAAAGAGAAAGACTGGCGGCAAGATTAAAAGAATATAGAAGGCTGATCGGTTTATCTCAGCAAGAACTTGCTAATAAAATCGGCAAACCGCAAACAACCATCTCTGCTTGGGAGCGTGGAGTTGCAATGCCGGATGCAAACCAACTTCCAGAGATTGCAGATGCACTTGAAGTATCATTTGCTGATCTTTGCGGGGTACCGGATGCTCGCAGCAGTGATAGAAGACTTCTTGATGCTTATCATAAAGCAGATGAAACCACTCAAAAGAACATACGCCTGCTGCTAGGGCTCGGGGGTGATGATCATGTGGATAAATAAGAATGGTTACGCTCAGGAACGAATAAAGGATCCTGACACCGGACTAGAGAAGATTATCTCCGTTAAGGTGAAAGGATCCTCTGAGAAAGCTCGTGTCGAGGCCTTCAGAAAGCTCCAGGATAAGATCACTCATATTTCGGACAAGAAGGTGCTTTTATCTGATGCAATCAAGATTTATATCAAAGAGAGCGAACGAAGCCTTAAACCGTCTTCTCTGAGGAAATGCCGCATCGAATTGAACAGCTTCTTACAGATTGTTGGAGATTCTTATATCAATGCCCTGTCAGCTGGCTATATCCGTTCTAAATTGCTCGACAGTGGCAAGGAAAACAGAACTCTGAACGGGTACCTAAAGATATTTAAAACTTTCTGGCTGTGGGCTTACAGAAACGATATAGCAGATTCCAGAGAAGTCTTTGATAAGCTCACGCCATTCCAAGACACCCCTAAGAGGGCAAGGATCCAAGATAAGTATCTGGAACCATGGGAGCTCTCAAAGCTGATAGAGGCTATGACTGTTGAGAGATGGGTCCTCATGACGGAACTGCTCGCCACCAGCGGCCTCAGAATCGGTGAGGTAATCGGTCTCGATAACTGTGATGTATGGGGCAGTGTTATTCATGTAAATAAGACCTACGATGCAAATAATAAGATTCTGACCGAGCCAAAGACATTATCATCCAAAAGGGATGTCTATGTTCAAGAGGAGCTGAGAGAGATAATCGACAAGATCCGGGAATATGTCAAAAGACAGAATGAGATATTCGGAGTTGAAACAGATATCTTCTTCCCTGATCCGGAAGGTGGGCGGCTAAAATACTATTCTTACAGCACATATCTGAGGGAAGTGTCTGAACGTGTCCTAGGACGCAGGATCACTCCTCATACATTGAGACACACTCACTGCTCTATGCTCGCTGCCAAGGGAATGAACCTTGAAGCGATATCTGCAAGGCTGGGACATGATGATTCGAGGATAACCAAGGAAATATACTTCCATAGGCTCGAAGAAATGAAAGAAAAGGAAAATAGACAGCTTGACGGAATCAAATTACTCCGCAAGGCATGAGTTGCACCGGTGCAACTTAACAAAAAAGAGGGGCTTTTCAGCTCCTCTTTTCTTTGTGCTTAACCTTTTGCTTAAGTGAACCTTTGCAAAGCGCATGGTTAAGACTTTATGAGTGAGACACGAGGGAATTTTTTCTAGTTCATTGAAATTCACAACCGTTCATAAAGTCCGTATTTTCGGGCTTTTAAAAATCCACCCGCATAAATACTCTATATAATCTGCTTAAGTTTTTGCTAAACTAAAAAATCCCCCTACTCCGAAGAGTAGAGGGTATGCGAGGGGGATGCCTGGCAGCACCAGTCCCGAAGGACTCATTATATTCCTGAACGGCCTTCTTTCTTTCCGAAGTAGCAGTAGTGCCAGTAATACATCGGAAGGTTGTCTCCATAGGCCTTTTCAAGATCAGGATATCTATCTCTATATTTAATTACATCGAACGCTGCAGAAGCCTGTCTTGCCTCAACCATTCCGAACGTCTGGAAGTGAGACCAGAGAGCTGAAGCATCATGACCGAACGCAGCTTCAAGATCTGCATACTTATCGGCGTAATAATCAGGATCAAATACCGGTGAGAAATCCGCACCCCAGAGATTGAATGAATATATGGGAGTGACATTTCCAGAGTAGTCATAATAGGAAATGTCGGTATCGACTCTTCCTTTAATCCCTGCTACGTTTCCGCTCGATGAATACTGCCACACCTGATAGTCTTTTACATATCCGGGCTTTGCTCCATAGATAGCCACCCACTTGTCATAACCTGCAAGACGGTTGATATCTAGCCTGTCTTTGAATCCTGATATATCGGAAGCATATACTCCTGTTTTGAATCCTGCTGCTTTGACAGTCTCGCAAAAAGCAATTACTGCATCAGTGTTGCCTGCTTTAGTAGCTCTTCCAGGAGCTTCAAGATCTGAATAGCAAGGATATTCAAAAGTCTTTCCACTGATCAGTGACAAGAAGTGCTGTGCGTCCGCTACGCCTGCTGCGGATGAAGTGCATGATGCACCGTGGAAATAATAGCATCCGACTTTGATACCGTTTGCTCTTGCTTCTGCGTAATTCTTTTCAAACTTGGAATCTTTATATCTGCCATATGAAGCATCTGATCCTCCGGCCTTGATAATTGCAAACTGTATTCCGGATGCAGCTACCTGGGACCATTTTATATCTTTCTGATGAGTTGAAACGTCAATCCCTCTATATTCCATAGGCTTAGTCCTCGATATTCTCGAACTGTTTGTCGTAGTCTGACTTTAACTTGGTTACGATACCACCGAGACAGGTGTTAAGTGCGGCAAGAGTTGCCGTGATCGGTGCGGCAAAGGGAACATGCCATATTGCAAGCACCGCACTGATGAAAGTAAAGATAGGCCCAACTACCTTAACGATAAAACAAAGTCTGTCATAGGTCTTGTTTGATAACTTCATACTGTCTCCTTTCAGATGTCTTTATAAACTTCACGAATCTTTATCAATTCGTAAATTGTGTTTCTGGTATCGGATTTAATTAAGTCGATAAATTCTTCCGTCTTAAACTCGGTCTTTACGGTCAAAGAGTTCACGATTGCCACAAGCTTATTCTGCTTCACCGAGATATACGCATCCGATTTAGTCAGATGGTTGAATGATATCCAAGATACATACTCTTTGTAGACGGTCAGAATAATGACTTGCCCCAAGTTCTTGTCATAGCCTTTGGGTTTCGGGAGATTGGCTTCGGTTTCTTGCAGATGGAGCCATACATAATCCTGTTGCTGTTTGATTATATTCCTTTCCCTCTCTCCATAGTTTATCTTTAACGATTCACTATCGAAGTTGACATATCCACCCTTTATGAGAGCAACAGCCACCAAGATGATAACGAAAAGGAATATCAGAACAATGATTGCATTAGATGAAGTTAAGACCTCGCTAATCGCTTCCCACATCACTCATTTTCCTCGCTTTCTACTCTGTCGGCTGTTTGCACTTGAACTCTTTTGCGATAACATCACCGCTCTGATTGCAAACCATGATTGTGAATCTGTCGATTGTTCCGTCCTCAAAATAGAGGTAATCGCTTGCTAACTCTGAATGATAAGCACTCATAGCCGATACCTCGGTTTCGTGAGCGAAGATTGCCTGTGAGTCTGACTTGATAACAACTAAATAATACATTTCATTTTCTCCTTTCGTTGAG